>JAJEHI010000097.1 GCA_022823775.1 Defluviicoccus sp. | reverse complement strand
CCGCGGCCTGGTACGGCTGGGATCCGGTGCCCTGGCCCGACCAGTATCTGTCCGCCAAGTTCGCCGCCTTCCGCCAGTTCGCCCGCGACCGCCAGGCGATCGAGGAGTTGCGCGAGGCCGCCAAGCCCGCCGAGCACGCCGTGCGCCGCCAGTTCCGCCGCGACGCCGGCGCGGAAGAATGGGAGACCAAGGGCGCCGCCGTCGGCGCCGCCGCGGCGAGCGTGGAGACGACGGCGGGCGGGGGGTGATGTCTTCCAACGCCGCGCTTGGTGGCCATCCTGCCCCGTACTATGCAAAATGAGCGGAGAACGGTCGGGAGATAGGGCGATGGTGGCGGTCGGCGACGATCTTTCGGGGACGGTCGCGGAACTGAGACAGCGCGCCGAAGTCGCCGCCGAGGAATTCAGGGCGCGGGTTCCCCAGGCCGAGAGCGACCGCCGCGTTCCGGCCGAGAACATGGCGCGAATCCGCGAGTCGGGCCTGCTCCGGGTCATCCAGGCGCGCAATTGCGGCGGCCACGAATTGTCGATGCGCGCCCATCTGGACGTGATTTCGGCGATCGCCGAAGGATGCTCCTCCACCGCTTGGGTGCTCGGCGTCATGCACGCCCACAGCTGGATGATGGCGCATTTCCCGGGCCAGGCGCGCGGGGACGTCTACGGCGCCGATCCCGACACGATGGTTTCCGCGGTGATCGGGCCGCGCGGCAAGGCCGTTCTGAACGGCGACGGCTCCTGCGAGCTGAGCGGTTTCTGGCCGTTCGGTTCGGGCTGCGAGCACGCCGCCTGGCTGCTCCTGGGCGCGGAGGTGCTGGATTCTTCGGGCGAGACGGTCGACCTCGCCGACTTCCTGGTGCCCGCGAGCGACGTCGACATCCAGGACGACTGGTTCGTCGCCGGGCTTTCCGGCACCGGAAGCTGTTCGGTCAAGGTCGACGGGCTCAACGTGCCCGCGCATCGGCGGCTCTCGATCCCCGCCTTGATCGAGGGCGACACGCCTGGCATGGCCGAAGGCTACGACGGCTGGCTCCACAAGGCCGAGGCGGTGCCGGTGCTGGCGCTCTGCATCTGCGGCGCGGCGCTGGGTCTCGGGCGCGCGGCGGTCGCCGAGTTCCGCGGGTCCGTCCAGGACAAGCCGGTCGCCTATACGCCTCACATCCATTCCGAGTGGTCGGCGACCCACATCAAGCTGGGGGAGGCCGCATCCCTGATCGACGCGGCGCATATGATGCTCTACCGGGTGGCCGACGACATCGACTCCCACGCGCGGTCGAGGACGCCGATGACCACGGAGATGCGCGCCCGTATCCGCATGGATTGCTCGCAGGGGGTACGGTTCGCGCTCGACGGCACGGAAAAGCTGTTCCTGATGGCCGGCGGCTCCAGCCTCGCGCTCAGGAGCCCGCTGCAGCGGGCTTCGCGCGACCTCCACGCGATCAACATGCACGGGCTTCTGCTGCCGGAGGCGAGCGCCGAACTCTACGGCCGCGTGCTGCTCGGTCTGGAGCCCAACACCATTTTGGTTTGAGGGTCGACAGAAAAACCTGTCAAAAGAGGTGCTTGAGAATCGAACTTCATGTTTTCTCGCAAACACAGGGAGAGCCAAAATGTCGAAGAGCGATAAGGGAACCGCGTTGAAGTCGAGGATCGGCCGCAGGCGCGCCCTAAAATACGGCGGCGGGGTGCTTGCCGCCGCCGCGGCGTCGAGCCTTCCCGCGCCCGCCGTCCACGCCGCCACGAGGCCGGTGAAGATCGGCTTCGTCAGCCCGCAATCGGGACCGCTCGCCGCCTTCGGAGAGGCCGACCGTTTCGTGCTCGCCGACGCCCGCGCGGCGATCGGCGACGGGATTACGATCGGCAAGAAGAAGTACCCGGTCGAAATCATCTCGCGCGACTCGCAGTCGAACCCCAACCGCGCCGCCGAGGTCGCCGCCGAGCTGATCCTCAAGGACGAGGTCAACCTGATGATCGGCTCGTCCAGCGGCACCACGGTCAACCCGGTGTCGGACCAGGCGGAAGCCAACGAGGTGCCCTGCGTCACCGCCGATACGCCGTGGCAGATCGTCTATTTCGGCCGCGGGGCCACGCCCGACAAGCCCTTCAAGTGGACCTACCACTTCTTCTGGGGCATCGACGACATGATCGGCGTCTTCATGGACATGTGGGACGCGCTCGGCACCAACAAGAAGATCGGCAGCGCGATAGAAAACAGCGAAGACGGGCAGGTCGGCGGCGATCCGAAGCTCGGATTCAGGCCGCCGATGGAGGGGCGCGGGTTCACCTACATCCAGCCTCCGCTGTTCTCCATGGGAAGCCCCGATTTCACCGCCCAGATCTCGACGTTCAAGAAGGAGGGGGTCGAACTGCTCACGGGCATTTTCGCGCCGCCCGACTTCACGACGTTCTGGACCCAGGCGGCGCAGCAGGGCCTGACCAAGCAGCTCAAGGCGGCGACGATCGCCAAGGCGCTCCTGTTCCCCTCGGCCATCGAGGCTCTCGGCGATCGCGGCCACGGGCTGACGACGGAGGTGTGGTGGTCGGCCTCGCATCCGTACAAGTCGAACCTGACCGGTCAGTCGTCGGGCGACTTCGCCAACGCCTATACCGCCAAGACCGGCAGGCAATGGACCCAGCCCCTCGGCTTTAAGCACGCCAATATCGAGGTGGCGATCGACGTGCTGAAGCGCTGCGGCGATCCGGGCGACCCGGAGGCCATCCTGAACGCGATCGAGAACACCGACTACGAGTCGATCGTCGGTCCGGTCTCCTGGAAGTTCGGCGACCGCCGCAATCCGGTCAAGAACGCCTGCCGCACGCCGCTGGTCGGCGGCCAGTGGAAGCGCGGCAAGAAGTTCAAGTACGAGCTCGATCTGGTGGACAACCGGCAGGCGAAGGATATCCCGCTGACCGGCGACCTCGAGGCGCTGAGCTAAGGGATTTCCGGGGCGTGCTCGTCGATACACCGCTCCGCGGCTGCTCAGGGTGAGGGAAGGGTGAATTCGACCCCAGGAGTACCCTCATCCCGAGCAGGCCCGGAGGGCCGTATCGAGGGACGGACCGCCTGATGGCAGCCATCCTCTCGGTCGAGAACCTGTCCAAGAGTTTCGGCTCTCTGCTGGTCGTCGATTCGTTCGACATGGCGGTCGCGGAGGGCGAGGCGCTCGGCATCATCGGCCCCAACGGCGCCGGGAAGAGCACTCTCTTCAACCTGATTACCGGCAGCTTGCCGCCGGACGACGGCAGGATCGTGTTCGCGGGCGAGGACATCACCCACCTGCCCGCCCATCTCCGCAGCCGGGCCGGGATCGGGCGCTCATACCAGATCCCCCACCCGTTCGGCGGGATGACCGTGTTCGAGAATCTGCTGGTCGGCGGCGCGTTCGGCGCCGGCCAGTCCGAGGCCGCGTCCTACGATCACTGCGTGGAGGTGCTGGAACGGACCGGACTCGCGCCCAAGGCGAACGCTCTGGCCGGCTCGTTGACCCTGCTGGAGCGCAAGCGGCTGGAACTCGCCCGGGCGCTGGCGACCCGCCCGCGCGTCCTGCTTCTCGACGAGATCGCCGGCGGGTTGACCGAGCACGAGATCCGCGAGCTCGTCGCCACCATCGGCGACATACGAAACGAGGGCGTCTCCATCGTCTGGGTCGAGCACATCGTGCATGCGCTGATGTCGGTGGTGGACCGGCTGGTGGTGATCGATTTCGGCCGCAAGCTGGACGAGGGCGACCCGCAGGCGGTCATCGACAACCCCGCCGTGCGCGAGGTCTATCTCGGAATCGCGGTCGAATGAGCCTGCTCGAAATCCGCAACCTCGATGCGTTCTACGGGGATTTCCAGGCTTTGTTCGGTTTCGACTTCGACCTTGAGGAGCACGAGACGGTTGCCGCCATCGGCGCGAACGGGGCCGGCAAGACGACCCTCTTGCGCGCGATCACCGGCATGGTGGCCGCAACCAGCGAGGTGCTGTCCTACCGCGGGGAGAGCATCCAGTCCCGCGAGGCCGCCGATATCGTCGCGCTCGGCGTCGCCATGGTGCCGGAGGGACGCCGGCTGTTTCCCAGCCTGAGCGTCGAGGAGAACCTGGTCATCGGCGGGTACAGCGGGCGGCCCGGTCGCTGGTCGCTGGAGCGTGTCTACGAGCTGTTCCCCGCGCTGCGCAACCGTCGTTCGGTCCCCGGCACGGCGCTTAGCGGCGGCGAGCAGCAGATGACCGCCATCGGCCGCGCCCTGATGTCCAACCCCGACCTGATCCTGTTCGACGAATTGTCGCTCGGGCTGGCGCCGGTCGTGGTCAAGGAGATTTACGAGGTCCTGCCGGTCATCAAGGCGGAAGGAACCGCGATGGTCGTCGTGGAGCAGGACATTAACCGCGCCCTCGAAGTAGCCGACCGGGTGTACTGCCTCCAGGAGGGCCGTCTCGCGCTCACCGGCGCGCCCGGGGACTTGACCCGCGACCGTATTTCGGCCGCCTATTTCGGCACCTGACCATGATCGAATGGGTCAACAGCATCGTGCAGGGGGTACTGACCGGCGGGCTCTATGCGCTGTTCGCCGCCGGCCTCGCGATCATCTTCGGCGTGATGCGGCTGGTGAACATCGCGCATGGCGACCTCATCGTGCTCGCCGCCTTCGTCGCCATGGTGACGATCGAGACGACAGGGGTCGATCCGTTCGTCAGCATGGTCGCCGTCCTGCCTTTCATGTTCTTCTTCGGCTACGTGCTGCAGCGCGGCATCCTCAACTACACGCTGGGCGACGACCTCCTGCCGCCCCTGCTGGTGACCTTCGGCATCTCGATCGTCATCCAGAACCTGTTGCTGGAGATCTTCTCGGCGGACTCGCAACGCCTGAAGGCGGGTCCGATCGAGGTCTCCAGCGTCGAGCTGGTCGAGGGAATCGAGCTCGGCACCCTGCCGCTGATCGTGTTCGTCATCGCGGTCGCGCTGATATTCGCGCTTCAGATCGGCTTCAGCCGGACGCGGCTCGGCCGCGCGTTCCGCGCCACCTCCGACGATCCCTCCACCGCCCGGCTGATGGGAATAAACCAGAAGCACATCTTCGGCCTGGCCATGGCGGTTTCCCTGGTGCTGGTCGCGATCGCCGGCATCTTTATCGGCATCCGGACCAATTTCGATCCCGCGCTCGGGCCGACGCGGCTTCTGTTCGCCTTCGAGGCCGTGATCATCGGCGGGCTCGGCTCGATGTGGGGCACGCTCGCCGGCGGGGTGATCCTGGGCGTGGCCCAGAATATCGGCGCCAAGATCGATCCCGGCTGGCAGTTCCTCGCCGGCCACATCGCCTTCCTGGTCATCCTCGTCCTGCGCCCCAACGGGCTGTTCCCGAGGACCCGCGATGACTAGCCGCGTGGTCCACTCGACCCGGGCGAGCCGGATCGGCATGTCGGTGGCCGCGGTGCTGATCCTGGTCCTGCTGACGGTGCCCTGGTGGGGCGACCGCGCGACGATGCGCCTTCTCGTCGAGATCTTCTACATCCTGGCCCTGGCGCAGCTCTGGAACCTGCTCGCCGGCTATGGCGGGCTGGTCTCGGTGGGTCAGCAGGCGTTCATCGGGCTCGGCGGGTACCTGCTGTTCATCCTCGTCATCTTTCTCGATATCGGCACGATCTGGACGGTGCCGATGGCGGGCATTCTGGGCGCGGTGATCTCGCTTCCCATCGCCTTCATCGTATTCCGCCTGCGGGGACATTATTTCGCGATCGGCACATGGGTGGTCGCGGAGGTGTTCCTGCTCGGCTTCGCCCAGGTGAAGGCTCTGGGCGGCGGATCGGGAATGAGCCTGCCGATCGCGGCGATCAAGTCCATCGCCGCGTCGCGGGCGGACCGGGATGCCACGATCTACTGGCTCGCGCTCGCGCTCGCGGTCGCGGTGATCGCCGGCATCTACCTGCTGCTCCGCTCGCGCTACGGCCTCGCGCTGACCGCGATACGAGACTCAGAGGAGGCCTCGCGCAGTCTCGGGGTGGACAATTTCCGCGCCAAGCTGATGGTCTTCATCCTGGCCGCGTTCGGGACATCGGCCATAGGCGCCCTGATCTACATCACCAAGATTCGAATCACGCCGAGCGCCGCGTTCGACATCAACTGGACCGTCACCATCATCTTCATCGTGGTGATCGGCGGGATCGGCTCGATCGAGGGGCCGATCGTCGGCACGCTGATTTTCTTCCTGCTCCGCGAGCCGCTCGCGCCCTACGGGACCTGGTACCTGATCCTGCTCGGCGTGACCGCGGTGGCGGTCATGCTGAAGGCGCCAAAGGGCCTCTGGGGGCTCTTCTCCGAGCGCTTCGACATCGCGCTGTTCCCGGTGCAGCGGCGATTGTTGCTCGGGACGGACGACAAGCCCGGCTGAGTCCCGCCTTGCGGATTTCCGGCGCGCACGCCGCGATCTTCGCGGTCGGATTCTTCGGCCTCGGTTTCGTTCCGATGATGACGGTCGCGGTGCCCCTCTGGGCGCTCGACATCGGGGCGACGCCCTTCATGATCGGGCTCGTGCTGGGCGCCCGCGCCGCGCTCTCGGTGGTGCTGTCGATCCCCGGCGGCGCGCTGATGGACAGGCTCGGCATCAACCGGATCGCTGCCGCGGCGGCAATCGCGACGGCCGTGCTGTTTCCCCTTTACCCGGCGCTCCCTTCCGTCGCGGTGCTGATCGTCCTGCAGCTCCTGACCGGCTTCGCGCAGGCGCTGGTGTGGATGGCGGCGCAGGCCCATGTCGGGCGGCTCGACCGGAACGACCCCGCCCTGATGGGGCGGTTCAGCTTCGTTTCGACCTCGGGGAACCTGGTCGCGCCGGTGTTGTGCGGAACCGCGTGGGACGTGTTCGGCCCGGTGGGCGCCTTCTCCCTGATCGGGATCTGGGGAATCGCCACGCTTGTCGCGATCGGGTTCCTGCCGCGGGACGTGCGGGCGGACTACCCGCCCGGCAAGGGCACGGCACGGCGGTCCTGGCTGGGCGATTACCGGGATGCGTTCAGGATGATGCGCGTGCCGGCGGTCGCCTTCGTGGTCGCGTGCTCGTTCCTGATGACCTGCGTTCATGCGCTCCGGCATTCGTTCTACCCGGTCTACCTGGAATCGCTCGACTTCGGCGGGGCCACCATTGGCGTGCTGGTGGCCGTCGGTTCCGTGGTGGCCGGTCTCTCGGGGCTGACGGCCGGTCCGGTTTCGCGGAGGGTGAGCCCGAACGTCCTGCTGGTCGTCGCCATCGGCACCGCGGCGGCGATGCTCTCCAGCGTCGTGCTGTTTCGCGAGTTCTGGCAGCTCCTCGGCGTCGCCACCGGATGGGGCGTATTTTCCGGCATCGCCTTTCCGCTGATGCTCTACGTTCTGGCGCGTGCGGTGAACGCGGAGCGGCAGGGAATCAGCGTCGGGATCAGGTCCACGGTGAACCGGTTCGCAGGGTTCGTCGTTCCCGTCGCCATGGGGGCGGCGGTTGACGGATTCGGCCTTCAGGTCGCGTTTTTCGTCTTCGGCGCGGTTATTCTGTCGGCCCTGGGTCTCATCGCCTTCCGCCTGTTGCCCCGGGCAGGGCGGGGGACGGTCTGACAGCAAGGCGGGTAAGACATGCGGATCGCCATCGGGACATCGGAATTCGGAAGCACCTTCTACACCCAGGCCGAGGCGATCGCGGCGGTCGCGAAAGAGCAGGGGACGTTCGACCGCGTCGACATCTTCGCCACGCCGACGGCGAGCGTCGGAAACGCCGAACGGTTGGAGGCGGGCGAGATCGAATTCGGGCTCCTCGCCGCCAACTGGATCGGCCGGGCGGCGCGGGGCGAGGCGCCGTTCCAACGTGCGCTCGACGTCCGCATGGCCGCGCCGGCGAACTCGGGGCCCATGTTCTTCGTCGCGCTTCGCGCTTCCGGGATGGAGACGGTCGAAGACTTGCGCGGAAAACGGGTTTCCATCGGCCCGGCGGGTAGCGGCATGGCACAGCATGTCGCCACCATGTTCGGGGTGCTGGGCATCGGCTTCGAGACCTTCGAGCAGGTGCATCTCAACTTCCTCGACGGCGCCAATGCGCTGGCGGAGGGCGAGATCGACGCCCAGTTCCAATGCCCTATCCCGAACAGGGTGATGACGGAACTGGCCGAACGATCAGACATACGGGTTCTCGATTACCGCGCGGGCCAGCTCGAAACCCTGCTCGAGCGTGTCGGCTTCTACCGTCCCGCGCGGGTGAGGGCGGGCGCGCTCAGGGGCCACGACCGAGACAGCGCCCAGATCGGCGTGCTCAACGTGATCGCGACGCACGCCCGGACCCCGGACGACACGGTCGGCCGGCTTGCGTGTCTCATGGCGACGCGGCATGAGCGGCTGGCCGCGCTCAACCCGCTGTTCGACGGGCTGGACCGCCTCTTCGACCCCCTGAGGACCGAGGGCGCGGACGGTCTTGCCATCGACGGCGTGCCGCTCCACCCCGCCGCCGCGGCCGCCTATCGCGAGCTCGGGCTGATCGGGCTCTAGGAAGCCGCGAATTCGCGTACCAGTTCGAGCGCCAGCGCCTTGTTCTCCGGCGTGCCGCTGATCTGGAGGATCGGTTCCTCGATTCCGGCATCGAGATAGAGGGCGAGCAGCCTGCGGCAGTCGGCGGGGGTGCCGCCGACGCAGAACGCTTCGATGGCCTCGTCGGGGATCATCGACGCAGCCGAGGCGAGGTCGCGCCGTCCGGCCGCATCCATGATCGCCTCGTGGTCGATGGGCAACCCCGAGGTCGCGATGTTGTCCGCGTGGCGAGCGCTGCGGAACAGGTAGGCGAGCTTGGTCTTGAGGTCGTCCACCGCCGCCCTTCCGTCCCGCGATACGGAGAAGTAGATCAGGCTCGCGCGGCGGAGCGCGTCGCGGTCCCGGCCCGCCGCATCGATCCCTTCCTCCGCGAAGGCCAGGCAGCGCCGGGTCGATTCGAGGGTGAGCCCGCCGGACAGCAGCACGCCGTCCGCGATCCGCCCGGACAGGTTGAGCACTTGCGGCCCGGTCGAGGCAACGTAGACCGGCAGCGGGGCGGAAGGTGCGAAATTCATGTAGGCGCCGTCCAGCCGGTATGACGGGGCTTCGCGCAGCACCCGTTCGCCGGTCCACAGCGCGCGCAGGTCCGAGACCATGTTTCCGATCGCGGCAACCGGGCGAACCGCTTCGTGGCCCGATTCCTTCAGGTTGAGCAGGTTGCCGACCGACACCGCCACCGCGACCCGCCCCGGGGCCAGCTCCTCGAGGGTCGCCAGCGCCATGGCCGTCGGGGTGGGATGCCAGAGGTACGGGCTGATCGCTGTCGGGACCAGGCGGACGGTTTTCGTCGCGACGGCGATTCCCGCGCAGGCGGTCACCGCTTCTCGCCAGCCCATGTGCTCGGCGACCCAGACGCTCGCGGCTCCCGCCGCCTCCGCACCCTCGGCGAGACGTATCATCTCGCGCGCGTCGTCGAATCCGTCGAAGACGACACCGATCTCGACCGTCATTCCTGACCTCCGGCACTGGACGCTTGATGGCGGCCGCCCCGGCTGTGATCTTGGTGCCGCCGCAATGGAGGGGCGGAGCCATGCTCTACATCATCTACCAGATCGACAAGCCCGACTCGGAAGAGATCCGGGCGAGAACGCGGGAAGACCACTTCGCCTATCTCGACGCGCATGAGGACATCCTGGTGCTCGGCGGCGCGCTGCTCGGCGAGGACGGCAAGACGCGGACCGGGAGCGTGCTCGTCGTCAACGTCCCATCGCGCGACGAGGCGGAGACGTTCTCCCGCGACGAACCGTTCCGCAAGGCCGGGCTGTTCGAACGGGTCGAGATCAACCGCATGCGCCGGGGTCAATGGAACCCGGACGCGGCGCCGAAAACCGCGGAGGGCAACTGACCGCATCGCGGCCCGTCAGGCGGCGATACCCTCGGGCAGCGGGTCCTTCTCGCCGAGGACGGCGGTCCGGTAAATCTCGTTCATGCAGGCCCAGCGCGTCTTGACCGCGACGGTTGCGACGTCGATCGCCCGCGCGGCCATTTCCTCGGTTCGTATCAATCGTTCGACGAGCTGAATCTGGCGGTTCGAATGGTCGGCATCGGCAATGTAGTGCTCGGCGAAGAACTCGATCGCCGGGTCGTCCATCTCCAGCCCGTGGAACTGCTTGAAGGCCGGAAGGGTTCGTTCGCCGTTAATGGCCGGCTGCTGGCCCTCCTGCGTCGACTGCATCGCGACGATCACCGGAAACGCCTCATCCCGCACGGTCGCGAGGTAGAAGTATGAACGCGCCCGCCAGGCCGGCAGCTGCTCCGTCGCGCGCACCTTGTCTCCGGTCATGCCGACGAAGCGGCAATAACGGAAAATGAGCTCCGTGTGGTCGTGCGGCTCCCGGTCCTCGCCCGGACCGGCAACCAGCCCTTCCTCTTCGGCCAGGTTCTCCAGGATGAACCGTCTTCCGTCCGGCGGCGCCTTGGCATAGATCAGTCCGAAGCTCGGCAGGACCCGAACGACGTGCTGATAATGCTGCGCCATCAGCTTCGCCATCGCTTCGAGCCCGACGGTTCCTTCGTGGAAACCGACATAGAACGGGTGGTCCTTGGTATGCCAGGCTTCCCGCAAAGCGACGATTTCGGCCGCCGCCCGCTTGCCGATGGGATTGGCGTCTCCGCCCATGACCGTCTCCCGTGCCGTCCGGTGATCTTCGAGGGTGATAACCAAGCGGCCCCCGCCGTTCAACCGGGCGCGGCTGGACAAAGCGGTTCCGATGTGGGCGTCTAGCGCGCACCGGCATCGACGGGAGGCGGACGAGCGATGAGTTATGACGGGCTCAGGCCCTATCTCCAGGTCCTGGAGCAGCAGGGCATGATGCGCTGGGTCGACAAGGAGGTCGACAAGGATTGGGAGATCTCCGCGGTGCTCCGCATGATCTTCCGCGCGATGTCCGAGCAGAACCGTTACGGGATCGGTTTCCGCAACATCAAGGGCTATCCCGGAGGGCGGGTCGTGGCCGGCGTGGTGGCGTCGTCGCGCGAGATGATCGCGACCGCGATCGGCTGCGAGCCCAACTTCGCCGCGATCCACGACAGGGTCATCGAGGGCATCGCCAACCCCATCGAGCCGGTGATTGTCGACGACGGCCCGTGCAAGGAGGTCGTCGTTTCCGGCGACGACGTCGATCTGAACGCGCTGCCGATCCCGGTCTGGACGCCGGAAAAGGACGCCGGGCCCTATCTCACGCCGCTCTGGGTGACCAAGGATCCGGATGACGGCCGCCGCAATATCGGGATACGCCGCTGCCAGATAAAGGGCAGGGACAAGACCGGTATCCTGTTCGGCGCACCGGACCGGGGCGGCGCCATCCACTGGGAGAAGTGGAAGGCGCGCGGCAAGAACATGCCGGCGGCGATCTTCATCGGCGGCGATCCGGTGCAGTATGTGGTGGCGCCGGCCCGCTACGGCGCCGACGAGCTCGCCGTCGCCGGCGGAATCCGCGGCGAGGCGATCCCGATGGTGCGCTGCGAGACCGTCGACCTCGAAGTGCCGGCGCACGCGGAAATCGTGATCGAGGGCGAGGTACTGACCGATTCCCTCGAACCGGAAGGCCCGTTCGGCGAGTTTACCGGGTACATGGCCGGCGGCCGCCACGCGCCCGTGTTCAAGGTGAACTGCATCACCCACCGCAGGGATCCCATCCTGCTCGGGATCATCAGCCAGCTCCCGCCGTCCGAGAGCAGCATGATCAAGCGGTCGCTGCTGGAAGCCGGGCTGAAGAAGCATCTGAGCGAGGACCTCCGCATCCCCGGCATCGCCGACGTGCACGCGCTGGAGGCGGGCGGCTGCACCGCGACGCTCTGGATCTCGCTGAAGAAGATGTATGCCGGCCATGTCGACCAGGCCGTGTTCGGCGCCTTCGGCCATATGGGGATGAGCTATTTCAAGTGGATCGTCGTCACCGACGACGACATCGACATCGAGGACCCGTTTATGCGTGACTGGATTCTCGCCTGGCGGGTTCGCCCGGAGAAGGACGTTCGGGTGATCGAGAGCCCGGCGGCGGTCGAGCTCGACCCGTCCTCCTTCGGTCCCGACGCGCCGGAAGGCGGGCAATCGCCCGGGGCGAAAGTGATCGTCGACGCGACCCGGAAATGGGACTATCCGGGGATCTCCCTGCCGCCGCTGGAGAAGCTTCGCGAGGTGGCGGACGACTGGGAGAGCTACGGCCTGCCGCCGCTGGAAGAACTCAAGCTGCCGAGGGGCGAGTAGGCGGGTCGAGCTCGCACCAGACCGGGGTGTGGTCGGACGCCTTTTGTTTTCCCCTCGGGTTGCGGTCGATGCCCGATGCCGACAACCGGTCCGCGGCCTGCGGCGACAGCAGCAGATGGTCGATCAGAAGGCCGAAATCCTTCTGCCACGCGCCGCCCTGGTAGTCCCAGAAGCTGTAGTTGTGGGGAGCGCCGTTGAACACCCGGTAGGCGTCGGTCAGGCCGAGATGGACCAGCGAGCGGAAGCGCGTTCGCGACGCCGGCCGGCATAGCGCGTCGTCGGCCCAGCCCTCGGGGTCGTAACAGTCCCCGTCGGTCGGCACCACGTTGTAATCGCCGCCCAGCACCAGCGCCTCTTCCTGGCGGAGGAGGTCTTTCGCATGGATCAGGAGCCGGTCCATCCAGCGCAGCTTGTAGTCGTACTTGTCGCCCGGCGCCGGGTTGCCGTTGGGGAGATAGATCGAGGCCACCCTGAGGTCGCCCACGAAGGCTTCGATATAGCGCGCCTGATCGTCGTCCGGATCGCCCGGAAGCCCGGTCCGTACGTCCTCGATCGGCTCCCTGGCGAAGATACCGACGCCGTTGAAGTTTTTCTGCCCGCAGATCGCGACGTTATAGCCCGCGTCCTCGATAGCCTCGCGCGGAAAGGTCTCGTCGGTCGCCTTGAGCTCTTGGGCGAGCACGATGTCGGGGGAGAATTCGGCCAGCCATTCGAGGACGCGCGGCAGTCGGGCGCGGATGGAATTGACGTTCCAGGTGGCGATCTTGGTCATCCGACCGCGAACGAGACTCCGCAGCCGCAGGTCGATGCCGCGTTCGGGTTGCGAACCGTGAAATAGGCGCCGACCAGTTCCTCGACATAGTCGATCTCGGAACCGCCCAGGAATTCGAGCGAGACGTCGTCGATCACGACGCGCACGCCGTCGCGGGAGAACACGGTGTCGTCGCCGTTGCAGGCATCGTCGAAGCCGAAGCTGTATTGAAAGCCGGAGCAGCCGCCGCCGCCGACCGCGACCCGGAGCATCATGCCGGAGGCGTCTTCCGTCTCTTCGAGTTCGCGGATCCGGCGAACCGCCGAATCGCTGATCGTAACCGCCGCCGCGACCGTTTCGGTACCGCTGTCCGCGCCCTCCGACATGGCAGCTTATCTAGGCCGGGGATTCCGGCCGGTCAAGCCGGACGGGAATAAGCCGGACGGGAATAAGCACTTGAAATCGTTTCCTGCGTCGCGCAAGTACGGGCTGCCAGCCGCGCCGCACAATCGCCGAAGGCCGAAATGAACGTATTCGAGGCCATGAGGGAGCGTATCGAGGACTCCCTCTCCGTCGCCATGAGGGACGCGGGGCGGGCC
>JAJEHI010000071.1 GCA_022823775.1 Defluviicoccus sp. | reverse complement strand
GGAAGCCGTCTCATGGGCGTCCGGCGATCCCGATGCGGCGCTCGCCGAATACGAGCGGATTCGCAGGCCACGAACGGCCCGTGCGCAGCTCGGATCGCGTTTTCGGGCGAAACAGAACCATCTGGCCTCTCCGTTCGCCCGGTTTTACAGGGATATGAAAATGGCCTGGAGGAGCAAGGTGGGTGCCGATAGCTCCGCCGGTCAGGCTGCGGAATTCTACGACTACGACGTTGCCCGGGAGGGAAAGTTCGACGCCGCGCGCGCGTCGCAGACCGACGTCTCCTGAACCGACAATGGGCACTGTCCCGATGTCGGACCGGCCGGCGAGGAAGCGCCCGGGCTACTCCATGTCGCCGACCTCGCCCGGCGGGTTGGCGCGCGGGGCTTCGAGGGGCCGGCCGGCGCTCTCCCGGTAGTGCCCGAGCGCCCAGTTCACCGAGGGAAAGGCGATCTCGTCCCACGGAATGCCGTCCCACTCGAACAGCCCGACTTCCTGGCTCTCCTCGCCGGCGGCAACATCGGGAGATTCGAGCCGGGCGCGGTAGATCAGCTGCACCTGGCCGATGCGGGGGATGTTGTAGACCGCGAGCAGACCGTCGATCGCGATTCGCGCCCGCGCCTCTTCCCAGGCTTCGCGCGCCGCCCCGGCTTCCGTGGTCTCGTTGAGCTCCAGATAGCCCGCCGGGAGCGTCCAGAGGCCGGTTCGCGGCGGGATCGCGCGCCGGCACAGAAGGATCTTTTCCTCCCACACCGCCACGGAACCGACCACGACCTTGGGGTTGTCGTAGGAGATGAAGCCGCAATCCGGGCAGACCAGCCTTTCGCGGCTGTCGCCGTCGGGGATGGAACGCACCGAGGGACCGGCGGGCTTGCTCGCCATCCGGCGAATCTGCCGGGCGCCCGCGCTCCGCGCAAGCCGCGCCCGGACTCGATCAGGAAGCGCGGAGGGCCTCGAGACGCGCCGGTGCGATCCCGCCGGCCCAGCCCGATCGCGCGCGGCGGTCGAGCTGTTTGGCGATCCACGCGTCCCGCCATTCGCCGGCGGGGGCGACGGCATCGATACTGACCAGATGGTCGTAGCGGGCGGCGCATCCATCCATCGGCAGCGGGATATCGCCGTCGAGTGCCTCGGTCAGCATCTTGCGCGCCGCTACAATCGCCTTGTCGGTATAGGCGAGGTTCTCGCGGCTTCGGTCCTGGATCGCGCCCTGGCCTTCCAGGATCATCGTGTCGTGGATGTTGAAGTCGTAGCCGACGCCGGCATAGGTGCCGGTTCGCTGCTCGTCGGCGTAGAAGCCGTAGCGGTTCTCCATGTTGCGCCTCGGGACATACCCCGGCACCTCGTAGGTCTTGAGCTTCTCGGCCCTCAGCGCCTCGCCGTCGATCGGCTGGCGGAAATCGTAGAAGATGTCGTAGCGCCAGTTGCTGACATCGTCGATCGGCACATGGATCTGCACCAGCGTCCAGTCGCCGATCGCCACCACGGCGGTGTGCGGGAAGAGGTAGTTGGTGACCCGCACATAGGTGACGTCGCGCCAGTCCCGCAGCGCGAAAATCCTGACCCCGAAATCGGTGCGCGCGATTTCGAGCCGGGGGTTGGGCACCTCGCGCAGTATCGTGGTGACGGAGACGTCGGAATCGTCCGCCGCGGCGAGGAACTGCTTGAATCCGTAGGTGCCGTCTCCTTCCGCCTCGTCGTCGAGATAGCGGTGGAGGTATGAAAGATGCGCGGGGTCGATCTCGCCCTCGACCGCCTGCAGCCAGTTGGCCCGCTGCAGCGCCTTGAACACGAAACGGTGGCTCGCCGGCGCGTCGTACCAGTCGAAGCCCGGCAGGGGCGGTGCCTCGCCCTCGCCCATATAGCCGTAGACGATGCCGTTGCGCTCGACGCAGGGATAGGCGGGCTGGCGGATGCGCTCGCGATAGGTCGAGCCGGCCGGTTCGGCGGGCTGCTCCAGGCAGCGCCCGTCATGGCCGTAGAGCCAGCCGTGATAGGGGCAGCGCAGCCCGCCGTCCTCGCGGCGCCCGAAGGCAAGGTCGCCGGCCCGGTGGGCGCAGCGCCGGGCGAGCGCGCCGTAGCGTCCCTCGTCGTCGCGGAATATCACCAGATCCTCGCCGAGGACGCGGATCTCCCTGACCGGGCGGTCGTCGGGAAACTCCTCGACCAGCGCGAAGGGTTGCCAGTACCGGCGCATGATCGCGCCCATCGGCGTGCCGGGGCCGGTACGCGTCAGGCGTTCGTTCTGTTCCGCGCTCAGCATCGCCGGATGCTAACCCGCGCCCGCCCCTCGTCAAACGGGAAGAGTCAGTCGCCGACCAGCCGCTCCATGACTCTCTCGCGTTCTTCCTCGTCGATGATGCCAAGGAGGACCTTCCGGTAGCCCTCGACCGCCTCCGCGCCGGCTTCCCGATAGGCGCGCGCGATGCGGCCGCGCTGGTTTTCCGACAGCTTTCGTTCGAGCTCCAGCCCCTTCTCGGTGAGTTCCAGCATGCGCTGGCGCCGGTCGCGCGTTCCGGTTCGCGAGAACACGTACCCTTCCGCCACGAGATGGCTGAGCACACGCGACAGGCTCTGCTTGGTCACCTTCAGGATGTCGAGGAGCTGGGAAACGGTAATGCCGGGGTTGCGCCCGATGAAATAGACCACCCGGTGATGGGCGCGGCCGAAGCCGAGCTCGGTGAGGATCGCATCCGGCCTGCCGGTGAAATCGCGATAGGCATAGAACAGCAGCTCGATCCCCTGGCGAAGGTCCTCCTCGCGCAGGAACAGCGGATTGAAGCCGGATTTTAAGTCAGCCATGTTGACATATATGCAGCCCGCTGATACGCCGGGCAAGCGAAACACGCACGGAAATCGGCTCGAATGCGGCGCGAAACCCGGTAGCGGGCGGGCGTCGGGCGGCGGTGGGAAATGATCAATTTCGACGATCAGGACGGTCAAATCTGGTTCAACGGCGCGCTCCGGGAGTGGCGCGACTGCAAGCTTCACGTCCTGAGCCACGGGCTGCATTACGCGAGCTGCGTGTTCGAGGGCGAGCGCGTCTATTCGGGCAAGGTGTTCAAGCTGCGCGAGCATACCCGGCGGCTGCTCGATTCCGCCGCGGCGCTCGGTTTCGAGCTACCCTATTCGCTGGAAGAGCTCGAACGGGCGACCGACGAGACCGTGGCCGCCCAGGGCTACGCCGATGCCTATGTCCGCCCCGTCGCCTGGCGCGGCAGCGAGATGATGGGGGTCTCGGCGCAGGATACGAAGATTAACGTCGCGATCGCGGTGTGGGAATGGCCGTCCTATTTCTCCCCCGAGGCGCGGCTCAAGGGAATCCGCCTCAAGCGGGCGCCGTGGCGCCGGCCGTCGCCGGAGACCGCCCCGGTCCATTCCAAGGCGGCGGGGCTCTACATGATCTGTACGCTGTCGAAGCACGAGGCGGAGGCGGACGGCTTCGACGACGCGCTGATGCTCGACTGGCGCGGCCGGGTCGCCGAGACCACCGGCGCCAATATCTTCCTCGTCCGGGACGGAACGCTGCACACGCCGACGCCCGACTGCTTCCTCGACGGGATCACGCGGCGCACGGTGATGGGGCTCGCGAAGGACCGCGGGATCGAGACGATCGAGCGCGCCGTCATGCCGGACGAGATCGAAAAGGCGGACGAGATCTTCGTAACCGGCACCGCCGCCGAGGTCACCCCGGTCGGCCAGATCGACGACCACCACCTCCAGGTGGGACCCGTCACGCGCACCCTGATGGACGCCTACGACGCCGAGGTGGGGAAGACGTAGGCGGGCCGGTCCGCCCTTCGGTACGCCGCTTCGCGGCTACTCAGGGTGAGGAATTATCGTTTGGTTTCTGCCCTCATCCCGAGTAGGCCCGGAGGGCCGCATCGAGGGACGCGCGCCCTATAGTGTCCTCTCCGCCACCACCAGCATACCGACCAGCCTTCCCTCCTCGCCGGAACGGATGCTGTTGAGCAGCCGTTCCCGCAGGTCGCCCCCGAGGGCGATTCCGGCACCGAGACCGGGGCGGGGACGCTGGCCGCGCTTGCCGCCGACCGCGCCTTCCCCCCGGTTCTCGACGATCTGGAAGCCGGCGGCGGTAAGCTCCTCCAGGAATTCCTCCGGCGTGCCGGGGAAGCTGTAGGACGGGTCTCCCGCCCAGGGGAGCGGATAGTGGGGCTCGCCCGCCGGCCCCAGGGCGGCGTGGCTGATCGCGTAGCGCCCGCCGGGGACGAGGACGCGGTGAGCCTCGGCGAACATGCGCGCCTTGTCCGCGACGTTCATCGAGACGTTCTGGCACCAGACGAGATCGAAGCTGCCGTCGGCGTAGGGAAGATCGGTGACGCTGCCCCGCCGGGTCGAGATCGGCCCGTCCAGCCCGCAAAGCGCGTTCAGGCGTTCCGCGGCGGCGACGTACTCGGGGGTGACGTCGATCGCCGAGACCGTGCAGCCGTGGTTGTGCGCGAGATAGCGCGACGATCCGCCGATGCCGCAGCCGGCGTCGAGCACGCGCATCCCCTCGGTCACGCCGGCGAGTTCGGCCAGCGCCTCGGTCTGTGCCAGACCGCCGCCATGCAGCTGGTCGACGAGTTGGAACATCTCGACCGTCGGGCGCGCGACATCCTGACCGTCCGCCTTGAGCGCGGCCAGGATACGTTCGACCAGGTCCGCGGAACCGTAGAGCGCCTGGATCGCCACGGTCGGCTCAGCCATGGCCGCACTTGCCCTCGCGCGCGATCCACCTTTCCTCGGCCGCCGTGTCCTCGGGGTCTGCGTCGACCCACCGGTCGCCTTCCGGCGTCTCCTCCAGCTTCCAGAACGGCGCTTTGGTCTTGAGCCAGTCGATCAGGAAGCTGGAGGCGTCGATGGCTGCCTTGCGGTGCGCCGAGGCGGTGGCGACCAGGACGATGCGCTCGCCGGGTTCGAGCCGGCCGTAACGATGGACGATGAGCACCGCGTCGAGCGGCCAGCGCTCGCGCGCTTCGGCCTCGATCTTGCCCAGCTGGCGCTCGGTCATGCCGGGATAATGCTCGAGCGTCATCGCGCTCACCGCCTCGCCGCCCGAGAAATCGCGCACCAGTCCGACGAAGCAGCTGAGGGCGCCCGATCCCTTCGCCTCGGCGGAAAGACGTTCGAGCTCGGCGCCGACGTCGAAGTCGTCCTCCTGGACCCGGATCACCGTCAACCTCCCGTCATCGGGGGGAACAGCGCCACCTCGTCGCCCACGCTCACCGGGGCATCGAACTCGCACAGCTCCTGGTTGACCGCGACCCGCAGCGTATCGCGGTTACGGAGCGCTTCGGCATAGGCGTCGCTCCGGCCGCTCAGCCAGTCGATCAGCCCGTCGACGTCCGTGACCTCGTCGGGGGGCGCCACGGTCTCGGCCGGCACGCCGATGCGCTGGCGAACCCATCCGAAATAGAGCATTTGCATTAGCTCACCTCGCTGAACGGCAGGAAATCGACCGTCGCGCCCTCCTCGACCGCGGCGAGATCCTCGGGCAGTTCGAGAAGCCCGTCGGACCCTACCATCGAGGACAGGATACCAGCGCCGTCGCGCGGGAACTTGGTGACGTAGGGCATCCCGGCCTCATCGGTGTGCAGGCTGACGCGCAGCCATTCCCGGCGCGAGACCTTCTTGCGGTAGGCGAAGGCCGCCCGCACCGGAAACGTCTTCGGCGCGACGTCGGCCGCGCCGGCAAGCCGAAGTATCGCCGGACGGGCGAACCGCATGAACGTCACCATGACGGCGACCGGATTGCCGGGAAGCCCGATGAACGGCACACGGCCGACCTGACCGAGCGCGAGCGGGCGCCCGGGGCGGATCGCGAGGCGCCAAAAATGGATCGCTCCCAACGCCTCGACGGCCGCTCGGACGTGGTCCTCCTCGCCGGTCGAGACCCCGCCCGAGGTCATGATCAGATCGTGGGACGCGGCTGCATCGGCGAGCGCCGCGCGTACCGCCCCGACGCTGTCCTGGAGGATGCCGAGATCGTCGACCTCGCAGCCAAGCTCGTCGAGCAGGCCCGCCAGCGCGTAACGGTTGGCGTCGTAGACGCAGCCGGGCGGCAGCTCCTCGGTAACCTCGCGGATCTCGTCGCCGGTCGAGAACAGCGCGACGCGGAGCCGGGTACGAACCTCGAGCGCCGCGCGGCCGATCGAGGCGGCGAGCCCGACATCCTGGGCCCGCAGCCGCCGGCCTTGTCGGAGCACCACCGATCCCGCCTCGATATCCTCTCCGGCATGACGCCGGTTGGCGCCGCGCTTGATCCCGGGCGGGATCACGACACTGTCGTCTTCCCGGGCGCAATCCTCCTGCATCAGCACGGTATCGGGGCCCGGAGGCATGGGCGCGCCGGTGAAGATGCGAACCGCTTCGCCGCGAGGTACCGGATGCTCCATGCTTTGTCCGGCCGCGATCCGCGCACCGACCGGGAGCCGGGTCTCGCCCTCGCCGTCGAGGTCGTCGAAATAGACCGCGTAGCCGTCGACCGCGGCGTTGTCGTGCGGCGGAACCGGGAACGGCGCCACCAGATCGGCCGCGAGGATTCGCCCCCGCGCCTGCCTGAGCGGCACGGTCTCGCGGCCGGCGACGACGTCGAGCCGTTCGGAAAGCTGCGCGAGCGCCTCGCCCGCGGTCATCAGCGTGCCGCCGAAAGCGAAACAGTCGTCGGACAGCTGGGCCATCGTCAGGCCGCTCCCCTGGCCGCCGGACGGAGCCCGCAGCGATCGACGATGAAGTCGGCGATCGCGGCGGTGTCGTTGAGGTCGAGCACCGGGATTTCCGCGCCGGACGCCTCTCCGTCGGTGGCGAGCGCGATCACGTCGGGGTCCCTCGGATAGAGCGCCGGCTTGCCAACCGCCGGGCGATGAACTTCGAGCTTGTCGTGCCGCTCGCTCTTGAAACCCTCGATGAGGACCAGGTCGACCGGCGCCATGCGCGCCAGCAGACCGTCGATCCTGGGCTCGGGCTCATCGCGGTTTTCGTGGATCAGGGCGAAGCGGTTTACCGATGAGACCACGACCTCCCGCGCGCCGGCCTCGCGGTGGACATGCGAATCCTTGCCCGGCGTGTCGATGTCGAAGCCGGCATGGGCGTGCTTGATGGTGGAGACGGAAATCCCCCGCCCCACCAGCTCGTGCAGCAGGCGCTTGACCAGCGACGTCTTGCCGCTTCCGCTCCAGCCGACGATCCCGAGCACCGCCCCATCCGCCATCTTCGCCTATTCCTCCGCGCCGGTCTGCCCGCCCGTAATATGACGCAACCCCGACCGAAGATAGTCGTATCCGGTGATCGATGTCAGCACGGCCGCCGCCCACAGGCCTGCCTCGCCGATCGTCACCCACGGCACGCCCCACGGTCCCGCCTCGCCGAGCAGCAGGACGGCGATAGCGGTCATCTGGATCGTCGTTTTCCATTTGGCAAGCCGGCTGACCGGCACGCCGACGCTGATTTCGGCGAGATACTCTCGCAATCCGGATACCAGGATCTCGCGGCACAGGATGACCAGCGCGGGCAGCACCGCCAGACCGGCGATGTGCCCGAACCCGACCATCATCAGGAGCGCCGCGGCCACCACCAGCTTGTCGGCCACGGGATCGAGGAAACGGCCGAGCGCCGAACGCTGGTCGAACCGGCGGGCGACATAGCCGTCGAAGAAGTCGGTGACGCTGGCGAGCACGAAAACGGCGCAGGCGAAGCGATTGGCGGCGTCTCCGCCGACATAGAAGGCTCCGACCAGCACCGGGATCAGCGCGATCCGGAACAGCGTCAGCAGGTTCGGAACGTTGGCCATCGGCCGGTCAGGGTTCGCCGTGAAAATGGTCGTAGACCCGTCTGGCGACAGTCTTGCTGATCCCCTCCACGGTCTCAAGATCGGCGAGCCCGGCCCTGGCGACGCCCGCCGCCGAGCCGAAATGGTTGAGAAGGGCGCGCTTGCGCCGCGCGCCGATGCCGTCGATCTCGTCGAGCGGCGAGCGTCTGATCGCCCGTGACCGGCGTGCGCGGTGGGAGCCGATCGCGAAGCGGTGCGCCTCGTCCCGAAGCCGCTGCATGAAATAGAGAACGGGGTCGTCCGGCGGCAGGGTGAAGGGCTCCCGCCCGGCCATGTGGAACCGCTCCCGCCCCGCGCGGCGGTCGGGCCCCTTGGCGATGGACACCAGGGGCAGCGTCTCGATGCCGAGATCGGCGAATACCTCGGCGGCGGCGGAGAGTTGCCCGGGACCGCCATCGACGAGCGCGAGGTCGGGCCACGCACCGCCTTCGCGCCCGGGATCCTCGCGGAGAGCCCGCGCGTAACGGCGGTGGAGCACCTCGCGCATCATCGCGTAGTCGTCGCCCGGCGCGATGTCGGTCGATCGGATGTTGAACTTGCGGTAGGCGCCTTTCCGGAAGCCGTCCGGCCCGGCGACGATCATCGCGCCGAGCGCGTCGGTGCCGGAGATGTGGCTGTTGTCGAACACCTCGATCCGCTGCGGCGGCCCGTCGAGGCCGAAGAGATCGGCCACCCGTTCGAGCAGGCGGCGCTGGGCCTCGCTGCCGGCAAGCCGCCTTCCGAGCGAATCCCGGGCGTTCAGCACCGCCTGGTCGACCAGCTTTCGCCGCCCGCCGCGCTGCGGCGTAGCGATGCGGACCCGGCGCCCGGCGCGCAGCGAGAGCGCCTCCGCAAGGAGATCGACGCCTTGCGGCCGATGGCTGGAGAGGATCAGCGGCGGCGGGCCCTTGTCGGTGTAGAACTGGCCGAGGAAGGCGCCCAGCACGCGGTCGATCGGCTCGCCCCTCGCCTGGGCGGGGAAATAGGTCCGGTTGCCGAAATTCTGTCCCGCCCGGTAGAAGAAAACCTGGATGCAGGTCTGCCCGGCCTGCTGGGCCGCCGCGAAAACGTCCGCGGTGCCGAGCGTGCGGACATTGATGTCCTGATGCGCCTGTATCTCGGTAAGCGCCCGGATGCGGTCGCGGAAGACCGCCGCCGCCTCGTATTCGAGCGCCTGGCTCGCCGCCTCCATCTGCCGCGACAGGCGGTGCTGGAGGCCGCGGCTCTTTCCGCTCAGGAAGGCGCGCGCCTGCGCGACGATCTCGTCATAGGGCTCGCGGCCGATGCGCCCGACGCAGGGGCCGGCGCAGCGCTTGATCTGGTATTGCAGGCACGGCCGGGTGCGCGATGCGAACACGGAATCGGAGCACGAGCGCAGCGGGAACACTCTTTGCAGCGTCAGCAACGTCCGGTTGACCGCGCCGGCCGAGGCGAAGGGGCCGAAATACTCGCCCTTGCGCTTTTGCGCGCCCCGGTGCTTGAGCAGTTGCGGCCAGTCGTGGTCCGCGGTCAGCAGGATGTAGGGGAACGACTTGTCGTCCCGCATCAGGATGTTGTAGCGGGGCTTGTGCTCCTTGATCAGGTTGGCCTCGAGGAGCAGCGCCTCGGCCTCGGTGTGGGTGGCGATCACCTCGAGCGACTGGGTCTCGGCGATCATCCGATGCAACCGTGGCGGCAGGCGGCCGGGCCGGGTATAGGCGCTCACCCGCTTGCGCAGGTTCCTCGCCTTACCGACATAGAGCGCCGCGCCGGCGGCGTCGAGCATCCGGTAAACTCCGGGACGGGGCGACAGGACCCGGACTTCGGCGGAGATCGCCTCAATGCCGCGGGCCAGGGTCTCGGCCCAGCGTATCTCGATCGGATCGTCGGCCGACGCCCGCCTCCTCGCCTCCAGACCGATCGCCTCTTCCGCCATCGCGACCCTATCCGCCACCGCCGGCCGCGGCGCTTCCGATCCGCATGGGAACGCCCGAAGCCGCCGCGAATGTCCACGAAAGCTGTGGAAAACTTTGTTGACAAAACGCCGGGCCGGGCGAGTCAGCCAACAAAATCAACGCGCTTACCCACTTTGCTCAAAAAATAGGCAGATTCGCCAACGCATTGATTTAAAAAGAAAAATCAAAAGTCAAGTGTTAAAGAAACGTTACATGGGACAAAATTCGCCCAAATTGTAACCGGTTAGGACCGATCCGGCGGGGCTGTGAAAAAAAATCCTTCGAATACCCCTGTCTCCATCACGGAATTCTATAAGGGACATTACAAGGTGGCATTTTCGCGCTCGATTTCGACGCCGACGCTCTCGGCGTCGTCGAAAACGTCGAGCTTTTCGACCCTTACGACGGCCCGCCTGACACGGCGGTCGTCGAGGCAGATCGCAGCGATCCGTTCGGCGAGAGTCTCGACGAGATTGACATGACCGTCCTCGGCGAGGGCGCGGATCCGCACCACCAGGGTATCGTAGTTGACCACGTCGGCCAGGCGATCGCGCCCGGCGGGGCCCGTCTCGAGCACGTCGAGGGACAGGTTGATCCGGACGCGCTGGCGACCGTCGCGCTCGTAGCGATGGACGCCGATCAGGCAGTCGAGCGCCAGATCGCGGACGAACATCCTCCGCGTCCGCAGCGGGTCGTCGACGACAGGCCGTGGCGCGCTATGGAGGACTTTCATTCGGACACCGGAGCGGCGCCTTTGGGCGGCTGCGCCCAGCCCAGATGCTGCCCGCCGTCGAGCGCGATCATCTGACCGGTCATTGATGGCGCGCGGAGAATGAATTCCACCGCATCGGCCACCTCCTCCGGCGCACTGCCGCGCCCGAGCGGCATCATGCCGGCCTGGCGCTCGAACTGCTCGGCGCTCTGCCGCGGGCTGGGCAGGGTCGGCCCCGGGCCCACCCCATTGACCCGGATGCGCGGGGCCAGGGCGAGCGCCATCGTCTGGGTCAGAGTCCACAGCCCCGCCTTGCTCAGGGTGTAGGAGACGAAGTGCTGGGTCAGGTTCCACACCCGCTCGTCGAGAATGTTGACGATATTGCCGGTCCGTTCCGCCGGCAACGCGTCCGCCATGGCCTGCATGAGCACGAAAGGCGCGCGCAGATTGGTCTCCATGTGCCGGTCCCAGCTGTCCCTGCTGGCGTTGGCGACGCTGTCGTGCTCGAACACCGAGGCGTTATTGACCAGGACGGAGACCGGACCCAGCGCCTCCCGCGCGCGCTCGACCAAGGACCGCGTCTCCAATTCGTCCCGAAGGTCGGCCGGGAGCGCGACCGCCCTGCCGCCGGCGCGCTCGATGGCCGCGGCGGCGGCGGCGGCATCGTCGGCCGAGGCGCGGTAATGGATCGCGACCGGGTGGCCGCGCGCCGCCAGGGTTTCGGCGATCGCCCGGCCGATCCGCCGCGCCGCCCCGGTCACCAGCGCCGTACCCGGTTCGGTCCGTGACATCGCCGCAACATCGCCTGTCCGCGGCCGCGGATCAAGCGCCCGCCGCGCCGCCGGGATAGGTTCCGCTCATCCCCCAGAACTGGCAGGTCACGTAGACGCCGTAGAGCGCCAGCAGGAGCAGCGCCTCTCCGCGCGCCAGCCGCCAGCCGGTCAGGAGGAGCGGGATCAGCAGGACCGTCACCCCGCCCAGCACCCAGAGATCGAAGTCGACGATCTTGTCGGCGAACGGGACCGGTACCGCGAGCGCGGTCACGCCGAGAATGCCGAACAGGTTGAAGATGTTGCTGCCGATGACGTTGCCGATGCTGACGTCGGCATGGCCGCGATAGGCGGCGACGATCGAGGTGGCGAGCTCGGGCAGCGAGGTCCCGATCGCGACGAGGGTGAGCCCGATCACCTCGTCCGGCACGCCCGCGGCCCGGGCCAGCGCCGTCGCGCCGTTCACCAGGAGGTCCGCGCCGTATCCGACCGCCGCGAAGCCGACGATGACGGCGAGCACCATCAGCCATAGCTGCTTCGGCAGCCCGGTCAGCGATTCCGCCTCCTCGCGGTGGAGCTGCGCCGCCCCGCCGTTGGTGCGGGCGTCGTGCCACAGCGACAGCCCGATATAGAGCGCCAGCGCGGCGAGCATGAGCGCGCCTTCGTGACGCTCCGCCGAGCCGCCGAGCGCGACGAGGATGAAGACCGCCGTGACCCCCGCCATGACCAGCCCGTCGCGGCGCACGGCGCTCGGGTTGACCGCGATCGGGCAGATCAGAGCGGCGACCCCGAGGATCAGCATCATGTTCGCCAGGTTGCTGCCGATCACGTTGCCGACCGCGATGCCGGGCGCGCCGCTCAGCGCCGCGTTGAGGCTGACCAGCAGTTCGGGCAGGGAGGTGCCGAAACCGACGATGGTCAGCCCGATCACCAGGGGCGAGACGTCGAAACGCCGGGCGAGCGCGACGGCGCCGCGCACCACCATCTCGCCCCCGAAAAAGAGCAGAACGAAACCCGCGGCAAGGGACAGGAAGGTCATCGTGTCGACATCGCGAAGCGGAGAGGAACGGACGGTCCGGCACGGCCCGGGCGCGGCAAGCCCGCCCGCCGGGCCCGCGCCCGGCAACGACCGATATGGGGTTCAGGGGTGGCCGGTTCCAGACCGCCGCCCATCAATGCCTGCGCTTGCCCCGGGCGTGCTTCCGGCCGCGCCCCTTGGCTCCCTTCGCCGCGCGCACCCGCGCGGCAAGCCGCCTCTCGCCGGACGGGATGCCCAGATCGGTCGTTTCCAACCGCCGGATCTCGTCGCGGAGCTTCGCCGCCTCCTCGAATTCGAGATTGGCCGCGGCGTCCCTCATGCGCTTTTCGAGATCGGCCAGATAGGTCTGCAGGTTGTGCCCGATCAGGTTCGGCATGTCCTCGTCGAGCGTGCCGACGGTGACCCGGTCCTGCTCGTAGACGCTGTCGAGGATGTCGGCGATACCCTTTCTCACGCTCTCCGGCGTGATGCCGTTGGCCTCGTTGAAAGCGGTCTGCTTGGCGCGCCGGCGGTCGGTCTCGCCGATCGCGTAGTCGAGCGAGGCGGTGACCGTGTCGGCGTAGAGCACGACGCGTCCGTCGATGTTGCGGGCGGCCCGGCCGATGGTCTGGACCAGGGAGGTCTGGGAGCGCAGGAAGCCCTCCTTGTCGGCGTCGAGGATCGCCACCAGTGCGCATTCCGGGATGTCCAGCCCCTCGCGCAGCAGGTTGATGCCCACCAGCACGTCGAACGCGCCGAGCCTGAGGTCGCGGATGATCTCGATCCGCTCCAGCGTGTCGATGTCGGAGTGCAGATAGCGCACGCGGATCCCCGACTCCTGGAGATACTCGGTCAGGTCCTCGGCCATGCGCTTGGTGAGCGTGGTGACCAGGACCCGCTGACCGCGCGCCGCCGCCTCGCGGCATTCGGCCATGAGGTCCTCGACCTGGTGCTCGACCGGCCGGATCTCGCAGACCGGATCGGTGAGCCCGGTGGGACGGATCACCTGCTCGATGAACACGCCGCCGGTCCGATCCAGCTCCCAGGGCCCGGGCGTCGCGGAGACGAATATCGTCTGCGGGCGCATCGCCTCCCACTCCTCGAACTTGAGCGGGCGGTTGTCGACGCAGGACGGCAGGCGGAACCCGTACTGTGCGAGCGTGGACTTCCGGTTGAAGTTGCCCCGGAACATGCCGCCGAGCTGCGGCACGGTGACGTGGCTCTCGTCGACGATGAGAAAGGCATCCTCGGGCAGGTACTCGAACAGGGTCGGCGGCGGCTCGCCGGGCCGGCGGCCGGTAAGGAATCTCGAATAGTTCTCGATGCCGGCGCACTGACCGGTGGTCTGCATCATCTCCAGGTCGAAATTGGTGCGCTGCTCGAGGCGCTCGGCCTCCAGCAGCTTGCCGTTGCCGCGGAACCATTCGAGGCGCTCGGCGAGCTCGACCTTGATGTGCCTGATCGCCTGCTGGAGCGTCGGCCGCGGCGTGACATAGTGGCTGTTGGCGTAGACGGTGACGCCTTCGAGCTCGGCCGTGCGCTCCCCGGTCAGCGGATCGAACTCGTGGATCGACTCGATTTCGTCGCCGAACAGCGACAGCCGCCAGCCGCGATCCTCGTAATGGGCGGGAAATATCTCCGCCGAGTCGCCCCGCACCCGGAAGGTGCCGCGCACGAAGTTCGCGTCGTTCCGCCGGTATTGCAGCTCCACCAGCCGCCTGAGCAGAGCGCCCAGCTCGAGCCGCTGCCCCTTTTCCAGCCGGATCGTCATTTCCGAATAGGTCTCGACCGAGCCGATGCCGTAGATGCAGGACACGCTGGCGACAATGATCACGTCGCGCCGCTCCAGAAGCGCCCGTGTGGCGGAGTGGCGCATCCGGTCGATCTGCTCGTTTATCGAGGCGTCCTTCTCGATATAGGTGTCGCTGCGCGGCACATAGGCTTCGGGCTGGTAATAGTCGTAATAGGAGACGAAGTACTCGACCGCGTTGCTCGGGAAAAAGCCACGCATCTCGCCGTAGAGCTGGGCGGCAAGCGTCTTGTTGGGCGCGAGGATCAGGGTCGGCCGCGCGATCTCCCTGATAACATGCGCCATGGTGAAGGTCTTGCCCGAGCCGGTGACCCCGAGCAGCACCTGGTCGCGGTCTCCGTTGTCGATGCCCGCGACGAGTTCCGCGATCGCTTGCGGCTGGTCGCCGGCGGGCTCGAAGTCCGAGACGACCTGGAAGGGGACCCCCGGTTCGCTGTGCGGGCGTTCGGCGACGGCGACGCTCATGGCCCGAATATAGGCGCCGCGCGGGCGGGTTGAACAGGAGTCCGGGGCAACCTAGGTTGCGGGCGTCCACGCCACGCCCCGGAGCAGCCCGATGTCGATCCTCGCCGAGCGCCTTTCGCGCATCAAGCCGTCGCCCACTAACGCGCTCACCGGCAAGGTGCTGGAGCTCAAGGCGGCGGGGCGCGACATCATCGGCCTCGGCGCCGGCGAGCCCGATTTCGAGACGCCGGACAACGTCAAGGAAGCCGGCATCCGGGCGATCCGCGAGGGCGACACCCGCTACACCCCGATCCCCGGGACGATGGCGCTGCGCCAGGCGATCTGCGGCAAGTTCGAGCGCGAGAACGCGCTCGACTACGCGCCGGACGAGGTGATCGTTTCATGCGGCGGCAAGCAGGTTCTTTACAACGCCTTCGTCGCCACGCTGGACGAGGGCGACGAAGTCGTCATCCCGACGCCCTACTGGGTGTCCTATCCGGACATGACGCTGCTGGCGGGCGGCACCCCGGTGTTCGTCGACGGCAAGGAGGAGCTGGGCTTCCGGATTACGCCTGAAGACCTGGAGGCGGCGATCGGGCCGCGGACCAAGTGGGTGTTGATCAACTCTCCGAGCAACCCCAGCGGGGCGGCCTATACCGCGGACGAGCTGGCCGCGCTCTGCGAGGTCGTCCGGCGGCACGATCATGTGTGGATCCTGACCGACGACATGTACGAGCACATCGTCTATGACGGGTTCGGCTTCGCCACCCCGGCGGCGGTCGATCCCTCGCTCAAGGACCGGACGCTGACCGTCAACGGCGTCTCCAAGGCCTATTGCATGACGGGCTGGCGGCTCGGTTACGCGGCTGGGCCGAAAGAGCTGATCCGGGCGATGACCGTGGTGCAGTCGCAGAGCTCGACGCACACCTCGTCGATCAGCCAGGCGGCGGCGGTCGAGGCGCTCAACGGCCCGCAGGACTTCCTGGCGAAGAACGCCCGCGTGTTCCAGGAGCGCCGCGACCTCTGCGTCTCGATGCTCAACCAGGCGAGCGGCCTCCGCTGCGGAACGCCGGAAGGCGCGTTCTACCTCTACATCTCCTGCGCCGGGACGATCGGCCGCAAGACCTCGGACGGCGCGACGATCGAAAACGACACCGATTTCGTCACCTACCTGCTCGAATCCGAAGGCGTCGCCGTCGTCCAGGGGGCCGCGTTCGGGCTTTCGCCCTATTTCCGCATCTCCTACGCCGCCTCGAACGCGGAGCTGGAGGAGGCCTGCCGGCGCATCCAGAGGGCGTGCGCGGCGCTCGCGTAACGCTGAACGCCCGCCCGCATGGGTCTTGATTCGGGCCGGCCGCGCTGAAACATTACGGCATTCGCGGACGTACGGGATGCCCGCCCCGCGGCAGGCGGCGCGGCACGCTTCCAGGAACGCATCCCGGCCAAGGGAGAAGAACATGGCGAGCGCCTCCGGGCCACGCTGCGTGGCACTAGTCGGACCCTATCTGAGCGGCAAGACCACCCTGATGGAGAGCCTGCTCTCGGTATCGGGCGGGATCCACCGCAAGGGATCGATCAAGGAAGGCAACACCGTGGGCGATTCCGCGCCGGAAGCGCGCGCGCGCCAGATGTCGGTCGAAATCTCCGTCGGCTCGACCTCCTATCTCGACGACGAATGGACCTTTCTCGACTGCCCGGGCTCGATCGAGATGCGGCAGGAGGCGCTGAACGCCCTGATGGTCGCCGACCTGGCGGTCGTGGTCTACGAGCCCTCGACCGAGCGCGCGATGACGCTCGCGCCGCTGTTCAAGGTTCTCGCCGACCGCGGCGTTCCCCATATGGTGTTCATCAACAAGATCGACACCATCACCGAGCCGGTCTCGGCGGTCTACGAAGCGCTGCGTTCCGTCGAGCACGCGCCGCTGGTGCTGCGCCAGATTCCGATCCGCGAGGGCGAGACGGTGTCGGGCTATGTCGATCTGATCAGCGGGCGGGCCTACAAATACACCGCCGGGGCGGGCTCGGAACGCATCGACACGCCGGACTCGGTCGCCGACGAGTACGACGCGGCGCGCGAGTCGATGCTGGAGGCACTCGCCGACTTCAACGACGAATTGCTGGAGAAGCTGCTTGAGGACGAGGTCCCGGACATCGAGGAAATTTACGGCTATCTGACCGAAGGGGTGCGGGCCGCCGACGTGGTGCCGGTGCTGATCGGCTCGGCGGAACAGGATTACGGCGCGCGGCGCCTGCTCAAGGCGCTGCGCCACGAAGTGCCCGGTCCGGATGCCATGATCGAACGCCTCGGGATCGAGATCGGCGGCGGAACGACCGCGCAGGTCTTCAAGACCTACCACGCCCAGCACGCGGGCAAGCTCTCGCTCGCCCGCGTCCTTTCGGGGACCGTCAGAGAGGGCATGAGCCTCAACGGTCAGCGGGTCGGCAGCCTCTCGTCCCTGATGGGCGGCCAGCAGAACAAGATCGCGAGCGCCGGGCCGGGCGCGGTCGCCGCGCTGGGACGGATGGAGTCCGTCAGGACCGGCGATCTGCTCACCGACGGAGACGCCGATGCGGACGGCGTCGACTGGCCGGAACCCATCGTGCCGGTCTACGCGCGCGCCATCGCGCCTGAGAACCGCAACGACGAGGTCAAGCTCACCGGCGCCTTGCAGCGCCTGAACGAGGAAGACCCCTCGGTGAGCTACGAGCAGAACGCCGATACCCGCGAGATGCTGCTGTGGGGCCAGGGCGAGATCCACCTCCAGGTCGCGCTGGAAAAGCTGAAGGGCCGCTACAACGTTTCCGCCGTCGCCTCGCCGCCGAACGTGCCCTACAAGGAGACCATCCGGAAGACGGTCTCCCAGCACGGCCGCTTCAAGCGCCAGACCGGCGGTCACGGCATGTTCGGCGACGTCCATGTCGATATCTCTCCGAGACCGCGCGGCGAGGGTTTCGAGTTCACCGACAAGATCGTCGGCGGCGCCATACCCAAGCAGTTCATCCCCGCCGTCGAGGCCGGTGTGAAGGAATTCGCGGAACGCGGGCCGCTCGGATTCCCGGTGGTCGACTTCGGGGTGCGGCTGACCGACGGGCAGTTCCACGCGGTCGACAGCAACGAAATGTCCTTCAAGCTCGCCGCCCGGGTCGCGATGACCGAGGGCATGCCCAAATGCGGTCCCGTGCTGCTCGAGCCCATCTCTCGGGTCGAGATCGACGTGCCGGCGGATTCCACCAACAAGGTGCACGGGCTGATCAGCGGTCGCCGCGGCCAGATCCTGGGCTTCGCGCCCAAGGAGGGCTGGAAGGGCTGGGATACGGTGGAAGCCAACATTCCCAGCTCGGACATCGTCGACCTGATCATCGAGTTGCGCTCGCTGAGCCAGGGCGTGGCGACCTTCCGGTCTTCCTTCGACCGTCTTCAGGAGCTGACCGGCCGCCTCGCCGACCAGGTGATCGAGGCCCGCAAGGAGGCCGACGAGGCGAACTAGAAGAAGACGCCGGGGAGGGAACATGACGATCGTGAGCAAGCGCGGCTGGGAACTGCCGGAATCGGCGGCAACGCCCGAGGACAAGTTCCTCCGGCGCCGCGAGCTGGTAAAGGCGCTTGCCGCCGGACCCATTCTCGCGGCGTCGGGGATCGGGTTCGCGGGGACTGCCTGGGCGACCGGCGGGCTTTACCCGGCCAAGCGCAACCCCCGTTACCGGCTCGGCCGGCCGGTGACCGACGAGAAGATCGTCACCACCTACAACAATTTCTACGAGTTCGGCTCGCACAAGCAGATCTGGAAAGCCGCGCAGAAGCTCAAGACCAGGCCCTGGACGGTGACCGTCGACGGCATGGTCGAGAAACCTTTCACCGTCGACGCCGACGCGCTGATCCGGAAGCTGCCGCTGGAAGAGCGTCTCTACCGCCATCGTTGCGTCGAGGCCTGGTCGATCGCGGTGCCGTGGAGCGGCTTTGCCCTCGAGGCGCTGGTTGCCATGGCGCGGCCGTCGGCGGGCGCGAAATATCTGGAAATGCGCGGCTTCCACGACGCCTCGGTCGCCAGCGGGCAGCGCCAGGTCTGGTATCCATGGCCCTATCTGGAGGGTCTGACGATCGAGGAGGCGACCAACGAGCTCGCCTTCATCGCGACCGGCGCCTACGGCAAGGAAATCGCCAAGCAGAACGGCGCGCCGCTCCGCCTCGCGGTGCCGTGGAAGTACGGCTTCAAGTCGATCAAATCGATTACCCGCTTCACCTTCACCGACAAGCGCCCGGTCAGCTTCTGGGAAGAGATCGCGGGACAGGAGTACGGTTTCTGGGCCAACGTCAATCCCGAAGTCGACCACCCGCGCTGGAGCCAGGCGACCGAGCGCCAGCTCGGCACCGGCCAGCGCGTTCCCACCCTGCTCTACAACGGCTACGCCGAGCAGGTCGCCCATCTTTACAAGGACATGAAGGGCGAGGCGCTGTTCAAGTAGGAGACTACCAGACTCGGCTGACACCATACCGGTCGAACGCGGCATCGACCGACACGATTGCAAGATCATGTGCTATGGCCTGAGCGATCAGCATCCGATCGAACGGATCGCGATGTGGGCCCGGCAGACGACCGGATCGCTCGGCGTCGGTTACCTCTATCGGGAGTTCCCGGAACCCTTGATCCGCGATACCACGGGCGATATCGGCGATCGCCTCGGCGCCCGGTAGCTTCCCCAACCGCTGCTTGGTCGCGATTTCCCAAGCGGATGCCGCGCTGACGAAGACATCGTTGCCTTCGTCGGCGGTTGCTTCGTAGGCGGCTCTGGACAGACGACCGCTATCGACGAGCCACCACAGGAAAGCGTGAGTGTCGAGAAGTATCCGCAGCGCTAAGCGCCTTCCCAGCCCTTCAACTCGTCCTCCGGCAACGGTTCGAAGAAGCCCTCGGGAATGACGATCTTCCCCTTGAGGACGTCGGGCTGCCGCTTGCCCGGGGGCTTGCAGGCAACGAGCCGCGCGACCGGTTCTCCGCGGCGGGCGATCACGACCTCCTCACCCGCCTCGACCTGGGCAAGGAGTTGCGAAAGCTGGGTCTTGGCCTGATGGACATTGACGATGGGCACCACCGTCGCCCCTTTATCGAATTCCTAGCTAACTATATGACTAAATTGTCGGCGCATGTCAAACGATACGCCGATTTTCTGTGAGGTCGCCGTCACACCCCGTCCTCCGGCCGTCCCGCCATCATCCTGACCGCGCGGTAGGTAATCACCGTCTCGCCGTTCTGGTTGATGACGTCGTTGGTCGTGGTCACGATCCCGCGGTTGCCCTTGCTGGTGGGGCGGACCGCGGTGACCTCGACCTCGGCGTGGACGGTGTCGCCGGCGAAGACCGGCTTCAGGACTTTCTTCTCGACCTCCAGCAGCGCGAGGCCGGTGGTCTGCATCGCCGACTGGCACAACAGCCCCTCTATGATCGTGTAGGTGCAGGCCGCCGGCACCACCCGGCCCTGGATCGCGCCGTGCCCGGCCTCGTTGAACGAGAGGTCGGTGAAGATCGTCTCGACCATGCCGGTCACCCCGATGAAGCCCACGATGTCGGGCTCGGTAATGGTCCGGTTGAGGGTGCGGAACCGGTCGCCCACGGAGAGGTCGTCCCAGTAGAACCCGATGCCGATGGTCTTCATCCCATTTCTCCTTCGGTATCGCCGCGCCCGTCATGCGATGCGCCGGCGGCGAACAGGGCGGCGATCTCGTCTTCGCCCAGCCCGGCCTCCGCCAGCACCTCGGCGGAATGCTCGCCGAATCTCGGCTGCAGACGCCTGATTCCGTTGTCATCGCCGGTCCCGGAAAACCGGACCGGCGGGTCGGTCAGCACGATCCCGCCCTCGCTCGGATGGTCGAGACGGTGGAAGAATCCCACGGACTGGAGGTGCGGGTCCTCCATCAGCCCTTCGAGCGTAACGACCGGAGCGGCGGGGATTTCGAGTTTCTCGAAGACCCGCTCCCATTCCGCGCTGGTCCTCTCGCCGAGACACTCTCCGGCGGTCCGATAGACCTCGTCGATATTGTCGCTCCGGCTCTGGAGCGAATCGAAACGCGGGTCGTCGATCAGCTCCGGCCTTCCGACTTCGCGCCAGAAGCGCCGCCACTGCTCGTCGGTATAGGCGAGCATGCAGATATAACCGTCCGCCGTCGGGTAGGGCCGGCGCCACGGCACCAGCACCCGCGGATAGCCCATCTCCGCCTCCGCCGGATCGAAGGCGCGGCCGTAGATGTGCTCGGTGAGGTTGAAGGCCGCCATGGTCTCGAACATCGGGATCTCGACGAACTGGCCGCGCCCGCTGCGCTCGCGCGCGAGCAGCGCCGCGATGACGGAATAGGCGGCGACCAGCGCGCAGGTCTTGTCGGCCATGATGGTCGGCATGTAGCGCGGCTCGCCGACCAGCCGCGCCATCAGGTCGGCGCTGCCGCTGCGTCCCTGGATCACGTCGTCATAGGCGGGCTGGCCGCCATAGGGTCCGTCGGTGCGGTAGCCGTGCAGCCCGGCATAGACGATCCGCGGGTTGCGGGCGCACACGCTCTCGTGGCCGAAGCCGAGGCGTGCGAGCTTTTGCGGACGGATCGAGTGCAGGAACACGTCCGCGCCGTCGATCAGCCGCCACAGCGCGTTCCGCGCCGCCTCCTGCTTCAGGTCGAGGACGACGGAGCGCTTGTTCCTGTTCACCCCCATGAACAGAGCCGCCATGCCGGGCGAACGCCGCGGGCCGGTGCGGCGCGTGGTGTCGCCCTCGGGCGACTCGATCTTGATCACCTCGGCGCCGAGATCGCCCAGAACCTGCGTAGCGAGCGGGCCGAGCACAACCGAACTCAGGTCGAGCACGCGGAAACCGTCGAGCGGGCCGCTCATCCCGCCCCGCCGACGAAGGTGTCGGGCATCGTCGGGTCCATGTCCGAGGGAGGGGCGATTTTCGTCATCGTGCGGGTGCTCCACAACGGCCTCAGCGCGCGGCGAGGTCTTCCAGCGGCCATCGCGGGCGGGGCGCGAAGTCGAGACCGTCGGCGAGCCCGAGCGCGAGGCGTTCCACCCCCGTCCACGCGACCATCGCCGCATTGTCGGTGCAGAGCCGGGCCGGCGGGGCGACGAACGAAAGACCGTGCTCTTCCGCCACGGCTTCGATACGCGCCCGCAAGGCCCGGTTGGCCGCGACCCCGCCGGCCACGGCGAGGGTCGCACCGTCCGGGCACCGGTCGCGGAAGAGCGCGATCGCGTTCGCGCTACGGTCGGCCATCACGTCGGCGACGGACTGCTGGAAGGCCGCGCAGAGGTCGGCCACGTCGCGGTCGGAGAGGGGTCCGGCCGGCAGCCGCTCGACCGCGTGGCGCACCGCCGTCTTGAGGCCGGAGAAAGAGAAATCGCACCCCGCCCTGCCGCGCAGCGGCCGGGGCAATTCGAACCGCTCCGGGTCTCCCGCTTGCGCGGCGCGCTCGACCGCCGGGCCGCCGGGATATCCGAGCCCCAGCATCTTGCCCACCTTGTCGAAGGCCTCGCCCGCGGCGTCGTCGACGGTGGTCCCGAGGAGCCGGTGGCGGCCTACCCCCTCCACCGCGACGAACTGGCAATGCCCGCCCGACACCAGCAGCGTGAGATAGGGAAAGTCCACATTGTCGGTGAGCCTCGGGGTGAGCACATGGGCCTCGAGATGGTTGACCGCGAAAAACGGGAGGTCGTGCGCGGCCGCGATCGCCTTTCCGGTCATCGCCCCCACGATGACGCCGCCGATCAGCCCGGGCCCCCCGGTCGCCGCCACCCCGCCGAGCGCGTCGAAGCCGATGCCGGCGTCCTTCATGGCCCGGTCGACCACCCGGTCGACGACCTCCAGATGCGCGCGCGCGGCAATCTCCGGCACTACGCCGCCATAGTCGCGATGCGCGTCGAGCTGGTCGCGCACGACATCGGCGAGGATCGCGCGGCGGTCGTCGACCACCGCCGCCGCGGTCTCGTCGCAGCTCGTCTCGATGCCCAGGACCGGGCTCATGGCTTCTCCCGCCGCCGGATCACCTTACTGGTCTCGTTTGACATCGATTCGCCTATGATCCCATTTCACGAGGGATTGTCCGGGGTCTGCGATGAGCGCTCGGATCAGGATCGGAACGCGCGCCAGCCCGCTTGCACGCGCCCAGGCAGACGAGGTCGGCCGCCGCCTCGCCGCGGCCGATCCCGCGCTCCGGGCAAAGGGCGCCCTCGCGGTCGAGATCATCCATACCACGGGCGACCGTATGTTGCAGGGCCCGCTTTCCGCCATCGGCGGCAAGGGCCTGTTCACCAAGGAGATCGAGGAAGCCCTCAAGGAGGGGCGGATCGACATCGCGGTGCACTCGATGAAAGACATGCCGACGCTGCTCCCGGACGGGCTCGTCATCGGCGCTGTCCTGCCGCGCGCCGATCCGCGCGACGCGCTGATCGCGGCCGACGCCGATGCCGGCTCCCGGGGGCTCGCCGGTCTCGCCGAGGGCGCGGTCATGGGCACCGCTTCGCTGCGACGGGGCGCGCTGGTCCGTCACGCACGCCCCGATCTCAAGGTCGTCGCGTTCCGCGGCAACGTGCAGACCCGGCTGCGCAAGCTGGAGGTCGGCGAGGCGGATGCGACCCTCCTCGCGCTCGCCGGGCTCGACCGGCTCGGCCTCGCCCACCGGGCCCACGCCGTGCTCGACCCAGAAATCATGCTGCCCGCGGCGTGCCAGGGGATCGTCGGGATCGAATGCCGTGCCGACGATACGGCCATGCGCGATCTGCTGCGCTCGGTCGACGACGCGGACAGCGCGGATGCGGCGGCGGCGGAGCGCGCCCTGCTCGCCGGGCTCGACGGGTCGTGCCGGACTCCGATCGCGGCGCTCGCCATTTCCGAAGGACAGTCGATGGCGCTGCGCGCGATTCTGGTCCGCCCGGACGGCACCGACATGCTGGAAGCGGAGCGCAGAGGGAGCCGCGCGGACGCGGCGGCGATGGGCAGCGACGCCGCGCGCGAGCTCCGCGCCCACGCCACCCCGGCCCATTTCGCGGGCGTGTGAGGGGGCGATGACGAATCGTCCGGTACGCGCCCTGGTAACCCGGCCCGCCGAAGACGCGGCGGAGACGGCCGCCCGCCTGCGGGCGATGGGAGTCGAGCCGGTTCTCGCACCCGTGACGAGAATCGAGACGATGGCGGACCCACCCCTCGACCTCTGCGGAGCGCAAGCGGCGCTTGTGACGAGCCGCAACGGCGTGCGCGCCCTCGTCGGCGCAACCGCGCGTCGCGATATCCCGCTGCTTGCCGTCGGCGATTCGACCGCCGCGCTTGCCCGCGAGGCCGGGTTCCGGTCAGTCGTGAGCGCCGGCGGCGCGTCGGACGATCTGGTAGGACTCGCCGCCTCGATGCTCGATCCGGCCTCCGGACGATTGGTGCACGCCGCCGGCGAGGCCGCCGGGGATGGGCTCTGCCGGGCGCTGGCGGCACGGGGTTTCGAAGCCGTGCCCGCGGTGTTGTACCGGGCGGTTCCGGTGCCGCTCCCGGTTCGCGCGCGCGGGCTGCTGGCCGAGGGCGGCGTCGGGTTCGCGCTTTTCCTTTCGGCCGGCGCCGCCCGCGCGTTCGCCGGGCTCCTGCGTGCCGAAGGCGCCGAACGCTGGTGCCGCCCGATGATCGCGTTCTGTCTCTCGCAACAGGTGGCGGCCGCCGCCGCGGCGCTCCCGTGGCACGCTATCCGGCGCGCGGCACGGGCCGACTTGCCGTCGCTGCTGGCGGCGGTCGAGGGGGCGCTGGACGAGACCCGCCAACCCGACCGGATGAAGGTCCGACATGGCCGAGCGTGACGACCGCGATACTACCCGGGGGGACCCGCGGGGCACCGACGGCGACGAACCCCAGCCCTGGGGCGCGGGCGCCGGCCCGCCGCGCGCACGTTGGCGACGTTGGGCGCCGTGGGGCGGGGCGGGGGTCGTGCTCGTGCTGATTGCGATCGCGGTCGGGTGGCCGTGGGTGGGTTCGCTCATGCCGCACGCGGTAACCGCGATGTTCGAAGAGACCGAACCCCGGCCCGACCCCGCGCAAGCGGCCCTCGAAGCACGCGTCGAGGCGCTGGAAACCGCGGCCGCGCGGCTGGACGAGCGCGTCGCGTCGGCTACGGCCACGGCGAAGGGCGCCCTGCCCAAGGGCGAAGCGGCGCGGCTCGGCGCCCGCATCGAGGCGCTGGAAACCCGCCCCGCGCCCCCTCCTCCCGCCCCGGACGGGCGCGTCGCGCCGCTCGCCGAACGGGTGGAGGCCCTGGCCGCCCGTCTCGAAGCGATCGAGCGATGGAACGCCGCCTCGCCGGGAGAGGGCGGCGCCGCGGCCGCTCCGGGCGTCGCCGCGCTGCTGGCGGAGAACGCGCGCCTCGCCGCCGCTCTCGGACGCATGACGGAACGCATAGCCCGGCTCGAAGCCGCGGCGGATCCCGAGCTCGCCGGCAAGGTGGAGTCCGCGGGGACCAGGGTGGACGGGATCGAGGCCCGCCTCGAGCGCCTGACAGAGGCCGAGCGCACACGGACGGGCGATGCGCTGCTGCTCGCCGTCGGGCAGTTGCGCGAAGCGGCAGCGGGTTCCCGCGCGTTCGACGCGGAACTGGAGCTGGTGCTGAAGACGGCGGGCGGCGACGCCGGGATCGCGGAGGCCGCGAAACCGCTCGCGGCGATCGCGCGGCGGGGCGTCCCGACACGCGCCGCGCTCGAGGCGCGGTTCCCGGCACTCGCGGCCCGGGCCGCCCAGGCCGGCCTCGTATCCGAGGAAGGAGATTGGCTGAACCGGACCGCCGCGCGTCTCTCCAGGGTGGTGACGATCCGCCGCGTGGGCGAGGGGGCGGAACGAGGCGAGGGCGCGCTGGCGACCATCGCGCGGGCGGAGAACCGTCTCGCGGCGGGCGACCTCGCCGCGGCCGCGGCCGCGCTCGAGGATCTCCAGGGCGCGCCCGCCAGGACCTTCGACGACTGGCGCGGAGCGGCGGCGGCGCGTGCGGCGACCGACGCGGCCGTCGCCCGACTCAGCCGCCGCGCGGTCGAGCGCCTCGCCGCCGCGGGACAGGCCGGATGACCCGGCGCCTGATCGTCTGGGCGGCCGCGATCGCGGCCCTGATCGCGGGCGCCGTCTGGCTTGCCGACAACCCGGGCTCAGCGACCCTGGAATGGCGCGGCTGGCGGGTCGACAGCTCGGTCGCCGTGCTGATCGGCGCGGTCGCCGCCGTCGCGATCGCCGCGGCGATTATCTATCGCGGGGCCTGGGCGCTGTGGGGGCTGCCGCGGCGCCTCCTGTTCTGGCGGCGCATGGCGCGGCGCGAGAAGGGATACCGCACGCTGACCCGGGGGCTGGTCGCGGTCGCCGCCGGGGAAGCCGAGGAAGCGCGCAAGCTGGCGGCGCGGGCGGAGAAACTGCTCGGCGATCCGCCTCTGACCAAGCTGCTCACCGCCCAGGCTGCCCAGCTGATCGGCGACGAGACCGCCGCGCGCAAGCATTTCGCCGACATGCTGGACCGACCGGAGACGGCCTTCCTCGGCCTGCGCGGCCTGATCCTCGCGGCCCGCAAGGAGGGCAACCGGGCGGCGGCGCTGGAATACGCCAAGCGCGCCTACGCGATCCGCCCGAAGACGTCATGGGCGGCGACCACGCTGCTCGATCTCCAGATCGGGCAAAGTCTCTGGCGCGAGGCGCTGACCACCGTGGAGGCCGCGATCCGGCACGGGATACTGACCGGCGAGGACGGCAGGCGGCGGCGCGTGGTCGTGCTGCTCGCCTGCTCCGGCGCCGCGGGCGAGTCGGGGGAGGCCAAGGCGGCGCTCGACTTCGCCAGGCGCGCGAGCGGCCTCGATCCGGACTTCCTGCCCGCGACGCTGCGCCACGCCGGGCTGCTGATCGGCGGCGGCCGCGGGCGCCAGGCGGCGAAGCTGATCCAGGATGCCTGGAGCCGCACCCCGCACCCGGAACTCGCGCGGCTTTTTCTCTCGATCCACGCGGGGGAGGACGCGATCGGCCGGATGCGGCGGATGGAACGTCTCGCCGCTCACAATAGCGGCCATGTCGAGAGCCACCTCGCCCTCGCCGCCGCGGCCGTCGACGCCAAGCTCTGGGCCACCGCGCGCAAGCATTTCGACGAGGCGGAGGAAGCGGGAAGACGCGACGGGCGGCTTTGCCGGCTCCGGGCCGACGCGGAGGAGGCCGAGCACGGCGACACCGAAGCGGCGCGGCGCTGGCTGGTCGCAGCCGCCGAGGCGGCGCCGGATCCGGCCTGGGTATGCGGCGACTGCGGCGCCGTCTGGCGCCACTGGACACCGGTCTGCGGCCGCTGCGAGAGCTTCGCCGGCCTCGCCTGGTCGACGCCCGAGCATGTCCGCGAGGACGTCCCGGCGCAGAAGCCACTGCCCTCGGGCGGCACGGAGATGGTCGAGGCCTCGGCCCCCGCGCCGGTGCCCACCGGCGATGCCGCCTTCGCGGAAACCCGGCCGGCCGGAAGCTGACCCGGCGGCGCCCGGTTTCGATCTGGACCGTTCGGCCGAATTCCTGTAACACCGCCCAGCCGCCGCCTTAGCTCAGCTGGTAGAGCATCGCATTCGTAATGCGGGGGTCGTAGGTTCGAGTCCTACAGGCGGCACCATCCCCATTTCCGCATATTTCCGCGGTATCCCGAAGAACTCCTATTGTCAGCGATTTCAGAGCATTGCCGGCTTGAAAATTCCGTCGGGTTCCCAAACTCCCTCTGGGGACGCATGGAATGCCGTGCGGATCGGCGCATGGCGGAGCGCCCCGCGGGAGCCGGAATGCGGACGAATTCCAGGCCGGGGAAACGGTCGTGAGCTGGAGGACGGCTGCCGGCGCGCTTGTGCTGGCCGTCGCGTCGGCGCTTCCCGGCCAAGCGGCGACGCTCGATAACGTGCGGGCGGCGGATCGGCTCAGATGCGGCATCAACCCGGGGCTGCCGGGCTTCTCCTACGTCGACGAAAGCGGCAGGTGGTCCGGCTTCGAGGCCGCCTTTTGCCGGGCGCTGGCGGCGGCGGTGCTGGGCGATCCGGAAAAGGTCTCCTTCGTTACCCTGACCGGCAAGACACGCTTCCCGGCGCTGGCCTCGGGGGAAGTGGACATCCTCTCGCGCAACACGACGTGGACGTTCTCCCGCGATGTCGACCTCGGCTTCACCTTCGTGGGCATCAGCTATTACGACGGCCAGGGCTTCGTCGGCCGCAAGGCGCTCGGCATCGAGAGCGCGACCGAACTCGACGGCGCCTCGATCTGCATCCAGACCGGCACCACCACCGAGCTCAACCTGGCCGACTTCTTCCGCATCAACGAGATCGGGTACGAGCCGGTTCCGCTGGAAACCAACGCCGAGGCCCGCGCCGCCTACCGGGCGGATCGTTGCGACGTCTACACGACCGACGTTTCGGGCCTGGCGGCCACCAGATCGACTTTCGACGATCCGGACGCGCACATGGTGTTCCCGGAGATCATTTCCAAGGAGCCGCTCGGACCGCTGGTGCGCCAGGGCGACGACCGGTGGGCGGACATCGCGCGCTGGACGCTGAACGCGCTGATCAGCGCCGAGGAGCTCGGGGTGACCCAGGCCAATGTCGCGAAGATGGCCGAGGGCACCGATAATCCGGAGATCGACCGGATGCTGGGCAAGGAAGGCTCGATGGGCAAGATGCTCGGCCTCGACGCGCGGTGGGCGGTCCGCGCGATCGCCGCGGAAGGCAACTACGCCGAAATCTTCGAGAAGTACCTGGGCGCCGGGAGTCCGCTGGGGCTGCCGCGGGGCCTCAGCGCCCTCTATCGCGACGGCGGCATCCTCTATTCGCCTCCGTTTCGTTAGCGGTTCTCGCCCCTATCCACGGTCGGCGGCGGCCGGACACGGGGGACCGGCCCCGCCCGTTTGACAGCCCCTGCCCCAGCCGGTACCACCGGACGCGCGCATCGGCTCCGGAAAATCCCGTATGCCCCAGACCCATGTTCACGAGGCCGACGTCCTGGTGGTCGGCGGCGGCGTGGCGGCCGCATGCGCCGCGATCCGGGCGAGCGAGGCGGGCGTCCGCGTCCTGCTGGTCGACAAGGGCTTCTACGGGCGGAGCGGCACCAGCTCCCTCGCCTCGGGCGTCTTCCAGGCCTACATGGACGGCGACGATCTCGACCGCTGGGTCAAGGCGCACACCAACCCGATGGTCGATATCACGGCGCTCCGCAAGGGTATCCGGGTCACCGGCGACCTGCTGCAGCTGATGGACCGCTGGGGCGTCAAGTGGATCAAGGACAAGGGGCGGATCCAGCGCGTCGACATGGCCGTCGGTCCGCTGTTCCCGGTCAACGCGATGATGGCCGAGGGCGGGCCGCAATTCATGATGGCGCTCAGGAACGAGACCCTGCGCCGCGGCGTCGACGTGGTGAACCGTGTCATGGTCACCGAGCTGCTGACCTCCGACGGCAAGCACCCGACCGGCGGACGGGTCGTCGGCGCTCTCGGCGTGGGCACGGTGGACGGCGAGATCCACGTTTTCCGGGCGACCTCGACCGTCCTCTGCACCGGCCCGGTGCATATCCCCTATCCGCGCGCGGGCGCCGGTTTCCACGGCATGCCGGTCAACTGCACGGGCGACGGGGTAGCGGCGGCCTACAGGGCGGGCGCGCAGCTCTCGAAGATGGAGTTCCTTGCCGGGTGGGGGGTGATCCCGGCCGAATTCTACTCCGCCCCGGGGCTGGAGATGGGCGCGGGGCTCGGGGTCCGCTTTTCCAACGGCGAGGGCACCGAGATCGCCGGCGGCGACCGAATTCGCCGCTTCCGCCTCGCCCGCGCGGTGATCCGCGAATACGGCGAAGGCCGCGGTCCGATCTACAAGGACGCCACCGGCCTCACGCCGGAAGACCTCAGGCTCTACAAGCAGGTCGTCCCGATCGTCCTCAACACGTACGAGCGGGCGGGCTACGACCCGAGCAAAGACCGCATCCCCTTCGTCACCATGCTGCCGTTCCAGAGCGGGACGCTGGGCGGCGCCGGAATCCGCGTGGCGGGGGACGGCGCGACGACGGTGCCGGGCCTCTACGCCGCCGGCAACACGTCCGACGGCGGCTTCATGGGCCTCGCCCAGGCGCTCAATCTGTGCGCGGTGGGCGGCTGGTATGCGGGCGAGACCGGTGCCGCCGTCGCCAAGGGCGCCTCTCCGGCAGCGGCGGTGGACGCCCAGGTGGACCGCCTCGCCCGGGAGACCCTGGAGCCGCTGGAGCGGACCGGCGACAACGGCTTCAACGCCACCCGCGACGAGCTGGAAGGGCTTTACGGCACCGACATCACCGAGATCCTAAACCAGGAACGCCTCGACAATATCCTGCGCCGGGTGCGCGACATCAGGGGCCGGCTGGTCCCCACCATGAAGGCGCACGACCCGCACGACCTCGCCAAGGTGCTCGGCATGCGGAACTTCCTGCAATGCATGGAAATCTCGGTCGAGGTGGTGCGCCGCCGCACCGAGAGCCGGGGCAACGTGCTGCGCGAGGATTATCCCTACATGGACAACGAGAACTGGCTCAAATACACCTTCGCGCGGATGGGCGGCAACGGCGAGCTCGACCTGTTCGACGAGCCGATCCCGGACGACGAGCACCACCGGATGCCGGAACGAACCAGGGTGCTCCACCCCTTCTTCAGGACCTGACGTCGATGCATGTCGAGCTGAGGATCGACGAGAGGGTGTGCACGGGGTGCGGCGCCTGCGTCGATTCCTGCCCGACCGACGTGATACGGATGACGGAAGGGAAAGCCCGCGCGGTCTATGCCGAGGACTGCCAGGGATGCTTCCTGTGCGAGTTCGACTGCCCAGTGGAGGCGATCCGCGTGCAGCCCCGCCGTTATACCGACGACGAATGGCAAGCGCTGCTCGCGCGACTCCAGCGCACCTGCCGGTTCGCCCCCCGGCTCTGAACGCCCGGCAAGGCGCCCACCGCTCCGCATGGCCCGGCCGACCCGCTTCACGCAAGAGATGATCGACGCCTGGGTGCGCTCGGGCTACTGGACGGACACCACGACGCTCGACCTGCTGGAACGGCACGCGGCGGCGCGGCCGGACGAGGTGTCGATCGTCGATTCCCGACACCGGTTGACCTGGCGCGACGCTCTGGCGGCCGTGGACCGTTTCGCCCGCACGCTGAACGCGATGGAGCTCGACCGCGACGCGCCGGTGGTTCTGCAGGTTCCCAATTCGGTGGAGGAATCCCTGCTGCGCCTCGCGCTGATCAGGCTGGGGCTCCTCGCCGCCTATGTGCCCGCGGTCTGGCGCGGTGCCGAGCTGGAGGCGGTGGTCGACCTGCTGGAGCCGGGGGCGATGGTGGTACCCGGCAGGTTCCGCGACACGGACACGGTCGCTCTGGCGCGGGAGATGCGCCGCCGCCGACCGGCGATGCACATCGTCGTCATCGACCGGCCGGACGATGCGGCGGACTGTATCGCGGTCTCGCTCAAAAGCGAAGGAGACGGCGGCGGCGCGGTCCCGGGGAACGACCGGCGATACGGCCCGCGGGAAGTGACCAAGCTGGTCGTGACCAGCGGCAGCACCGGGAGTCCCAAGCTGGTCGAACGGCCGGAGCAGCAGGAGCTCCTGTGGGCCAAGGGCGTCACCGCGCGGATGGGCGTGACCGGGGACGACGTCATCGGCGGGTTCGTGCCGATGTCGGGCGGTCCCGGCTACCATGCCTGGGGCGGCTGGCTGTTGACCGGGGCGCGGTTCGTGCTGACCGACGGGTTCGCGCCGGAGGCGCTGCTGCCGGCGATCGAGCGCGAGCGCGTGAGCGCGATCCATACCGCGCCGGCGATCCTCGCCCGGCTGGCGGATTCGCCCCTGCTCGCGGACTACGACACCTCTTCGCTGCGCGTGGTCCGCACCGGATCGGCCAACCTGCCGCCGGCGGTGATCGAAATGGCCGAGGAACGGCTGGGCTGCCCGGTGGTCAAGGCCGGCGGCGCAATGGAGGCCTGCTCGTTCGGCCAGGTGGGTATCGACGACCCCGACGAAATCCGTCGGGGCGCTTCGATCGGCCGGGTGATGGACGGCGGCGAGATTCGCGTCGTCGACGGCAAGGGAAACCCGCTCCCGGCCGGCGAGGCGGGCGAGGTCTGGATTCGCGGCCCCGCGACCAGCTCGGGCTATTTCCGCAATCCGCGGGCGACGGTCGAGGCCTGGGGCACGCTCGGCCCGGAGGGCTGGTTCCGCACCGGAGACGTGGCGACGATCAACGAAGACGGTTACGTCACCCTGGTCGGGCGGATCAAGGAGATGATCAATCGGGGCGGGATGAACGTCTTCCCGCTCGAACTCGAGAGCATCCTCGCGGAGCACCCGAAGATCCTGGAGGCCGCGGTGGTCGGCATCCCGGACGACGCGCTGGGCGAGGTCCCGTGTCTGTGCGTCATCCCGTCGGGCGGGGATCCTATCGCCCTGGAAGAGGTGACCGCGTTCCTGAGCGAACGCGGCCTCGCGCGGTACAAGTTCCCTGTCCGTCTGGAGATTTTGTCCGATTTCCCGCGCGGCCAGACCATGCGGGTCAACCGGCGCCGGCTCGCCGAGCGGGTACTTTCCGGCGCCTGAGCCGAGACCGGGATGCGGTCTTACGGGATCAGCCGGTAGCCGCCTGTCTCGGTGACCAGGATTTCGGCGTTCGAGGGATCCCGCTCGATCTTCTGGCGCAGCCGGTATACATGGGTTTCGAGCGTATGGGTCGTGACGCCCGAATTGTAGCCCCAGACCTTGTTCAGCAGCACATCGCGCGGCACCAGGACGGACCCCGCGCGCAGCAGGTATTTGAGGATCGCGGCCTCCTTCTCCGTAAGACGGATTTTCTCATCGGTCTCCTGAACCACCAGCATCTTGGCGCCGGAGCGGAAGGAGAAGGGGCCGATCGCGAAGACAGCGTCTTCGCTCCGTTCGTACTGTCGCAGCTGCGCGCGAATGCGGGCGAGCAGCACGCCGAGCTTGAACGGTTTCGCGACATAGTCGTTGGCGCCGGAATCGAGACCGAGGATCGCGTCCGCGTCGCTGTCCGCCGCGGTCAGCATGATCACCGGCACCCGGACATTGGATCGGCGGAGGAGCCGGCAGACATCCCGCCCGTCCATGTCGGGAAGGCCGACATCGAGAAGGATCAGGTCGAAATGTTGCGACTTGGCCGTTTCCAGGGCCCGCGCCCCGTTATCGACCGCGACGGTATCGAACTCCTCGTGGAGCTGGAGCTGCTCCGCGAGGGACTGGCGAAGCGAATCGTCGTCGTCGACCAGCAGTATCTTCTTACCCGCCTTAGCCATGCGAACAGCACCTTTCGAATGCCGGCACCGTGGACCCCGGCGAACGCCCTGCCGCCGGTGAGTCGCTCTGGCTTCGATATCAAAGTAGCGTAGCCGATCGGGATTGTCATATGCGGACTTCGGACGATCGCCATGCAGCCCAGACATACCGGATTGGCGGCCGGTAACGCGGGGCACGCGAAAACTCCGCCATGACACTGCTGGTTACCGGCGACGGACGGGCGGTCTGGCGCGGCCGGGAGCTCCGGTGCGCGATCGGCCGGAGCGGCATCGCGGCCCGGAAGATCGAGGGTGACGGGGCGACGCCCGCCGGCCGCTTCCCCCTCCGCCGCGTTCTCTATCGCGCCGACCGCGGCGACCGGCCCCGGACCGGACTTCCCTGCCAGGCGATCGCGTCCCGAGACGGCTGGTGCGACGCACCCGGGGATCCGCGCTACAACCGGCCCGTCGGCCACCCCTACCCGGCGAGCGCCGAGCGGCTGTGGCGCGCCGATGCGTGCTACGACCTGCTTGCCGTCATCGGTTTCAACGACGATCCCGTGGTCGACGGCGCGGGCAGCGCCATCTTCCTGCACGTGGCACGCCCCGGATACGCGCCGACCGAAGGCTGCGTGGCGCTCGCCATGGAGGACTTGCGGACGGTCCTCGCCGGTTGGCGGCCGGACGACGGGATCGCGATCGGTTAGGGCGCCGTCGCCCGGCGGGGGCCGAAGACCGCGGTGCCGAGCCGGACATGGGTGGCGCCGAAGCGGATCGCGGTCTCGAAATCCGCCGACATGCCCATGCTGAGGCGCTCGAGCCCGTTGCGCCGGGCGATTTCGGCCAGGAGCGCGAAGTGCAGCGCCGGCTCCTCGTCGAGCGGCGGGACGCACATCAGCCCCTCCACCGGCAAACCGTACTCGTCGCGGCAGGCGGCGATGAACGCGTCCGCTTTGGCCGGGAGGATGCCGGCCTTCCGGGTCTCTTCTCCGGTATTGACCTCGACGAGGCAAGAAGGGCGCCTGCCGGTCCGGTCCATCTCGCGGGCGAGAGTGGCGGCGAGCTTCGGCCTGTCGACGGTCTCGATCGTGTCGAACAGCGCCACCGCGTCGCGCGCCTTGTTGGTCTGGAGCGGGCCGATCAGATGCAGCGCGGCATCGGGAACGGCTTCGCGGAGCGCGAGCCATTTCGCCTTCGCCTCCTGCACCCGGTTTTCGCCGAACGCGCGGTGGCCGGCCTCCAGCGCGTGCCGAACGACCTCGGCAGGGTGGGTCTTCGCGACCGCCACGAGCTCGACCGATCCGGGCTCCCGTCCCGCGGCAGCCTCGGCGTCCGCGATGCGCTCCGCGACCGCCCTCAACCGCGCAGCGACGCCAACCGTCTCCGCCGCCGGGGCCTCCGATACCTGCACGTTCTCCGCTCCGCTCCCGCGAACCGCGGCCACAATATCAGCGGCACACGGCGCGGCAAGCACCGGCGCGGCCGCGAGGTTGTCGAGCACATTCTAAGTTGACCGGTTTATGTACCAGATGAATTGACCGCTTCTGTTGCGGTTTTTGGGCCTGTGGGGAAGTGGTCGGGCGCGGAGCGGCCGTCCACTTGTCCACAGGCCTGCGGCGGGTCGCGTCGAAG
>JAJEHI010000065.1 GCA_022823775.1 Defluviicoccus sp. | reverse complement strand
GCGGTCTGCGCCGCGCAGCACTGTGTGAGCGTCGAGGTCGGCTTGTCGACGGTCAGCACGTTGGGATTGCCGTGCTTGTCCAGGCTCCCCGGGGTCGCCGGATCGACCGGATCGAACCACGCGCCGGTCGCGAGCTCGATGACGCCCCGCCGGATCGCATCGCTGACGATCACGCCCGCGAGGCAGGCACCCCGGTCGTTGAACACGCGCACGACATCGCCGTCGGCGATCCCGCGCGCGGCCGCGTCGTCCGGGTTCATCCGCATCGTCTCGCGGCCCGCCACCTTGGCGCCCCGGCTTACCGATCCGCAGTCGAGCTGGCTGTGGAGCCGCGCGCGCGGCTGGTTCGAGACCATGTGGAGCGGGAACCGCTCCGCTTTGTCGCTGCCCAGCCACTCGACGGGCTCCATCCAGGTCGGGTGGCCCGGAACGTCGTCATAGCCGAACCCGGCGATGGTTTCCGAGTAAATCTCGATTTTCCCGGACGGGGTCTTGAGCGCCGCCTTTTCCGGGTCCTCGCGGAAATCGGCGAACGGGATGGGCGGCACCTCCGGTCGGGGGAGCTCGAAATGGCCTGCCTCCCAGAACGCATCGAAGCCCGGCATCTCGATCCCGTCCCTGGCGACCCGCTGGCGGTAGACGTCGTATAGGTGGCGCAGCCAGTCCATCTCGCCGCGGCCCTCCGTGAAGGTCTCGGCGAAGCCCAGACGGTCCGCGAGTTCGGTGTAGATGCCGTATTCGCTGCGCGCCTCGCCGACCGGTTCGATGGCCTGCTGATTGGCGAAGACGAAGCGGTCGAAATTGGACGCCGCGATGTCGTTGCGCTCCAGCGTCGTGGTGCAGGGAAGCACGATGTCGGCGCGTTTGGCGGCCGGCGTCCACCAGGGTTCGTGGATGACGATGGTTTCCGGCTTGGCCCATCCCCTGAGCAGGTTGTTCAGGTCCTGCTGCTTGTGGAACGGGTTGCCGCCGCACCAGTAGATCAGCCTGATGTCCGGGTAGCTTCGATCCTCTCCGTTGAAGCTGTAGGGCGCGCCCGGGTTCAGCAGCATGTCTGCCAGCCGCGCCACCGGGATCCAGCCGTCGACCGCGTTCTTGCCCACCGGGATTTTGGGCGGGGCCACCTGTCGGGTCGCCGCCCCGATCCCGTGCATGGCGCCGTAGCCGAACCCGAACCCGCCGCCGGGCAGGCCGATCTGGCCCAGCATGGCCGCGAGCGCGACGGTCATCCAGTAAGGCTGCTCCCCATGGTCGGCCCGCTGTACCGACCAGCTCACCGCGATCAGCGTGCGCGACGAAGCCATCCGGCGCGCGAGATCGCGGACGGTCTCGGCCGGCATTTGCGAGATCGCGGATGCCCATTCGGCGTCCCTCGCGATCCCATCCACCCCGCCCAGCAGGTATTCGGCCAGCCTGTCGAAGCCCGTGCAGCAGCGCGCGAGGAAATCGGCGTCGTGCAAATCCTCGACCAGCAGCGTGTGGGCGATCCCCAGCATGACCGCGAGGTCGGTGTTGGGCCGGATCGGGAGCCATCGGGCCGCGATTTCCTCCCCGGCGTCGTCGCGGATCGGCCCGATGCAGACGAACTCGGTCCCCGATTCGACGGCGCGCCGGTGCCAGTCCGCCCCCTCGTGCATTCCCACGCCGCCCTGGTTGACGTTCTGGTTCTTCGGCGGCATGCCGCCGAAGGTGACCATCAGGTCGGTGTGCTCGACGATCGCCGGCCAGGTGTTGACCGGTCCCACGACGGGGCTCATCGACCCGACGATACGCGGCACGATCACGCTCGCCGCGCCGAAGCTGTAATTGGTGACCTGGTCGACGAAGCCGCCGTGGAGGTTGAGGAAGCGGGAGAGCTGGCCGCGCGCGTCGTGAAACCCGCCCGCGCTGCCCCAGCCCGAACTGCCGTAGATCGCCTCGTTCCCGTACTCCGTTCGGACCCGCTTGAGCTCGCCGGCGACTAGGTCGAGCGCGCGGTCCCACTCCACCTCGACGAACGGCTCGGCGCCGCGCATCTCCGAGCGGGTACCCGGCCCGCCCTCCAGCCATGACTGGCGCACCGCCGGGCGGGCGACCCGGCATTCCGCGTGGACCGCATCCGGTAGCGCCTGGAGGAAGGGCGCGGGATGCGGGTCTCTGGCGAACGGCGTCACCGCGACGATCCGGCCGTCCACCGCCTCGGCCGTGAACGCACCCCAGTGACTCGCCCCGAATGCGGTCCGCGTCCCGTCGGGCATGGTCTTTCCTCCGTCAGGTCCGCCACTATCGTATCGCAAGCGGCAGGGTGGGGGAGCGGGGGCGGTTCCGCCAGGATCGGTTACGCTCTACACTGACCGCCCAATCAGGTGGGATCGACGTGACAACGAATATCTATACCGCAGTCGTGGAGCGCTGTCCGGACACGGGTCTCTATGTCGGCTATATCCCCGGCTTTCCGGGCGCCCATAGTCAGGGTGAGACGCTTGACGAGCTCAACGCCAATCTCAAGGAAGTCGTCGCCATGATCCTCGACGACGGTGAGCCCGCGATGGTTGGCGAATATGTTGGCACACAGACCGTCGTGGTGTGAGAACGGGTGACGTCGGTCCCGGTTCTGCGGTCGCGCGAAGTCATCTCTATCCTTACCGCGTTGGGTTTCGAGGAAGTGCGACAGCGCGGTTCGCACAAGCAGTTTCGCCATGCCGACGGCCGCGCGACGACGGTGCCGGTGCACGCGGGCCGCGATCTGTCGCCAATTCTGCTTCGCCGTATTGCCCGTGACGTGGGGTTGACGGTCCACGAGTTCGTGGCGCGACGCCGATAGGCTGGCGGGCTCGCGGAGACTGCCTTTATCGTACCGAAAGCGGCAGGCTGTTGAAGCCTCGGAAGCGGGCGCGGCCGCCGCGTTCCGGCGTGCCGGCGAGCTCGATGTTGCGGAACCGGGCGAGGAGCCTGCCGATCGCCACCCTTCCTTCCATGCGGGCGAGCGACATTCCGGCGCAGGCATGGACGCCCGCACCGAAGGCGAGATGCCGGTTGGGCGTTCGCGAGATGTCGAGCCGGTCGGGATCGGAGAATTCCGCCGGGTCGCGATTGGCCGCGCCGATCGACATGTGGACATAGGTCCCCGCCGCGAGGCCGGTTCCGCCCAGCGTCGCGTCGACCTTGAGCCGCCGGTTGCCGATCTGGTTCGAGCTTTCGTAGCGCAGGAACTCCTCGACCGCGGTGCCGATCAGGCCGGGGTCGTCGCGCAGCCGTCGCATCTGGTCGGGGAAGCGGATCAGCGCCTCGACCCCGTTGCCGATCAGGTTCGTCGTGGTCTCGTGGCCCGCGTTCAGGAGGAAGATGCAGTTGTGCAGCAGCTCCAGCTCGCTCAGCTCCTCGCCGTCCCCGTCGGGGCCGATCAGCTTCGACAGCACCTCCGCGTCGTCGTCGCCGGCATCCCGCACCCGCCGCGCGACCAGCGTCCTCAGGTAGTCCTTGAACTCCTCCACCGCATCGGAGCCGTTCGCCACCTGGTCGGGGGTCGGGCGGGGCTCGAGCCCGCTCAGGATGGCGAGCGACCAGCCCCTGAGCGGCGCGCGCTCGGCGCGGGGGATGCCCAGCATGTCGCCGATCAGCTCGACCGGCAGCGCCGAGGCGAGGTCGCGGATCAGGTCGCAGGAGCCATTCTCGGCAATGCCGTCCAGCATCTCGTCCACCACCCTCTCGACCCGGGGCTGGAGCGCCCTGAGCGCGCGGGGGGTGAAGGCCGGCATAAGCCTCTTGCGCACCCGCGTGTGGTAGGGCGCGTCGTTGAAGACGAGGCTCGTCGTGTGGTGCTCGTAGAGCGGCGTGTCTCCCATAGCCGGCCGGAAATCGACCGTCTTGTCCGACGAATACCGCTCCGGGTCGTGATAGACCTCGTCGATATCGGCGTAGCGGGTGAGGAAAACCGAACCGTCCGCCATCCGCTTCACCGGCGCGTGCCGCCTGAGGGCGTGGTAGGTCGGGAAGGGGTCGTCGAGGAAATCCCGCGTCAGGCGCGAAATCTCGAAGCCGTCGGCGAGCCCCCTGTCGTCCACGGCTCGAAGCTTAGTCCCCGATGCCGAAAACGCGCTTGGCGGTGAGGCCGAGGATGTTGCGCTTCGCCTGCTCGTCGAGGAAGGGCAGGTCGAAGATCACGCTCGGCGCGTCGAAATCCCAATGCGGCCAGTCCGAGGAATACATCATCTGCGTCGACGCGTTGAACGCATCGCAGGTCGCCTCCAGCAGCTTGAGGTTGGTGCGCTCCAAAGGCTGCGAGGTGTAATACATCTCCCCGATATATTCGCTCGGAAGGCGTTTCAGCGCGGGCGCCTCGGACGAGCGCATCAGGTACTCGTTGTCGAGCCGGGGCATCATGAAGGCGAGCCAGGCGATGCCGCTCTCGATCCACACAACCGGGAGGTCGGGGAAGCGCTCCGGCAAGCCGTTCATCACCCAGTTGGCGAGATGCACCATGTTGCAGAGCGAGAACGAGATCGCGTGCATGGTGAGGAAACGGTTGAGCTGGCGCACATAGCCGTCGCCACCCCAGTTGGGCCCCGCGTGGAAGCCGAGCGTGAGTCCGCGCTCCTCGATCATGCGGTAAAGCCGCATATAGGCGTTGTGGTGCACCGGCTTGTAGCGCACCGAGGTGACCATGAAGCCGACCACGCCTTCCGACTCGCCGTAGCGCTCGACGATCTCCTCGCAGGCCGGCGGGTCGTTGAAGGGCAGGTAGAGCAGCGACTTGATCCGGTCGTCGGCCGACAGGATCCGCTCCGTCACCCAACGGTTGTAACCCCGCGACAGGGCGATCTCGACCTCCATCTCCGGATGCAGCCCGAGCGCCAGCATCGGCGTCGGAAAGATGACCTGATAGTCGATCCCGAAACTTTCGATCGCGCGCCGGACCAGGCTGACGTCGCGCTGCACGCCCGGTTCGCCGGGTTCGAGGATGCCCGGTTCGTGCGGTATGCGGCCGCCGACGCTCTGGTTGGCCGGCCAGCTGCTGGCCTGCATGATTCCCGGTCCGATTTCGCCCGCGTCGGGTCCGACGCGGAAGCTGGAGGCGATTTCGCGGATCACCGGGTCGGGGACGTACTCGACGATTTCCGACCAGGACTGGTTTTCGAAATGGTGCGCGTCCACGTCGACGATCAGATAGTCGTCGAAATTGCGCTCTTTGGCCTGTCGCGCGGCGCGGGCGAGGATGTCGCGCGTACCGGCGGTTCGCTTGAGCTCGGGCAGCTGGGTCTGGCCGACGCCGCGTTCGATCGTGTCCATGCCGTTAACCTCGCTCGGTACCGGCGCCGGTCCGGGATGCCGACGGCGCATTCCGTCCCGCCGCGCCCGCCAAGTCTAGGAGAACTCGTCTTGCGGCGGCAAGAAGCGCGGTTGCCGCCCGGCCGCGCCGCTGCTAGGTTCCGCGCGCTGCCGACCTCCCGAATGCACGGCTTCCCAACGCGGACGGAACGTCCCGTCCGCCCGGGCGTTCCCGTTCCGGCGGCCCTCCCGGGAATCGGAGTAGAGCACAATGTCGAGCGAGCCGCGTTATCCCCACGAAGACCTCGAATACGGCGAAACCCTGGAGGTCGCGCCGGGCATTTTCTGGCTCAAGATGCCGCTGCCCTTCGCGCTCGACCATATCAACCTCTACCTGATCGAGGACGGCGAAGGCTGGACGGTCGTCGACACCGGCTGGAACGGCGACGACGTGAAGGCGCACTGGGTCGACGTGATCAAGCGGTTCGGCGATCGCCCCGTAAAGCGGGCCATCGTGACCCACTTCCACCCCGACCATCTCGGTCTCGCCGGCTGGCTGCGGGAGGAATATGGCACCGCGTTGTGGATGACCTACGGCGAATGGCTGCAGGCCCATCTCGCCTGGACGCAGGACGTGACCCACGACGTCGAAGGCTGGATGCAGTTCTTCCGGAAGAACGGGATCGACGAACACAGCGTCGACGCCTACCGCGCCGGGGTCGGCAATTTCGGGCGCTGGACGACGCCGGTTCCGCCCAGGGTGCGCCGGATCTGGCACAACGGGGAGTTCGAGATCGGCGGGCGCAAGTGGCAGGTGATCGTCGGCGGCGGGCACTCGCCGGAGCATGCTTCGCTCTACTGCCCGGAACTCAAGGTGCTGATCTCGGGCGATCAGGTGCTGCCCCGCATCACCACCAACATCAGCGTCTGGTTCGCCGAGCCGGAGGGCGATCCGCTGCGTCATTTCGTCGAGAGCTTCGACCGGTTCCGGCATTTGCCCGGAGAGTGTTTCGTCCTGCCCTCGCACAACCGGCCCTTCTACGGCCTCCTCGAACGGCTCGATTACCTGCGGGATCACCACCGCGAACGGCTCGACATCGCGCGCGACTTCTGCACCGAGCCCCGGACCGCGCTGGAGCTCATCCCGGTGCTGTTCAAGCGCGAGCTGGACAACCACCAGATCGCCTTTGCGATGGGCGAGGCGCTGTCCCATCTGCACTATCTCGTCACCGAGGGGACGCTGGTCCGGATGGAGGACGAGGCCGACGGCCTGATCCGCTACCGTCGGGCCGGCGGATGACGAAGCCGGGCGCCGTCGGCACCTATGAGGTTGTCGTCGAGGACCGCCATACCGCGCATGCGCTCGGCAACGAAGGAGTGCGCGTCCTCGCCACGCCGATGTTGGCGCATTTCTGCGCCCTGGCCGCGCGGAACGCGCTGACGCCCGGCCTCGGAGACGGGGAGGTCGCGGTTCACCTGCGGAGCACCGTCGCCCACCTGAAGGCCGCCCCGCCGGGCGCCCGGCTCGTGGCGACCGCGCGCGTTACCGAGGTGGAGGGCGGCCGGATCGGCCTCGCCGTGGACGCTTGCGTCGCCGGCGGCACGGTGATGGCGGGCACCCAGACCTGGACGACCGGGAACCGCGCGGCCGTGTTCGCCGCGGCGGAGCGGTAATCCCGTGGGCGACTTCTCGGTCGGCATGACCGGGCGCTACGAGCCGGTCGTCGAGCCGCGACATTCCGGTCCGGAAAACGGCTACCCCGAGCTGCCGTTCCTGTCCGATCCGTGGCTCACGCTGTTTTGCGAGATCGCCTGCGACGAGGCGATGAAACCGGGTTACGCGCCCGGCGAGGCGAGCGTCGGCGTCCATCTCGACCTCGAACGCTTGGCGCCCGTGCGGGTAGGACGGACGGTGCGGTTCGAGGCCCGCATTGCCGCCGTCGACGGCCGCCGCTGCCGCTTCGAGGTGACCGGCGAGGACGCCGGCCGCGTTTTCGTCCGCGGCACACACGACCGTGTGGCGGTGGACCTCGAACGTTTTCTGGCGCGGCTGCCCAGGGCAGAGTAGGAGGTCGTCCCGCCTCGATATTGCCCATGCGCTTGATGCGGGTTAGGGTGGGGTAGAAATGACACGACGACTTCTACCCTGGTACGAGCGATGAGCCTCAACATCAAGAACGAGGAGACCTGCCGGCTCGCCGCCGAGCTCGCCGAGCTGACCGGCGAAACCAAGACCGGTGCGATCACCGTCGCCTTGCGCGAACGTCTGGAGCGGGAGAGGC
>JAJEHI010000176.1 GCA_022823775.1 Defluviicoccus sp. | reverse complement strand
CTCCTCGGGGTGCGGGGGGCTCGCCCCCGCCCCCCGCCGGGGGTGTGGGGGGGGGGGGGGCGGCCCCCACGAACGGCGCTCCTACCGCGACCACTTGGTCTTCGGCTTCTCCGTCTCCGCCCCGTCGACCAGGATCGCGTCGACGTTCTCGTTGTAGAAGCACATCAGGTCCCTGATCTTCGGGCATTCCGGGATCGGGTCGGGATAGCTCCAGACGATGTCCTCGTAAGTCTCGCCGCCGATCTCGGCCGACCAGTAGACCGCTCCGCCCTTGTAGGGGCAGCGGGTGGCGCTGTCCGTCGCGGTCAGCAAGTCCGTCCGGACGTCGTCCTTCGGGATGTAGTACCGCACCGGCAGCTTCGTTTCGAACAGGAAATGCGCCCGCGTCGTCCTCGCCACCTCTTCGCCGCCGAGGATCACGCGGACCTCGCGCGAGGACGGGATCGCGTCGATGCGCTTGTAGGGATCGCGCGCGTGGACGAAGATCTCCTCGTCCTCCTCGTACCAGGCGTCGACCTTGCCCCAGTAGAACGCGCCGATGCCGGCGAGCTCGGGCACCTCGTCGAACGGCGTCTCGTAGCTCCACATGATGTCGTCCACGATCCGCCCGCCGACAGTGAGCGACCAGTAGGAGGCGTCCCCCTTGTAGGGGCAATGCGTGCTCGTCCCGGTCCGCGTCATCAGGTCCATCCGCACGTCCTCGAGCGGGAAGTAGTAGACCGGCAAATGGTTGGCCTCGTGCAGCAGCCGCATCCGCGTCGAATCCGCGATGACCTCGCCGCCCACCGCCGCGCGGACGCGCCGCGGGCTCGCCTCGACGCGCACGTAATGGTCCGGGTTCTTCGCGTAGCCCGGCCCGGGGCCGGTCGTCCTGACATCCGCCATGCTGGTCCTCCCTCAAGGCGGGCCGAGTGTCCCGCTTCGCCCGGCGGCGCGCAACCGCGCGATTGCCGGCTCGACCGACCGGGAGCGGGCGCCTAAGCGCTCGCCGCCGACGGGAGCCCGGGCGAGTCCTCTCGAACCGCCTTGGGGCGATCCTCGATCTCCGCGAGAGGGCCGGGATGGACCCGGATCGGCGCGGCCACGTCGGTCAGCGGTTCGACGATCCCGACGACAGCCGCGTCCTCGCAGCCCGCCTCGCGCAGCGCCGCGAGGCAGTCCGCCGCCCGTCCCTCCGGCACGCTCGCGAGCAGCCCGCCCGCGGTCTGAGGATCGAACAGGATCGGAGGAAGCGTGCCGGCCTCGCCGCCCCGGATCGCGCGCGCCTGGCGCGCGTTCTGGCCGTGGAGCGAGCTCTCGATGCCGGCGGCGAGACAGTCGAGCGCGCCGTCGAGTATCGGGAGATCGGCGGCGGCCAGGGCGACGCCGGCCGCCGAGGCGCGGACCATCTCGACCAGGTGCCCGGCGAGCCCGAACCCGGTCACGTCGGTGCAGGCGGTCGCGCCGTGGCGGACCAGAATCTCCGCCGCCGCCCGGTTCGACGCCAGCATCGAGGCGATCGCGCCCTGGATCCACCGCCCCTTCGCCTTGCAGCGCATGTCGGCGGCGAACAGCGTCCCGGTGCCGAGCGCCTTGGTCAGGATCAGCCGGTCGCCCGGGCGCATCCCCGCCTTGCGCAGCACGCGCGCCGGGTCCGCCTGTCCGGTAACCGCGAGGCCGAGCGCGCGTTCGGCTCCTTCCCCTGTATGGCCGCCGACCAGCGCGGCGCCGGCCTCCGCCAGCACCTCGTTCGCCCCCTGCATCATGTCGGCGATCTCGGCCCCGATCTTCTCTTCGGGCCCGTAGGGCACCGTGACGATGGCGAGCGCGGTCCGCGGTTCCGCCCCCATCGCGTAGATGTCGCCGAGCGCGTGGTTGGCCGCGATGCGGCCGAACAGATAGGGGTCGTCGACGAACGAACGGAAATGGTCGACCGTCTGGACCTGGGCGATGCCGGGCGCCACGCGAACGACCGCCGCGTCGTCGGGATCGCCGAGGCCGATCAGCACGTCGTCGCGATCGCGCGGCGCGATGCCCTCGATCGCGCGCTCCAGCACGCTTTGCCCGATCTTGGCGCCGCAGCCGCCGCAGCGCATTTCGAGGTCGTCGACCCGGGGCAGGCCGGGTGCCGGCGCTGGCAGGGGCTCGGCCTCCATCTCGGGCAGGTCGGTGTATTTCCGCATCCAGCGCCGGTCGATCCGGTCCTTCAGGCGCCACACCCAGCGCCCCTCGACCGCGAGCCGGCCGCGCGAGGCGACCGCGCGCGCGTCGCCGGTCGAGATCAGGCTGAGCCAGGCGCGCTGGGGCCGGTAGGAACGGAGCGGCCGCCCGGTCAGCGCCCGGCGCAGGTTCTCGGCGAGCGGCGGGCCCTGCCGGACCGCGAACACCCCCGCCTTGGGCCGCTCGTGGTTGACCATCGTCGCCACGTCGCCGCACGCGAACACGTCCGGGTGCGAGGTGGAACGGAGGAAGTCGTCGACCCGGATGAAACCGTCCCCGTCGACGTCGAGCCCGGCGGCGGCGGGCCAGGCCTCGACCGCGGCGCCGGTTACCCAGAGGATCTCGTCGGCGTCGACCGAGCCGCCGTCCTCGAGCGCCACCCTGCCCGGCTCGACCCGGACCGCGGCGCGGCCGAGCACTGTCTCGATCCGGCGCGCGGCAAGGATGCGCGCGAACCTCGCGCGGGTCGCTTCGTTGTGGGCCGGCAGCAGGACCCCGGCGGCATCGACGATGGTCATCGCGACCGCTCCAGTTCCCCGCGACAGCCGGTGGTGCACCGAAAGCGCGAGCTCGACCCCGCCCGCGCCGCCGCCGACGACGGCGATCCGCACCGGCCCGGCGCGCCGGCTCAGGCGGTCCGCCAGAGCCTCCCAGCGCCGGACGAAGCGGCCGATCGGCTTGACCGGCACCGCATGCTCCGCCGCCCCGGGAACGTCGACCGTGCGGGGCGCCGAGCCGATGTCGATGGAGACCGCGTCATAGGGAACCGGCGGCCGGCCCTCGCAGAACACCAGCCGGGCATCGAGGTCGATGCCCGTGGCCGCCCCGTGGTAGATCCGCGCGCCCGCCAGGTTGGCGAGCGGGCGCAGGTCGATGTGGCATTCGTCGAGGCCGTAATGCCCGGCGACATGGCCCGGCAGCATGCCCGAATAGGGCGTGTGCACGTCGCGCGCGATCAGCGTCGTCCGGACGCCGGGCAACGGCTTCATGGCGAACGCCTTGAGGACGGCGACATGGCTGTGCCCGCCGCCCACGAGCACGAGATCCCTGACCGCGGGCGCTCGCGGCTTCATGGGTCGCCGCCTCCGGAACCGGACGGGGATGGATCAGTCGTCGCGATAGGTACGCTCGCGCCGCTCGTGGCGCTCCTGGGCCTCGACGGTCAGCGTCGCGATGGGCCGGGCCTCGAGACGCTTGATCCCGATGGGCTCCTCGGTCTCCTCGCAATAGCCGTAGGTGCCGTCCTCGATCCGCATCAGCGCGGCGTCGATCTTGGCGATGAGCTTGCGCTCGCGGTCGCGGGTCCTGAGCTCGATGGAGCGGTCGGTCTCGACGGTGGCCCTGTCCGCGAGGTCGGCGGACGGCGACTGATCCTCCTGCAGATGCTCCAGCGTGGCCGAGCTTTCCTGGAGCAGTTCGTCCCGCCAGGCCAGCAGCTTCTTGCGAAAATATTCGCGCTGCCTGCCGTTCATGAATGGCTCGTCCTCGCGCGGACGATACCCCTTCGGGAGGTTGACCCGCTTCGCCACCGCCGCTGCCCCTGCCTCGTTGGCGCGGGAGTATAGGGGCACGGCCTCGGGCGCCGCAACAAACAAGGAGCGCCCTGCCCGCGCCCTCCGGACGCGGTCCGAAAGCGCCGGATTCGGTACTGACTCAGTTTGAGCAGCCCTGACCGTTCTCCGCTCCGCGCCTCTCTGCCATGATTCCTCCCGACCGACAGGAGGCCACCATGGCGACGCCCCACTACGACCGGCAGATCCGCTCCGGCTTGTCCCGGATCAAGGAAGCGGTCTCCTCGACAGCCTGGGTCCATACCGAACTCTCGAACTGCCTCGAGGAAATGGCCCGCGGCCTCAACGACTGCATGTCCGCGTTCGAGCGCCGGATCCAGGAGCTTGAGCGCGAGGTCCGCGGGAGGTGATTCCTAGAGCCAGCGCCGCCTGCGGCCCCTGCCGTAGCTGGGTGTATTCCGGTGGCAGGTCTGGCACATGGCCTTCAGGTTGCTGAGCACGTAGTTCCCGCCCGCTCTGAGCCGATGCGCTTCCCATGCGCCCCGCAGCATCGCGTTGCACCTGCCCGTATGGTGGCTGCACGTCTTCATCGTGCATTCGCACTTGCCGTCCGCCCGCTCACGGAGGGCGGCTTTCATCAGGGTTGAGATTGCCATTTCAATTTTCCTGCTGTCGGTCTAAGAAGAAGGACCGCCTGGCGGGGCGGCCCACTCTCGGAACGATCAGGAACGGTACGGACCGATCGATCATGCTCCGGGAGCCTCCACATGTCTAGTCCTGATCCCCTGCCGGTCGGCCCGTCACCTGAGCCACCGACTCCAGGAACGCATCCAGCTCGTATTGCGACAGATCGAAGAACATCTGAGAAAAGAGAGGTTCTCGATCTGGGAATTTTACTTCGGACACTACTTTCAGAACGAACTCTTCGCTGTCCGGGATGCGGCTTAGGGACAGACCTACTATCCTACCTGCAAGAAAAATCGGATCGTCCATTCTTCTCCTCTTCGTAATCAGCGCTGCCAGACCCGATGCGAGAACATGACCCCGTACTCCATCAGGTTTCGGCTGTCGATCCATCCCTTGTGGTCCTGGCTCCGGTCCAGGGTCCGGGGCTTGATCCAGCGGACCCAGTACCACGGGCGGCCGTCGTGCATGATCCGGCGGATCACGTCGATCGGCGAGCCCGCGGGCAGGATCATGTCGCCCCGTACGCGGCGCAGGTTTCTGGGTGGGTGCTGCGGCGTCTCGTTCTGGAGGATGTAGACCCGATCGGCCATAAGGGCGTCGCCGGCGACGCGAAGGGGATCGTTGGCTTGGGCGCCGACACAGATGACCAGAAGGCCCAGAATGGCGGCCAGCAGTCCTGTTTTCATCGAGATCGGTCAATTCTTGCTGACGCAAAGGACAACCGCGGCGGACGCGGCCCAGGCCTTTTGCCATTCCTTGAGCAGGATATCGATCAGTGGGCCGAGGGATTGAATGTTGACGGGCGTCGGGTTCTTGATGCCCCCTTGGATAGCGGCCTTCGTGATCGCGATCATGTTCTTGGCCTCTCCGCTGACCTTCGTCGCGTGGTCGAGAACCGGCTGGCAGGCCGGTTGAATGTGCGCCGTCGCCGGCGTTGTGATCAGGCAAGCCGCGAGCAAGGCTGCCGCGGCGAGTACAGGAATGGTTCGCATTGTCTGGCCTCCGTTGGTTTGGTAGACGGAGGCCGCCGAGTTGCTCGGCAAGGTGTGCTGATGGGAGCCTCCATCGGTGTGCCGGAGACGGGGTGGTCCTGGCCGGCCGCCCTGCCTCATTCTCGAAGTTCTAAGCTTGGTCGCCGGGGCGGCACCGCTTCTCAAGCGCGCCGGGAGCCCCACTCAGGTACGGGCCGGCTGGTGCCGGGCCGTTGCTACGTCGTCCAGGATTGGAAGATGCCCCGCCTATTCGGCCATGCGCAGGGAGCGACCCCGCGCCGGATCAGGCCTTATTCAGCGAGCAGCCCGGCAGAGCGGGCCTGGTCGACGTAGCCGGGGGAGCGTGGTCTGTGGCGGGAGGGGTGTCAACAGCAATTCGTCATCACTATTTGTCGGGGGACAGCGGACTTGCTATGGTCCGCGCTGACCGACAGACAGGAGACCTTGAATGCCCAAGGGACCGAGAGGTGAGCGTCGCCCTCGCGACGTGGTGGGCTGCGCCGTGATGGTTGCCAAGATCGCCACCGGCGAGATCGAGGACACGAAAGACGAGCAGCCGGACAAGGCGAAGAGCACGGACAAGCCGCCGGTAGCGGAAGCAGCCGAGTAACTCCTGCGTCTCCTAACTTCTTGAAAATACGGCGTTTTCCTGTAGCATTGGTGAATGAACAGGCTGCCTACGGTCAAGCGTGCTCAGATCCTCAATCTTCTGATCGAAGGCATGTCGATGCGGGCGGCCAGCCGGGTCGCCGACGTCTCCATCAACACCGTCTACAAGCTGCTCGTGGATGCGGGCGAAGCGTGCGCAGCGTATCACGACGAGACAGTCCGGGGCGTCCGGGCCCAGCGTATCCAAATGGACGAGATATGGGCCTTTTGCTACGCGAAGGCGAAGAACGTGCCGCGGGCGAAGTCCCCACCGTCCTACGCGGGCGACGTCTGGACCTGGACCGCGCTCGACCCCGACAGCAAGCTGATCGTCTCGTACATGGTGGGCGATCGCACGGGCGCCACGGCCAAGGCGCTCATGCAGGACCTGCGGAGTCGGCTGGTGGGCCGGGTCCAGATCACCTCGGACGGGAACGCACCGTATCTGGAAGCCGTCGAGGAGGCCTTCGGAGCGGACGTGGACTACGCCCAGTTGGTGAAGTCCTTCGACGCGAACCCGGAGGAAGAAGAGCGGGCGAGCCCGGCGGTCGCGGGAATCCAGAAGCGCCCGGTGATCGGACGGCCCAGGCGAAAGCACATCTCGACCAGCCTCGTGGAGCGCAGCAACCTGACGATCCGGATGGGGAACCGCCGGTTCACCCGGCGCACGAACGCCCACTCCAAGAAGATCGCCAACCACGTCCACATGCTCAGCTTGTACTTCGTCTACTACAACTTCGTCCGGATCCACATGAGCCTGCGATGCACGCCCGCGATGGAGGCCGGACTCACGACAAAGCTGCACGACATGGAGTGGATCGTGAGGCTGATTGATGACTGACCTTTCGGACCGGGCTGGCCCGACGTCCGCGATAGGATGCCGCGTCATACCTAATTGACCCGTCCGAGCTCATGGTTTTCTATGCCCCAGTGCTGGAGGAGAAAGAAGGTTGATTCGAGAAGGCTTCTATCGCGTCGAATATCAGGGAGCGGCGGACAGTGGCGCGGCGTTGCTGATCCTGTCGAAGGGAGTCCTGTCCGGCGTGGACTTTGCAGGCGGCGTATACGACGGCACCTACCAACCCGACGAGACCGGCCGCATGTTCGACGTGGAGGCTACGGCTTTGCTTCCCGGAGGGGCGCCGACCGTGTTCGGACTTCATGCCCCACCCGCAGGACTCTCGATCAGGATGACGACCTCGTTGCCTCCCGACCCGCAGGGCTGGAAGACATCGGTGCAAACCGAATTTGGCGACGTCGAAGTCGAAATCCGCCGGCTTCGCGATCTCCCTAACGGCTGACTCGTGAACTGCTTCTTTGTCTTCTTCGAAGACGTCAATCCTCAACTGGAGGAAATGCAGGCTGCGCGAGTGGAGCGCGCATTTCCAGAGGAACATCGGTACCGCGTTGGCCGGCATGCCTGGGCGGTTGCCTCTCCCCAAACGCTTCCCCACAAGATCTGCGAAGAGCTCGGCATCCACGAGAGTTCTCAGCGAGGTCGCAAGAACGAGCCGTTGATTCCCGCGATCGTGGTCCGGGCGGAATCATATAACGGGTTCTACAAGAAGTCGCTTTGGGAGCAGATGAAACTCTGGCGGGCGTCGTGATAGACCGGGATCAGGAAAAGGTAGTCCGTCCGTTCGAGACCCCCGACGAGTCGGAGGAAACGGTGTCGTCTCCCTCCAAACGCTTGTGGAAACCTTGGATGGCAGAGGTCGCCAGACCGCTTGCAATCATTGTCCCCCTCGCGCTGTTCTTTTGGGGCGTCTTTGACACTTATCACGGTTTGATCGGAGACCGCTTCGATGACGTGGACAGGCGTTTCGGCGAAATGGGTGCTCGAATCGACGACATGGGTGACCGGATCAGCGATCTGAACGACGCCGTGCAGACTACGCACCAGAGGATCGATGCGCTGAACGCGGATTTCGGGGGACGCCTAGACAGCGCGCGAGAGGGAGTTCAGAAGGAGATCCGGGACGTTCGTCGAGAAGTCGGTGGGCTGCGCGGCGAAATCGGCTATGTGAAGGGACGCCTCGACGGGAGTGCGCGGGAAACCCCTTCCACGCCCTGAACGGCCTGCTGTCATTTCCTCCCGACCTCGCGCTCGCACGCCGCCCCGATCGCCACCGGCTCGACCACCGTGTTCGTGAACGGGAAGGGCAAGGGCCGGGTCGGCGATGCGATCTTCGGCTGCACCGCGGTCGCCGCCGACAGCCCGAACGTCTTCGTCGGGGCTGAATGGCCCGGAACCCCAACCCGGTCCGCCCCGCGTCAAGGACGCCAAGGCCTACGTGGCGGCGCGCCGCCAGTCCTACCTCGATCCCATGTTCGGCCCAGGGGTCGTGCCTTGACATGTTCCGGTAGGAAGCGTTAGCTTCAGAGTCGATCGAGCCATCAAGAAAAAGAGGGCCAGACGCCGAAGCGCCCGACCCTTGAATGGCTCCCCGCAAAGGTTGTGAGGCCGCGCGGGAAGTGTCGCTATGACGAAGGATTATTACCCATCCTGCGGCATCAGATCAAGCGGTCTCCGCTCACAAGACGGAGGGTGCTATGCCTACCCGTATCCGAACCACCCGCAAGACAATCCGCATTCCATCGGCACGGACCACCGTGCGGATCAAGCGGACCGTGCGGGTCACGACCAAGCGGCGCTGACGCGGCGGCCCCGCCCGCGCCAAGGGCGGGGCCGTACCCTGATAAAGCCGGAAGAAGACAATGCCGAAGGTTTTGCCACCTCACGTCCGCCTGGAAGAGTTCGGAACTCTGCAGAGTTCCGCCGCCACCACCGAACTGGTGCAAGAATGGGAGTTGCAGCCGGGCAGCCATTACGGCCTCGGACATGAGCTGTTCGTTCTGTCGATATGGACGCAGAACCGCGACAAACACCCTCTCCGCGTCTGCCTATCGCCGCCCGCCGTTGCACAGATCGCCAAAGGCTTCACCGAGAAGCTGGATGAGTATTTGCTTGGCGAAGGGGATGGGACGAACGACTGACGCCCACGAGAGGAATCGGTCAATGAGCGAGCCAAGAAACCTCGCCGTCGGTGACGTGCTTCGCTGCAGGTGGGGCTTCGATCAGACGAATGTCGACTACTACCAGGTCACCGCCTTGATCGGCAGGACCATGGTGGAGATTCGCCAGATCGAAGCCGAGGAAGTCGAGGACATGCCGATGCAGGGATGGAGCACGCCACGCTATGGCCGGTTCATCGGCGATCCGCTCCGGCGCAGGGCCAAGGGATCGTCCGTCCGCATCGACAGCCACTCGAGCGCCTACCTGATGGATCCCGTCAGCGAGGCGGACGGGAAGAAAGTGTACGAGCGGTCGCGTTGGACCGCCTACGCCTAGAAGCCCTCAACATGCGGAGGCCATAATGGAACCCGAAGATATTCTCGCCGGGCGACCTGAGCCGGTCGAGACCGTGGAGCGATGCGTCAATTGCCGCTTCTGCGTTCCAGGCGACGACCGATCGGCAGGCGAGTGTCATGCCGATCCTCCGACCATGACCGATCGGTCCTCGCGGGCAAGATGGCCCGTCGTCGAGTTCCATTACTGGTGCGGTCGATATGAGCGGGAAGGGCGCACAACGGGAGAGCGGGCATGAACCAGGCCGATTACCATGCACAGGTCCAGCGCGGCATCGACAAGATCACGACAGCAATCTCGCGCGCCTCATTCCAGGACCCCCAACTCGCCAGAGAGCTGGGCGATCTCGCGCAGGGCATCGTCGACTGCATGGGAGCGATGGAGCAGCAGATCGTCGCCTTGGAAGAACGGATATCCCAACTCGAAAGGACGAGAGTCGACATGGCGGAACTTCCCACACCCGAGGACGCTGCACGAACGCTGTTGGCTGTCTGCCGCGAGATGGGGCTGCGACCGACGAACCCAATACCAGCCCAACCTCTTTGGCATCAGACAGTTGGGAGCAGGCGCCTGACCCAAGAAGAATTCGACAACGGTGTCGATCAGTGCATGGAGCGGGGCTGGTTCGAGAGGACCGAAAATGGCCGCGACGTGTTGACAGAGGCGGGATTCAGCGAGACGGAAGCCTAGACCTCAAACTGAGTCAGTACCCCGGATTCGGCGGCGTTTGACAGCGTATCCGCCGCGCTTATACTCCGCGCTCTTCCCGGGAAAGCGGGCGGAAACGCCCCGTCCTCCGCGCGGGCGGCGGACCTACCGGGACAACAAACAACCGAACAAGGAACCGGTCATGACGAAGCGCGTACGCTCGAAATACAAGATCAACCGCAGGCTCCGCGTAAACCTCTGGGGCCGGCCGAAGAGCCCGGTCAACAAGCGCGACTATCCGCCGGGCGAGCACGGCCAGCGCCGCCGCAAGGTGTCGGATTTCGGCACCCAGCTTCAGGCCAAGCAGAAGCTGCGCGGCTATTACGGCAACATCACCGAAAAGCAGTTCCGCAAGCTTTACCACGAGGCCGTCAGGCGGCGCGGGGACACGGTGGAGAACCTCGTCGGGTTGCTGGAGCAGCGCCTGGACGCGGTCGTCTACCGGCTCAAGTTCGTGCCCACGGTGTTCGCCGCGCGCCAGTTCATCAGCCACGGCCACGTGCTGGTCAACGGCCAGCGGGTCACCATCGCCTCCTTCCGGGTCCAGGTCGGCGACGAGGTCGAGGTGCGGGAACGCTCGCGCAATCTGGGGCTGGTGCTCGAAGCGATGGACTCGCCCGAACGCGACGTGCCGGACTATTTCGAGGTCGACTACAACAAGATGGTCGGCCGGATGCTCCGGGTCCCGCAGTTCGCGGAAGTCCCTTACCCGGTCCAGATGGAACCGAACCTGGTCATCGAGTACTACTCGCGGTAGGGCGTTGTTCGACCGGGCATGATCGCAGCCGGCCGTCGCCCGGGAGGATCCCCCTCACCCCGGCCCTCTCCCCCGCTGGGGGAGAGGGGGAGTCACGCGGCGCCGCTCCCGCCTTACCTTCTCCCCTCCCGCTTGCGGGAGGGGCCGGGGGAGGGCCGCGGGCCGGCCGTTCTATTCGGGATTGGCGAGCTGGATGTCGATCCCGCGGGTCGAGAACAGCTCCATCAACTCGCCTGACTCGTACATCTCGCGCACGATGTCGCAGCCGCCGACGAACTCGCCCTTGACGTAGAGCTGGGGGATGGTGGGCCAGCTTGAGAAGTGCTTGATGCCTTCGCGGAGCTCGGGATCCTGCAGCACGTCGATGCCCCGGAACTGCACCCCGAGATTGCTGAGCGCCTGGACCACCATGGAGGAGAACCCGCATTGCGGGAAGACGGGCGTCCCCTTCATGAACAGGACGACGTCGGTTTCCCCGATATCGTCGCGGATTCGTTCGAACACGGCGGGTTCGCTCATCTCGGGCTCCTGTTGCGATGAATGCGTCAGGCGTCTTCCGGGACCGCGGTCTGGAGCGCGAGCGCGTGAAGCTCGCCGCCCATCCGGCCCTGGAGCGCCTGGTAGACCATCTGGTGTTGCTGGACTCTCGTCTTGCCCTTGAAGGCCCCGGAGACGACATGCGCCGCGTAATGGTCGCCGTCGCCCGCGAGATCCTGGATGCTGACCGTCGCGTCCGGAAGGCTTTCCTTGATCAGGCGCTCGATATCGCCCGGGTCCATGGGCACGGCTGCGATCCTCGATTGTCTCTCCGCGGGGTCAGGGCCCCGCCATGAAGCGCGGGAACCACGCTTCGTGGGCCTCCCCAAGCCTGGCAAGGGATATATGGCCGTGGCCGGAGACAGTCAACGCCGAGCCCCCCGTTCGGCCGATCGACAGGGACGGCGCGCCGGACGCGGCGGCGGCGTCCAGCACCGGATCCGGGTCGGCGACGGCGACGAGATAGCGCCCCTGATCCTCGCCGAACAGCCAGGCCAGCGGATCGGTATCCGGCGGAGGCGCGATCTCCGCGCCGATCCCGGACGCCAGCGCCATCTCGGCGACGGCCACCAGCAGCCCGCCGTCGGACACGTCGTGGCAGGTTTCCACGACGCCGCCCTCGATGAGGTCCAGCACCAGCCGGCCGTTGCGCCGCTCGGCATCGAGGTCGACCGGCGGCGGCGGCCCGCCGGGGGTTCCCAGCACGTCGCGCAACAGAAGCGACTGGCCGAGATGCCCCGCCGTCGCGCCGATCGCGACGATGTCCTGGCCGGCCGCGGCGAAGGCGATCGTCGCGCGGCGGGCAAGGTCGTCGAGGAGGCCGAGCCCGCCGATCACGGGCGTCGGCAGGATCGCCCGCCCGTCGGTCTCGTTGTAGAGCGAGACATTGCCCGAGACCACGGGGAAGTCGAGGGCGCGGCAGGCCTCGCCGATCCCTTCGATGCAGCCGACCAGCTGGCCCATGATTTCGGGCCGCTCGGGATCGCCGAAGTTGAGGTTGTCGGTGACCGCGAGCGGCCGCGCGCCCGCCGCCGCCAGGTTGCGCCACGCCTCGGCGACCGCCTGGCGACCGCCCTCGCGCGGATCGGCGGCGCAATAGCGCGGCGTGCAATCGACGGTCAGCGCCAGTCCCCGCGACGTGCCGTGGATACGGACGACCGCCGCGTCGCCGCCCGGCCGGACGACGGTGTCGCCCATAACCATGTGGTCGTACTGCTCCCAGATCCAGCGCCGCGACGCCAGATCGGGCGTGCCCAGCAGACGTTCGAGCGCGTCCAGCGGCGCGATTCCGCCCGCTTCCACCGCCGGCATCGCGGGCCGCGGCGTCGGGACATGGGGGCGGCGGTAGCGCGGCGCCGCCTCGACCAGCGGGTCCACGGGAATGTCGGCGACGGTCTCGCCGCCGTGGCTGAGCACCACGCGGCCGGTGTCGGTCAGCCGGCCGATGACCGCGAATTCCAGGTTCCACTTGCGGAACACGCGCTCGGCCACCTCCTCGGCGCCGGGTCGGAGCACCATCAGCATCCGCTCCTGGCTCTCGGAAAGCATGATTTCGTAGGCGTTCATGCCGGTCTCGCGCGTCGGCACCATGTCGAGGTCGAGCGCGATCCCGACGCCGCCCTTGGACGACATTTCGAGCGCGGACGATGTCAGCCCCGCGGCCCCCATGTCCTGGATCGCGACGATCGCATCGGTGGCCATCAGCTCCAGGCAGGCCTCCAGAAGCAGCTTTTCCGTGAACGGGTCGCCGACCTGGACGGTGGGCCGCTTCGCCTCCGCGTCGGCATCGAAGGCCGCCGACGCCATGGTCGCGCCGTGGATGCCGTCGCGCCCGGTCCTGGAGCCGACATAGACCACGGCGTTGTCGACGCCAGTGGCGCGGGCATAGAAGATCCTGTCGGCATCCGCGATGCCGACCGCCATCGCGTTGACCAGGATGTTGCCGTCATAGGCCGGATCGAACCCGGTCTCGCCGCCGACGGTCGGGATGCCGATGCAGTTGCCGTAGCCGCCGATCCCGGACACCACGCCCGAGACGAGATGGCGGGTGCGGGGATGGTCAGGGCTTCCGAAGCGGAGCGCGTCGAGCACCGCGACGGGACGGGCGCCCATGGTGAACACATCGCGCAGGATGCCGCCGACGCCGGTCGCGGCGCCCTGGTAGGGCTCGATGAAGGAGGGGTGGTTGTGGCTCTCGATCTTGAAGACCGCGGCCTTGCCGTCCCCGATATCGACGACGCCCGCGTTCTCGCCGGGACCGCAGATCACCCAGGGCGCATCGGTCGGCAGGGTCGCGAGCCAGGCCCGGGACGACTTGTAGGAGCAGTGCTCCGACCACATCGCGGAGGCGATGCCGAGCTCGACCATGTTGGGCTCGCGCCCGAGGATTTCGAGGAGGCGCGCGTATTCGTCCTCGTTGAGGCCGTGCTCGGCCACAATCTCCGGCGCGATCACTTGCGGCGGCCCCACGGCCCCCGCCTGGACGCGAAGGAGATCGGCCGGCGTATGCGGGCACCCGGCCGGCTGTCCCACAAGACGACATGGGACTGCCGGAAGAAGAAGATCAGCACGGCGCCGGCGACGAAACCGCCGACATGGGCCCACCAGGCGATACCGGCGCCGTCGCTCCGGACGGTCAGCGCGTTCAGCACCTCGAGCCCGATCCAGCTCCCCAGCACGATCGCGGTGGGCAGCTTGATCGGAATTATCCCGAACAGGAGCCCCCAGATGCCGACCCTCGGGTGGAGCACGAAATAAGCGCCGAGCACACCGGCGATCGCTCCGCTCGCCCCGACGGTGGGCACGGTCGACCCGGGAACGCTCGCCGCATGGGCGAGCCCGCCGGCGACGCCGCACAGGAGGTAGAAGACGATGAACCGGCGATGGCCCATCGCGTCCTCGACATTGTCGCCGAACACCCAGAGGAACAGCATGTTGCCGATCAGATGGAGCCAGCCGCCGTGCAGGAACATGCTGGTGAACAGCGTCACCGGCGACGGCACGACGGCGGCTTCGGCCGGGAGCGCCGCGCTCCCCCACAGCACCGCCGGGATCACGCCGTAGCGGAAGAACGCCACCTCGTGCTCCCGCGCCGACAGGCCGAGCTGCCACAGGAAGGCGAGCACGCAGCCCGCGATCAGGGCCATCGTGACGTAGTGGTAGCGGATCCAGATCCGCGGGTTCTCGTCGTTGAGGGGAACGAAGGCCATGTCAGGCGGCGAGGCTCTCGGCCAGGCCCTCGAACAGCGCGCGCCCGTCGGTTCCGCCGAGGACGGCTTCGGCGGCGCGCTCGGGGTGCGGCATCATGCCGAGGATGCGGCGCGCGGGATCGAAGATTCCCGCTATGGCGGCGGTCGAGCCGTTGGGGTTGTCCCGGTAGCGGAAGGCGATCAGCCCCTCGCCTTCCAGCCGGGCGACGGTCTCGGGATCGGCCGCGTAGTTGCCGTCGTTATGGGCGACCGGCATCGTGACCGTCGTGCCGGCCCG
>JAJEHI010000135.1 GCA_022823775.1 Defluviicoccus sp. | reverse complement strand
AAACAGCACCGCCATGAGGATGCCGGGGACGATGCCCGCGATCAGCAGGAGCGCGACCGACTGTTCGGCGAGGCTCGCCAGCAGCACGGCCAGCGCGGAAGGCGGGATCAGCATCGCAATTCCGCCGACCGCCATGATCGGACCCATGGAGATCGCCGGCTGGTAACCCCGCTTCACCATGTCGGGCAACAGCACCGAGCCCAGAATGGCGGTGTTGGCGATGGTCGAGCCCGACAGCGAGGAGAAGATCGTCCCGCCCACTATCGAAACCACGGAAAGCCGGCCGGGCACGCGCGCGATCATTCGGTCGATCGCGCCGATGGCCTTGAACGCGACCCCGGTCTGGAGAAGGATTTCGCCCATCAGCAGGAACAGCGGGATCGGAGCCAGCGTGAACTTGATCGCGTTGTGGAACTCGGCCGGCATGAACACCAGCCCGATATCGCCGTTGATGAACAGGAACGTCCCGAGCACGTTGGCCGCGAAAAACGCGAACGCGACCGGCATGCCGAGGAACATCGCGGTACACACGGTGCCGAGCAGCAGGATGAAGGCCCAGTACCACTCCATCGTTCAGAACCCGGATCCGGCGGCCACGTCCCTTTCCTCTTCGAGGGCTTCGGCCGCGCGGCGGAAGCGGAGCGCGAACTCGATCGCGAGCAGCAGGAACGACAGCGCGAAGACCGCCATCATGTACCAGTTCTCGATCCGGAGATCCTTGTCCGGCAGAGTGCCGTCCTCGAACTCCAGGAGCGCCGAGCGGACGCCATAGACGAACAGCAGCAGGCAGAGCGCCGCGCCGGCGACATCGAGCACTTTCTCGAGCCTGGCGGCGACCGTAGCCGGCAGCGCGGCGGTAACGACGTCGACCCGAATATGAGCGCCTTGCCGGAGAACCCAGGGCGCGCCTATGAACACGCCGACATAGAGCGCGTACTCGACCGCCTCGAACAGCCAGGGGAGGGTGCCCCACTCCACCTTGACCAGAAAGAGGTTGAGCGGGATGAGCACCGCGAACAGCCCGACGGAAACCGCGACGAGAACCGCCAGCCACTCGACGAAGCGCGCGAACGCCGCTTCGAATGCGTCGATCCGGCTTGTCATGGCGCGCCGCGCCGCCGCTCGGTTACGAGCCGGGGAGCCGGGCGGGAACCGGCATTTCGAGCCGGTCGCCGCCCGCGACCCCCGTTCCGGCCGCTACTTGACGAACAGCGCCCTGAGCTTGGGGCCGTGCTCCGGGCTGCGTTCGATCACCTGCGCCCAGGCCGCGTCGTTGGCGGTCTTGAGCCACTTCTCGCCCTCGGCGCCGGTGAAGGTGATGGTCTTCAGCCCCTCGCTCGCCATCCAGTCGAGCTGTTTCTTGAGCCTCGCCTTGAACTTGGGTCCGGTGGTCTCCGCGTCGACCTCGAAGGCGAGCCCGACCTTCTCGATGATGTCGCGCGCGGCCTGCGGCGTTTTCTTCCACGCCCTGAGGTTGGCCAGAGTGTGCAGCGTGGCGAGGTAGAAGCCGGGATCGACCCGGTACTTGGTCACCTTGATCCACGCCGGTACCCAGCCCACCGCCGGCCAGCCGAAGCCCTGGACGGTGTTGTTTTCCATGTAGGTATAGACCTGGGCGATGTTGGAAAGCTGGGTGGTCGCGCCGAGCGCCTTGAAGAACGGCGTGTAGACCGGCGACACGCGGAGATGGAGGCCGGTCAGGTCGGGCTTGTCGATCGGCTTCGACAGCCACAGGTGGAACGGGCCGTTGTCGTCGTGCCGGGCGATGAACTGGATGTTCTTCTTCGCCAGCAGTTGCTGGGCATAGTCGAGCGCGCCGTTCTCGCGAAGCTCGGCGTAGGTCATGTTGCTCAGGCGGAACACCGGCGCCTCGGGCAGCACGTTGCCGAAATAGGCCTCCGTGCAGCCCACCATGTCGTAGGCGCCCTTGGACATCTTCTGGGTCAGGGTGAACGGGCTGCCGATCGCCGGAGCGCCGCCCTTGAGGTCGATCTTGACGGTATCGCCGCCCTGGGCGTTGATCTCCTTGACCAGGGCCTCGAAGGAACGGCTGGGCGGGCTGCCGATCGGGAAGCAGCTCGCCGCGGTCAGCGTCGTCGCGGCGGATGCCGGCACCGCCGACCCGCCTATCGCAGCAACCGCGACGAGAGCGGCGGCACAGGCGAATCCGATACGTTTTGTCATATGAAGTCTCCCCTTTCGATTGCCTCCCGCACATGCCCGGCATGGCGGCGGCCTGCGGCGGACTCTAAGGGAGCGTCACCGGTGCTGTCCACGCGCGATCTCCGCCGGCTGCTCAGAGGCCGAGATAGGCCTGCCTGACCTGCGGGTCCTCAAGCAGATCGGCCGCCGTACCCAGCATGACGATGCGGCCGTTCTCCAGCACGTAGGCGGTATCCGCGATCTCCAGCGTCGACCGGATATCCTGTTCGACGACGAACACCGTCACCCCGGTGCCGCGGATCCGGACGATCGTCTCGAACAGCGACTGCGCGACGGCCGGGGCGAGCCCGAGGCTGGGTTCGTCGAGCAGCAGGAGGCGGGGGCACGACATCAGCCCGCGCGCGATCGCGAGCATTTGCTGCTCTCCGCCGGACAGCGTGCCTCCCGGCTGCCGCCTGCGCTGCTTCAGGATCGGGAACAGCGCGTACATCTCCTCGAGCCGGGCGGCCAGCCGAGGCCTGGCATGAGGTGCGATGGCACCGGCGCGCAGATTCTCCTCCACGGAGAAGCCGGGAAAGATCAGCCGTCCCTCGGGTACCAGCGACAGGCCGCGCTCGACCCGGTCATGCGGCGCGGCGCGGGTGAGATCGGACCCGTCGAACACGATTCCTCCCGCCTTGACGGGCAACAGCCCGGCGACGGTCCGCATCAGCGTGGTCTTGCCGGCGCCGTTGCTACCGACGAGCGCGGTAATGGAACCGCGCGCGACATCCAGGGAGACCGCGTCGAGCACGCCTGCCTCGCCGTACCCGGCCGACAGGTCGGCGATTTCCAGCATCGTCGTCATTCCCGGGCGCGGCCCAGATAGGCCTCGATCACCCTCGGATCGGCGGCGATCTCGTCGGGTGCTCCTTCGGCGATCCTGACCCCGTGATGCAGCACGACAAGGCGCTCGCAGAGGCGCATGAGCGCCCGCATCACGTGCTCGATCACGACGATCGTCAGGCCGTGCCGCTCTTTCAGCGTCAGGACCATTTGGAGAGCCTCCGAGACCTCGACGGGCGTGAGACCCGCCATCACCTCGTCGAGCAGCAACAGCCTGGGCCGGGTTGCCAGCGCCCGGGCGATCTCCAGCCGCTTGCGGCCGGCGAGCGTCAGCGTGCCCGCCGGGTCGCGGGCGCGGTCGGAGAGACCGACCTCCTCGAGCACCTCGAACGCGTTTTCCTCCGCGCGCCGGATCGAGCGTTCGCGCCCCGCCCCGAAAAGGCTCGCCACGGCGACGTTCTCCAGCACGCTGAGCCCGGCGAAGGGGCGGACGATCTGGAAGGCGCGGGCGATGCCGAGACGGTTCACCCGGTCCGGACGAAGGCCGTCTATGCGCCGGCCCCGGAACCTGATTTCGCCCGCGCTCGGTCGCAGGTTGCCGGCGATCAGCGCGAACAGCGTCGTCTTGCCGGCGCCGTTGGCCCCCATCAGTCCGAGTATCTCGCCCTCGTCGACGGTCATGTCCATCGCATCGACCGCGACCACCCCGCCGAAGCGGCGGCCAACCCCCTTGAGCTCCAGCAGGCTCATCCCCTCGCCTTCCTCCACGCCGCGACCCGGCCGTGAATCCCGTCGGGCACGCCGAGAACGAAGGCCACGAGCAGGCCGCCGAGCAGGATCATGTAGACCTCGGGCCAGTTGGCCCACAGCAGCTCCTGCATGAGAACCAGGAAAAGCGCGCCATAGACGGGGCCGGGCACGTCGTCGCCGCCGCCGATGATGGCGATGGATACGATGGTAAAGGACGTGATCGGGTTGAACAGGTCGAGCGGCTCGAAATAGGTCGTGCGAAGGACCATCGCGGCGCCGACCATCCCCGGAACGATCGCGGAAAGCGCGAACGCCAGCACCTTGTACCGCGCGACGTCGATGCCGAGCGTCTCGGCCGCTTCCTCGTTCTCCCGGATCGCGCGGAGCCCGGCGCCGAAACGCGAACGCCTCACGAACCATGTGACGATGACGGAGACCGCGGCGAGAACCAGCACCACGTAGAATATCTGCGCGAGCCCCGGACCGCCGAACAGCAGCCGCCCGAACTGGCCGAGCGCGGCCTCGACATTGATGACGACGAACTTGACGAGCTCGGCGAGCCCGAAGGTGAGGATGACGAAATAGGGTCCGCGCACCCTGAGGCACGGATAACCCACCAACAAGGCGAGCAGACCGGTGGCGGCGCCCGCGACGATCACCGAAAGCCAGAACGGCAGGCTCCCGAAGCAGAGCACCATCGCGTAGGCGCCTGCTCCGAAGAACACCGCATGGCCGAGCGAGACATAGCCGGTCATCGCCGACAGCACGACCCAGCTCTGGGTGAGCGCGATCCACATCAGGAGGTTGAGCGCAACGCCGATCGCGTAGTCTCCGCCCAGCCGCGGAACGAGGGCGAAAGCCGCCACCGCGACCGCCAGCAGGGCCAGGAAGCGGGAATGTTCCGCCATCAACGGACCATGCTCCGGCCGCCGAAAAGCCCTTGCGGACGCCAGACGAGGACCGCGATGAAAACGCCGTAGATCAGGATCGAACGCATGCTGGTAGTGGTCAGCGCGACGCCGTAAACCTCGATCGCGGCAAGCACCGCCGCCCCCGCCAGACCGCCCGCGAGGTTTCCGAGACCGCCCAGGATGATCACGACGAACGCGGCAATGGTGAAGGGGAAGCCCATGAACGGCGAGACCTGTTCGAGCATGGAGATCAGACAGCCGGCGACGCCGGCGATCGCGAAGCCGAGCGAAAAGCTGATCAACCGCATGCGTTCGACGTCGACGCCGACCAGCAGAGCCGCGTCGGGCTGCTGGATCAACGCCCGGATCTGGAGCCCGGTCGCCGAAAGGCGGAAAAACAGGATCGCGGCGAAACAGAGGGCAAGCCCGATCCCGAGGACGACGAGCCGGTCGGCGGTCACCTGGAAAGTGCCGATGCGCACGATATCGTCGAGATAGGGGTAGGCCCGCGCGGTCGCCGTGAAGGAGAGCGCGATGACGTTCTGCAGAATGATGGAAACGCCGAACAGGAGGAGAAGGGAGTTCGCCTCGATCTGCTCGATCAGCCGCGAGGACCTGAGCACCCGGCGACAGAGCGTCCGATAGACGATCGCCCCGAACGCGCCGGCGAGAACCAGGGCGAGGAACATCGACCAGACGGGCCCGACGCCGGTGAGGGTGAACGTCCAATAGGCCAGGTACCCGCCCAGCATCAGGATTTCGCCATGGGCCACGTTCAGGAGCCGCATGGTGCCGTAGATCAGGTTGAGCCCGAGCGCAACGAGCCCGTAGATCGCGGCCAGTACCAGGGCCGCGATCAGCAGCTGGCCGGAGAAAAGGTCGACCATCGCCGGCTCCGGAAGCGCGCCCCGGCCTCGGGACGGGGCCCGCCTCGGACTTCGGGGACCGCTATTTCCAGGCTGGCTTGGCGATCGCCTCGGCCGTCCGCTCCTTCGGGGGCCAGACGATGTGCTGGGTGCCGCCCTGGATCTGCGAGATCATCGTGGGCAGCGCGACATTCATCACGCCCTCGAACCTCACCGGTCCGTTGATGGTCGCGAACGTCGTGCCCGCGATGGTCGCGCGCAGCTTGTCCTTGTCGAGCCCCGCCTTGGCGACCGCCTGCTGCAGGATCTCGACCGAGACATAGGCGAGCGGCGCATCGACGAAGTCGGGATCGGTCTTCCAGCGCGCCTTGAACGCATCGGCGAAGGTCCTGGCGGACGGCCAGTCCTTCCGCGCCGGCGTCCAGTGGCCCATCGTCAGGATGCCGTTGCGCGCGGCCCCGAAGATCTTGTCGAAGAAGTCGTATTGCGGACCGAGCAAGACCACCTGGACCCGCTGGTTAAGCCCGACCTCGCGCGCGCCGTTCATGTAGAGAACGGCGTCGGCTGGATAGGTGTAAGCCAGGACCGCGTCGGGCTTGGCGTTCTTCACCTTCGTGAGGACCGCCGTCAGGTCCTTGACGTTGGGCGGATAGTCCTCGTTCACCACCAGCTCGATCCCGGCCTTCTTCAGCGCGGGAACGACGAACGACTTGTTCTCCTGGGTATAGGGAAGCTGATTGGTGACCAGCGCCGCGGTATTGACGCCCCGGTCCTTCAGCAGGGCCGCCAGAACGTCGCTCTGACGGTCGGGAAAAAGCGAAGTCGGGAACCAGATATTGCCCGCCTTCAGCTTGCGAAGCTGCACCGAGGCCGCGGTGTTGCCGACGACGGGGAACTTGTAGCGCTCGATGACGCCCGCGATGGCGAGGTGGAGGGAGGTACCCCAGGGCGCGAGCAGCAGATCGACCTTGTCGTCGGTGATCAGCTTCTCGTAGATCTGGACCGCCTTGCCGGGATTCGACTGGTCGTCGTAAGAGACGAACTCGACCTTGCGCTTCGTGCCGGCGACGTCGAGCCCGCCCGCGGCGTTCATCTGCTCGCGCCACAGATTGTACGACTGGTACTGGGACGTCGCGGCCTGGGCGAACAGGCCGGTCTTCGACTCCGAAAAGCCGATCTTGACGGGATCGGCCGCGCTCGCGGCGAATCCGCCCAATGCGACCGCGCCGGCGAACGTCGCGGCGAAAGCGGTTCCGATCGTCTTCTTCATTCTGCACCTTCCCTGTTTGGATACCCTCAACGCGCCACGCGCTCCACGACCATTTCGGGGTCGGCGAACCGCCCCTTGTCGAGGATCAGCTCGTTGTCGAGCATGATCGAGCAATCGCGCATCGGCACGTCGTAATGGCCGGTGGTGGTCCGGCTGCCGCCGCCCTGCGAGTTGGGCCCTGTCGAGAACAGGAAATTCCCGGCGAAGGCGCGGAGCGACGAGTTCGAACGGTCCGGGTCGTCGCCGTAGAGCGCCACGTTGTCCCAGCGCGATTGCGGGTTCAGCCCCCAGCCGAGATGCGAGATCGCGTGCCCGTCCATGTCGTCCGGATCCGCCCGGTTGTCCTCGAGCCACCGGTCCATCAGCTTGGCATCGAGCCCGCCCTCGATCGCGCGGATGAAACCGTCGCGGATTTCGAGCCGGATCTCGTCGGTGACGTAGCGGTTGTAGGGGAGGACGACGAAATCGCCGGGCCGGATGACCACCGTGCCGTTGGCCGATCCTTCGTTGGGGAAGGTATGCACGTGACCCGCGCCCCAATGGTCGAAGCGGCCCGGCTCCTCGGAGAAGCCGTACTGGATCATCGTCGGGTACTCGCCGAGAGAAACCGTGAGGTCCATCCCCGCGTCATTGAACATCCGCATGGTTTCGGCCTGTTCGAGGCGGCGGCCCGAATGGATTACCGCCTCCTTCAGGCCGGGCGGCGCCATGGTGCGCTCCAGGTCGTCGGGATGATCGACGATCATCAGCACCCGGGTTCCGGCATCGCGGACCTGCTTGAGCCACTTGGTGAACAGGGGAATATGCAGGCAAACCAGCATGTCGGCGGCCTTGAGCGCCTCCAGCGTGCCCTTGCACGCGCCGACCGTCGCCACGCCGACCGAGGTCCAGCTCGGCACCGCGTTGACGCACATCTCATAGGCGTCCGCCCCGAGCGCCTCGGCGGCGGCGAAGGAGGCCTGCACGTATTCGCGCCGGGTCGCCAGGTCGCTCAGAAGCGCGACCGTCTCGCCCTCCCGCACGTTGCAGAGCTCGAATTCGGCACGGAATAGATTGGCCAGCCTGGCCGGGTTGAGCGATTGCGGGCGCATCTCGGCATCCTCCGGGACGGGGTCCGGGAAACCTTCACACGCCGCCCGGGGTCTGTCAATTTTCCGCCATGGTGGGCGTTTCCCTGATTACCGGCGCGGGCAGCGGCATCGGGCGCCAGACGGCGATTTCCCTCGGCCAGTCCGGCGACGCGGTCGCGGTCGCCGATCTCGACCCGTTCGCCGCGCGAAGAACCGCCGATGCCATCGTCGGCACCGGGGGACTCGCCGCCGCCTACGGGCTTGACGTAGCCGATCCGGCGGCCGTCGCCGATGTCGCGGGCGCCGTCGCGCGGGATCTCGGACCGGTCGAGCGGGCGGTCAATCTCGCCGGAATCCTCGGGTTCGCCGATGTCGAGGACATAACCGACGAAGACTGGTCCAGGATGATGGCGGTCCATGCCGGCGGCACGTTCCATGTCTGCCGGGCGGTCCTGCCGGGCATGGTCGAGCGCCGCCGCGGCGCGATCGTCAACACCGCCTCGGTCTTCGCCCTGCGCGGACAGGCGGGCGCGGCCCACTACGCCGCGGCCAAGGCGGCGGTGATCGCGTTTTCCAAATCGGTCGCGCGAGAGAAGGCGCCCTTCGGAATCCGGGTGAACGTGGTCTCGCCCGGCCCGGTCGATACGCCCTTCTTCGGGCGCGGCATGGCGGGCGCCGAGCTGGATTCGGTGCGTCGCGAACGGGCGAAGACGATTCCGCTGGGCGCCATCGCGCGGGCGGAGCACGTCTCGTCGGCGATCGTCTTCCTGCTCGGCGAAGGCGCGGCCCACATGACCGGCCAGGTCGTCCCCGTCGACGGCGGCGAGACGATGCGCTGAGGCGTGCGCGCTTCCGTGTGGCGTCCCTCGATACGCGCCCTACGGGCGCTATTCGGGATGAGGGGTGGGTTGCTGAGGCGACGCCCCACCCCCTCCTCATCCTGAGTAGCGGCGAAGCCGCGTATCGAAGGACGCACTACGGGTACACCCCAAGGCGGGGCCGGAATCGAAAAGGGGCCGGACGAGCCGGCCCCTTCCCCAATCGATGCGAAAGGCGTCAGCTCTTGGGCCGGTGCCGCTCCGCCACGATCTTCAGCTTCCCGTACAGCTCGCGCACCAGCGGGTTCTTGTGCTTGCCCAGGATCTCTTCGCCGAGCGGGCGCAGCTTGGCGAGGTAGCGCTTCTGGTCGGCGTCGGAGAACCTGATGAGCTCGACACCCGCTTCCTCCCAGATCTTGTGCGAGGCCGCGACCTTGTTGCGCACCGCCTCGGCCACCTCCTCCTCCAGCTCGCCGGGGATTTCCATGGCCATCTTGCGGATATCGGCCGGCAGCTTGTTCAGCCACGCCTTGCTGTACCAGGTCGCGGTCGGGATATAGCCGCCGCCGGATACGGTGGTGAACTTGGCGACGGTCTGGAACTTCAGCCCGGTCATGGCGACGATGCTGGAGCGGCAGGCATCGACCACGCCGCGCTGCATCGCCGGCACCACCTCGGTGAAGTTCATCGGCACGCCGGTGCCGCCCCAGGCGCCGGGTATCGCGCGTTCGACCGGGCTCGCCAGCACGCGGATCTTGAGGCCGGCGATGTCCTCGGGCTTGCGGATCGGCTTGGTGCTGGCATACGAGGTGCCCTCATAGACGATCAGCCCGGCGCCGACCACGCCCTTTTTCTCCGCCGCCGCCAGGAAGGGCGTCTTGAACTCGGGGTCGCGGATGGCGTCGTTGCCGTGCTTCTGGCTGAGGAAGATGCCCGGCGCGTCCGGCACCATGAAGGCCTGGTTGACGCCGACATAGAAGGCGGGCGGGGTGAGGAAAACCTCCTGCGTGCCGAGCAGCGTGGCCTCGACCTGCCGCGCGATCGTGCCGAGCTGGCTCAGCGGGAACACCTTGTAGGTGACCCGGCCGCCGCTGCGCTCGGCCAGCCGCTTGCCGATCTTCTCGCCCCACTCCTGCTGCGGGTCGTTGATCGTCGCCATGCCGATCTTCATGTGGAATTTTTGGGCCACCGCCGCGGACGGCTGCAGCGCGAGCGCCGCGACGGCCCCGCCGGCGACAAGAGCGACCGCGAGGGCGCCCTTCCCGGCAAATTTCTTACTCATGGACATCAATCGTCTCCCATCTCTTGTCCCTGTCATCGGCGCAGCCTCGCGCCCTCCCGGATTGCGTCGCCGCCTCGGGCGCGGCATTTTGCCCGTTTGGCGGCGCTGCCGCCAGAACAAAACGCAATCGGCGGCTTACCGCGATTTCGGGAGACTCCGGTGCCGGTCAGGACAGGCGGCGAGTACGTCGCGGGGCTGAAGGCGCGCCCGCGGGATGTGTGGGTCGGCGGCGAGAAGGTGGACGACGTCACCGCGCTTCCGGCATTCCGGCGCCCCGTCTCGCGGCTCGCCGAGCTCTTCGACCTGCAGCACGAGCCGGCGCTGCGCGACACCCTCGCCTACCCCTCGCCTTCCACCGGCGATCCCGTCGCGACGGCCTTCATGCCGGCCCACGACGCGGCCGACCTCCGGAAGAAGCACGCCGCATACCGGACGTTCGCGGAGTCGACGCTCGGCATGATGGGGCGGTCGCAGGACTTCATGAACTGCACGCTGCTGGCCTTCGCCGAGGGGGCGGAAGTGTTCGCGCGCGGCGGCGAGCGCTTCGGCGAGAACATGGTCCGCTACTACGAGTTCGTGCGCGAGAAAGACCTGTTCCTGACGCATGCGCTGATGTCGCCGCAGAACGACCGGTCGAAGGCGTCGTCGGCCCAGGCCGAGGAAGATCTGCATCTCGGGCTGGTCTCGGAGTCGGACGAAGGCATCGTCGTCAGCGGCGCACGCATGATCGCGACGATGGGTCCCGTGGCCGACGAGGTGCTCATCTACAACATCCCCGGCCTGCCGCCCGAGGACAGGCGCCACGCGCTGGTGTTCGCGGTCCCGATCGACGCGCCCGGGCTGCGCCAGATCTGCCGCGAGCCCTATGACGGCGGCGACATGAACGCCGCCGATCACCCGCTCGCCGCCAATTTCGAGGAGCCGGACTCGCTGATGATCTTCGACGACGTCCTGGTCCCCTGGGACCGGGTGTTCGTCTACAACGACGCCGAGATCGCCAACGCCATCTTTCCCGACACCAGCCTCAGGTCGTACACGGCGCACCAGACCTCGGTGCGCGGCCTCGTCAAGCTGGAGTTCGCCGTGGGCGTCGCGATGGCGGTCGCCCGCGCGGTCAGGACGGATCGCTTTCTGCACGTCCAGCAGATGCTCGGCGAATGCGTCGAGGCGATCGAGATCGTCCGCGCCTGTATCACCCGGTCCGAGGTGCATCACGAGCCGACGCTGGCGGGATCGATACGCGCCGAGATCGCGCCGCTGTTCATGGCGCGCACCTATCTGGCGCGCACCTATCCCAAGGTGATCGAGATCCTGCAGACGATCGGCGCGGGCGGGCTGCTGGCGATGCCCGGCACGGCCGATCTGGAAGGGCCGATCGGCCCCGAGATCGAGCGCTACTACCAGGGCGCCGAAGGGATGCCGGGCGCCGAGCGCGTCGCCCTCTACAAGCTCGCCTGGGACCTCTGCGGCGAGGCGTTCGGCATGCGACAGCTCCAGTACGAGCGCTACTACGCCGCCGATCCGGTACGCAACATGGCGGCCAACTACCTGAACTACGACCGTTCGGTGTGCGACGCGCTGGTCGAACAGGCGCTGGCGCTCGGCCGGCAAGACTGATGTGCAGCCGGGGAGGCACGGCATGGACATGAACGGCAGAAACGCGGTCGTCACGGGAGGCGCGGGGGCCCTCGGCGCCGCCGTCGTCGGGCGCCTGATCGAGGCGGGCGCGGTTTGCCACGTCCCGGCTATCGACGAGGGCGAGGCGGAGCGGTTCCCTCATGCGGGCAACGAGCGGGTTCGGCTCAGCGTCGCGGGCGACCTCGCCGAGTGGGAGGCGGTGGAGAGGTTTTATTCCGGCATCGACGGTCCGTGGGCCTCGATCCACCTCGCCGGCGGGTTCGACATGGGCGGTATCTCCGACGCCCCGCCCGAGATATTCGCGCGACAGATCACGATGAACGCCGAGACCTGCTACCTGTGCTGCCGCGCGGCGATCGCCGCGATGCGCCGGACCGGGAACGGCGGGCGCATCGTCAACGTCTCGGCGCGGCCGGGCCTGGAGCCGCGCACGGGCGCGGGGATGGCCGCCTACGCCGCCTCCAAGGCCGCGGTCGCCGCGCTCACCCGGGCTCTGGCCGAGGAGGTCGCGGGCGAGCGAATCTGGGTCAACGCCGTCGCGCCTTCGATACTCGATACCCCGGCCAACCGGGCGGCGATGCCGGACGCGGATCACGCCACCTGGCCGAAGACCGCGGAAGTGGCCCAAACCATCGCCTTCCTCGCCTCGCCGGACAACGCGGTCACCCGAGGCGCTGTGATTCCGGTGTATGGCGGGGCGTAGGGCCGCCGAGGAGGCAACGCCCGGGCAATTCCCGGCTATAGTGAACTCGGGAACGAAATCGGGAGTTATCGGGTGTTCGAGTCTGCGGTCACGTCCAAAGGGCGGACGACACTGCCCAAAGCCGTTCGGGAGGCGCTCGGGATCGCGCCGGGGGACCGTCCGCGCTACGTCGTTCTCGACGATGGGCAGGTACTGATCCTCCCCCTCCGGCCGGTTTCCCGCCTCTTCGGCAAGTTGAAACACAGGGGGCGGCCCGTGACTCTTGAGGACATGGAGCGCGCCGGTCCAGCACGCGACCCGGGCGCGTAAGCCGTTGCGGGCGGGCCCGGGCTGTGGCAGATAACGCTCCGGCGCCGCAGTAGCTCAGTGGTAGAGCGCACCCTTGGTAAGGGTGAGGTCGAAAGTTCAATCCTTTCCTGCGGCACCACCTTCTATTCCGGCCCGCGCCGTGGTAAGTGCTGACCCCTGCCGGAGGGGTGGCCGAGTGGCTGAAGGCGGCGGTTTGCTAAACCGTTATAGGGGTAATACCTCTATCGAGGGTTCGAATCCCTCTCCCTCCGCCACATGCCTTGCGGTCGCGCTGCTGCTCGCGCTCGCGGGCCTCCAACCTGCCCCCGCCGATGCGCGGCCCGCCGACGCGATGACGTCGGTGGTATCGGTTCTGCCTGTCTGGCCCGGACGCCCCCAGGGCGGTACCGGCGGGCGTCCGGGTGCCGCGCCGGAAGGGAGCGGCGTGGTCTTGCGGCCGGGACATATCGCGACGGCCTGGCATGCGGTGGAACCCGCCCGGCGGATCGACGTCCGCCTTTCCGACGGGCGCATCCTGCCGGCGCGCTTGATCGCGAAGGATGAGGCGAGCGATATCGCCGTGCTCGGCGTCGAGGCCGCCCTTTCGCCGATCGGGATCGCGCCCGCGCCGCAATTGGCCCAACCGGTCTGCGCGATCGGCAACGCGTTCGGCCTCGGCCTTTCGGTGACCTGCGGCGTGGTGTCCGCGCTGAACGTGTCCAACGCGGGATTCAACCCCGTGGAGGACTTCGTCCAGACGGACGCCGCCTCGAACCCGGGCGTGTCGGGCGGCGCGCTGGTGGACGCGCAAGGCCGCCTGGTCGGCATGATGTCGGCGATCTTCGCCTCCAAGGGCGACACCGACATCGGCGTCAACTTCGCCGTCTCGACCGATCTGCTCCTTCGGGTCGTCGACGCGCTCATTGCCGACGGCGAGGTCCGTTACCCGTCGCCCGGCTGGAGGCTGCGAACGGCCCGGCGGGACCGGATGGCCAAGGTCGCCGCGCCCGAGGTCGGAGCGGTGAGCGACGGCGGTCCGGCGGCGAGGGCGGGCATCGCGCCGGGCGACAGGATACTGAAAATCGGGGTGCGCCGGATTCTCACGCCGCGCGATGCGATCGCGGCGTTCGCCGTCCTGCGCGATCTCGGCGAGCCGCTCGACGTTACCCTGCAACGGGACGGGGAACGGCGTACGGTCGCCCTGTCCTTCGATGCGGCGCGGAGGGCGCCGGCGCCGCGAGCCGGACGGAAATCTCCGGGAGATTGCCCCCATCCCGCGCCGGTCTGCCGCGTCCGTCAGGCGGTTTTCCCGATCTCGGGCTTCAACCCGATGGCGAGCGCGACGCGGATCGGCCCGACGCTCCTGGTCACCAACCGGCATATCGTCGCGGACCGTCCGGATGCCGTCGTCTTCACCCCGGACGGGCCGAGAAAGGCGCGGGTGATCCCGTCGGCCTATCGTGGCGATCTTGCATTGCTCGAAGTCCGGGGCCTTCCCGGGAACGGGTACGTCCCGGACCTTGAGGCGGAAGTCCGCGACGGTGGCGCGTTCTATTCGGTCGGCGCCGATATCGCCCGGAATACGGTGCGCGTCTTCGCACCCGGCAAACTGATCGCGCGACCGGCGGAAGGCGCGGCGTTGGGACGGCTCCACGTCCGCGCACGCATGCAACCCGGCGTCAGCGGCGGCGCCCTGGTCGACGCGCGCGGCGAGTTGGTGGGGATCGCGGTGGGCGGCGGCGAGGGGCGTTTCGAGGCCATGCCGCTGGGCGCGGTCCGCTCGCTCCTCGCATTGCGCGGGGATGGCAGAGCCCCGGAAGTGACGCGCCGGCTCGGAAAAGCGCTCTCGGATTGCGCCGCCGCGATACGCGCGATCGAACCGCGCACCGCGACCGGATCGGAGCGCGATGCGCTCGCGAAGACCTGCGCCGAGGCGATGAACCACGGCCAACTGCTCGAAGCCGGGCGCGTCCTGGCGCAAGCGCGCGATTTCGGCGGCGCCATCGCGCTGCACGGGGAAGCCGTCAGGCAGGTCCCGAATTCTATCAACGCGCGGGTCTCGCTCCTGGTGTCCCTTCAGCTCGCCGGGCGGTTCGCCGAGATGACGGGACACGCCCGCCGGGTAATGCGTATGGCGCCCGAGGATCCGCAGGTCCTGCGGTTCGCCATACAGGCGGGCGTCTGGGGCAACGCGCCCGAACTCGCCGAAGAAGCCTATCGGGCGCTGCTGAAGGCGGATCCGCGGCAGGCCAGGGCGGCCCGCCGCTTCATCGACAGCGCACCGCCCGCACCGAGGCGCCGCTAACGCGTACAGCCCGATAGCGGGTAGGGAATCCAGCCGGCCGCGACGACGCCCTCGCGCTCGTAGGGAGACGGCGCCGCGCAGGCCAGGATGCGCGACTTGAGTTGCGTTGCGTTCAGACCCGGTTCGCGCGCCAGCATCCTCGCCGCGAGCGCGGCGAGGCGGGGCACCGCGTAGCTGGACCCGGACGCTCTCCCGGACGCGCCGCGAAAATCGACGATTTCGAGATTTTCGGCCGGCAGCATGACGTCGACCTTCGCACGCCCCCAGTTCGACCCCGGCGCAAGGCGGCCGAACCCGTCCGAGGATGTCACGGTCAGGATGTTCTCCAGATCGAGCGCGGCCGGATAGACCGGCTCCCTGTCGATATCGCGGCCGTCGTTCCCGGCGGAGACGACGGCAAGGATGTCGCGCCCGCGAAGCGCGCGCTCGAAGGTGCGCCAGTCTCCGGGTTTGCGGCTGCCGAGCGGTATGGCGAGGATCCGGGTGCCGGCGGCGGCGGCGCGAGCGACCAGATCGCCCATGCGGCTCATGTCGGGACGGGGATAGCGGAACGGGATCAGCGCGGCCCCGGGCGCTTCCCGCGCGAGCACCGATGCCACCGCCGTTCCGTGTCGGATCGGCAGGAACGGCCCGCGCGAAACGTCCCCGTCATAGGGCCATGGATCGAGATCCCAGTAGTCGAAACCGAGCGGCATTCCCTCGCCGTTCCGGGCCAGCCGGTGGCGAAAGAGCGGCAGGTCGTAGGCAAGGCCGGAGTCCACCAGGCCGACCCGAATGCCGCCGGGGTCCTTTCCCCGGGGCCATGGCGCCTGCAGGGTCTCGGTCCATTCGATCGTCTTCAGATCGGCTTCCAGCCGATCCAGGAATCGCCACGCATCGCCCTCCGAGCGAATTGCCCGGCCGGAACGGATGGCGCACCCGCCATCCGCGATTGCCTGGATAAAAGGCCGGGCGGCGTCTCCGTCCCGCACCGCGTACGAGACCCGGAACTGGCGAAGCCTTCCCCCGAACTGCCGCCGCTCGACCGCGAGCTCGTCGGCCTCCGGCAGCAGGAGGCGGACCGCGATCCGCCGCGGATCCCGGTCCCCGGGGTAGCGGGACTCGTCCACCAACCAGCTGCCCGGCAGGGCGTGCTGCGCATCGAGGCCGGACAATCCGGGCAGGGGGCACAGCCGTTCGACGGCGAGGCGCACCCAGCGCGCTTCGTTCCCGTTGCCCTCGGCGCTCGACGCGTGCGGGGCGGCGACCGCCGCGGCGAGTACGAGGACCGCGGCGGGACTTCGCACGGAATACCTCCGCTTCTCGCCCGCCGGGCGCGGCGGAGGGCGGAAGGAAAGCGCGCTACATGACGTTCTTGGGCACCTCGACGCCGGCTTCCTTGTAGTAGCGCAGCGCTCCGGGATGGAGCTTCATGTTCATTTCCTTGAACGCATTGCCGATGTTGATGGCGTCCTTGGCCCAGGGGGCGACGGCGTGCATCTCGTCGATATGGTCCCAGAACGTCTTGGTCATCTTGTAGATGACCTCGTCCGGAATGCCCTTTCGGGTGACCATGCCGACCCAGGCAGCGATCGTCTGCACGGGCTTCTCATTGGCCTGGTTGGGGCCGTAGACGTCGGCAGCGAACCGGCCGCGGGTCCGCCCGGGGATCGACATGACCTTCTTCATCGCCGGCGTTTCCCAGTCCGCGTCCGACGCGCCGAGGAAGCGGATCTTGTTGGTGAGCGCCACCTGCACGAAATTGGACGAGGGCGGATTGCCGGCGGCCACGAGGACGTCGATCTGACGGTCCTGGAAGGCCTGCATGGCGGGCGAGAATCCGAGCTTGATGACCTCGTAATCCTTGCCCGGCTCGAGACCGCTGATCGCCCTGACGAAACCGCCGGCGACCACGCGCTGGACCGCGGCGGGCGGTCCGAGGAAGACGCGTTTGCCCTTTAGGTCGGCGATCTTCTTGATGCCCGAATCCTCGTAGACGCCGAACTGGTAGAAGCCGATCCGGTAGTTGAACACCGCGCGCAGGTTCTTCGACAGCTCCCTGGCGCCCTTGACCTTGGCGAACATCGCCTTTCCGTTGGACATCAGGTTGTGGAGCGCCGGCGCGCCCATCAGGAAGTCCGTCTTGCCGCGGGCCGCATCCAGCGCGTGCCGGGGCGCCGCGCCGGTGGCGTTGATCTGGATCTCGATGTCGGGATTGTATTTCTGGACCAGCTTGGCGAACGTCGTGTTGATGGTGAACGGCGTCGGCAGGCTGATCGTCGACATCCGGTAGAATTCCTTGGCCTGGGCGCCGCCGGCGAGCCCGAGGGCAAGCCCGACGACGGCGAGCGTCTTGAGCGTTCTCATGGGATCCGTGCCTCCTTTCGCGGGTTGCGCGGCCGCCGCCGACCGGCCGGCCGCGATCATCCGCTTCCCTGCCCGTTTTCGCCGCGAAGGTTAGCACCTTTCGCGCGCCTGGAATCGGCAAACAACAGCAGAAGCGACAACACGAACGCAACGACCTGGACTTCCGTCGCGCTCAGCAGCGTTCCCAGCCCGAGAGCCAGGCGCGCCGCCCGGGACCATGGGGGCAAGGGCGCCCGGTCGACGCCGCCGAGCGCCGTGGTCATCAGCCAGATCGCCAGCGCGAGCCGCGCCACCACCCAGACGAAGGGCAGGGTCTCGAAGCCGACGACCAGCGAGAGCGACGGGTTGTAGACGAAGACGAAGGGCACGATGAAGCCGACGAAGGAGAGCTTGAGCGCCTGCACCGCCGTGGTCATCGGATTGGACCCGGCGATCGGAGCGGCGGCGTATGCGGCGATCGCGACCGGCGGCGTGATCGCGGACAGGACCCCGTAATAGAGCACGAACAGGTGCACCAGGATCTTCGGAACGCCGAGATTCTCGATCGCCTGACCCATGATGAGCACGATGATGAGGTAGGCGGGGATGGTCGGCAGCCCCATCCCGAGGATCATGCTGGCCACCGCGACGAGAAACATCGCGAAGAACAGGTCGGTCCCGGCGAAGGCGAGGATCATGTTGGAGAACCGGATGCCGAGCCCGGTCAGGTTCATCACGCCCACGATGATGCCGATCGCGGCGACGGCGACCATGATCCGGCCGCACTGCTCGCCGCCGCGCACCAGCGCCGACAGATAGACCTGCGGCTTGCGGCGCACCTCCGGGTTCATCAGGCCCAGCGCCGCGCCCACGATCGTCGCCCACAGCCCGGCCATGGCGGGCGAGCGCCCGGCCACCAGCACGCCGATGATGACCAGGATCGGGATGACGAACATCAGCGACATCCACCAGTCCCGGCGCGACACTTTCTCGCGGCGCTCGCGCGGAATCGCCTCGATGCCGCCGCGCGCGGCCTCCACCCACACGGCGACGAACAGGCTGGCGTAGTAGAACAGCGCCGGCATCAGCGCGGCGCCGATGATCACCACATAGGGAATGCCGGTCACGTCGGCCATCACGAAGGCGACCGCGCCCATGACCGGCGGCATGAACTGCCCGCCGGAAGACGCCGCCGCCTCCACGCCGCCGGCGAACGAGTTCCTGAACCCGCGCTCCTTGATCATGGGGATGGTGAACACGCCGGTCCCCACCACGTTCGCGGAAACGCTGCCGGAAATGGTCCCGAAGAACCCGCTGGCCGCGATCGCGGCGTGGGCGGGGCCGCCCCTGAGCCCGCCGGTGAGGCTGACCGCGATGCGCAGCAGGACCGCGCCCGCCCCGGTCGCCTCGAGCACCGAACCGAAGACGATGAAGATGAAGATCAGCGAGATGACCGTGATGACGATGAAGCCGAATACGCCGTCGAACGAGTACCAGACGGTGCGCATCACCTGTTCGAGGTCGTAGCCGGCGTGGGCGAATATCCACGGCAGGTCTTCTCCGAACAGCGCGTAGGCGATGCACAGAAGCGACAGAGCCGCGAGCGGCCATCCGAAGGCGCGGCGGGTGAGTTCCAGCACCGCGATCAGCCCGCCGGCACCGATCAGGATGTCGTCCGGCAGGAAGTCGTACAGCCCGCTCTCGAGCTCGTCGTAGACGGAGGCGAACCAGTAGAGCGAAAGCGCCATCAGGGCGATCAGCGCCCCGTCGACGGCGAGCCGGACGGCGCGGAGGACGCGTCCGCCGGAGCCGTAGAGCCGGATCAGCGGAACCGTGAGCGTCACCAGGACGACCGACGCGCCGACCGTGATCGAGCGCTGGTAGATCTCGTCGATCACCCCGAACGCCGCGGTGTAGATGGAGACCGAGGCGATGCCGAAGGCGATCGACCGCGTCAGCCAGGCCGCGATGTCGATCTTCGGCATGCCGCTTATCTTCCGGTCCCTCCGATCGCCGTCCCCACCGGCGCGTCGACGCGGACGGTCACGATATCCGTGTCGTGATATTGCTGGTGGTGAACCGAAGAGGCGAGGTGACGCAGCAGGCGCAGCGACACCTCGCGCTCGGCCGGGGCCTCCTCGGCCCGTTCGGCGAGCAAGGCGATGCGATCCTGCAGGTTGTCCTCGCCCGGCGCGGCGATGAACTCCAGAACGGCGCCGCCGCCTTCGCGGTGGGCGCTGAGCAGCAGGCGCCGCCCCTCCCCCTCCTCTCCCCCGCTCGCGTGCAGAAGCGTCAGCAGCGTCTCCTCGACGGCGGCGTCGAGGCGGTGCGTCATAGCGCCGTCCCAACCGCTCCGGGTCGCGAAACCGGCGATGAATTCCCTGATCCTGGGCAGTTCCGAGACATCGAACGCGACTTCGATCCGCCGGCGGCGGGGTTCCGTCAACTCCACGAACAGGGTCAGGACGATCGCCACCAGCCCGCCCGCGGTCATGCCGTTCTCAAGCAGCCCGCCGGCGAACTCGGAGAAATATTCGGGAAAGATCAGCCCGTGCTGGAAGCCGACCCCGGCCCAGAATGAAATCCCCGCGATCAGCCCCTTGCGGTAGTCGATCCCGTCCTGGACGACGATCTTCATGCCCAGCACGAACAGCATCGCGAGCAGAACGGTGATGTAGGCCGCGGCGACCGGGCCCGGAATTGCCAGTACCACCGCGAGCGCCTTGGGAAGAAACGCCACGGCAACGAACACGATTCCGAGCGCTATCCCCACCCGGCGGGCCGCGACCCCGGTGAGCTCGGTCACCGAGACGCTCGTGGAGTAGGTCGTGTTGGGAACCGTCGCGGCGAGGCCTGAGAGCAGGTTGCCCATGCCGTCCGCGGCCACCGCCCCCTGCACGGCCCGGAAGTCCACCGCCCGGGGCTCGCGCCAGGATACGCGCTGGATGGCTACGGCATCGCCGATCGTCTCAATGGCGCCCACCAGCGTCACGAAGACGAACGCGGGTAGCAGCGCCCAGAAGACCGGCCCGAAACCGAGATCGAGTCCCGGCCATGAGCCTTCGGGTAGACCGATCCAGTCGGCGTTCGCGACGCGCTCGACTTCGTATAGGCCGTAGAACCCGGCGACGACCGAACCCACGACCACGCCGATCACCGGCGCCCAGAGGCGCAGCGCGCCGGTTGCCTTGAGCGCGATGCCGGCAATGACGACCACGGTCAGCAGCGCGCTGACCGGAGCGGCGAATTCCGGGCTGCCTTCGGGAACCGCCTTCAGCATGCCGAAGATGATCGGCATCACCGTGACCGGGATCAGCATGATCACCGTGCCCGCGACGGTCGGGGTGAGAATCCGCCGGAAAAGCGAAAGCCGCGCGGCGAGCGCGAACTGGAACAGGGCGGAGGCGACGACCAGCGTGGCGAGCATCGCGGGGCCGCCCTTGGCGATCGCCGCGACGCAGATCGCGATGAAGGCGCCGGAGGTGCCCATCGCGAGAACGTAGCCCGCGCCCACACGGCCGACACGCACGGCCTGCAGCACGGTGGTCGCTCCGCTGATCGCCACCGCGGCGAACACCGCCCACGCGAGGAAGTCCTCGGAGCCGCCGGCCGCGCGTACCACGATCGCCGGGGTCAGCACGATGCCGCCGGCGGTAAGGATGGCGAGCTGGAGGCCGAGGCCGAAGGCGAGCGCCGGCGGAGGCTTCTCGTTCGCCTCGTAGCGCATGCCGGATCGACGGCTGCTATCGTCGCTGGTCATGCTGCATCCCGGTTCCGGAAGGACGGCGGCCGGAACTATCGCACATCGCGGGGTCGCGCGCGTCCTCAGGCAGCGGCCAACCGCGCGCCTACCGGCCGATCGCCGGGGTCGTTACCGTGGCCCCCGGCTTTATTCCCAGGCGGTCCGCCGTGCCCGCGTTCAGTTCCAGCACCGCGCGCACCGTCCCGCGCGACGGGATATTCTCTTCCGACAGCGGCACCGTCCGTTCGACGATGCGAGATATCCGCCCGTCCGGCGCGATGAACAGCATGTCGAGCGGAAGGTAGGTGTTCCGCATCCACATCGAGACCGGCCGGGGCGGGTCGTAGACGAACAGCATCCCCGCATCGGGGGCCATGCGGCGGCGGAACATCAGGCCCTGCGAGTGCTCGCGGGGCGTCCGCGCGACCTCGACCGAGAAACGATGCTCGCGGCCGCCGCTCCGGATCACGAGGATGCTCCGCTCGAATTTCGCCAGGCGACGCTGGCTCGCCGCCGGCAGCGCGGCGAGGGCGAGACAGGCGCCGAGGCCGAGGGTCAGCGACCGTCGACCCAGCAAGGCCCGACACCCGCTCCGGAAGTCTCGATGACCGCTAGACGTACTGGTCGACGCTGCCCGGACCCGGCAGCATTATCTCCACCGCCTGCATCCCCTTCGGTCCCTGAGCCGTCTTCACCATCACCTTCTGGCCGGTCACCAGGCCGGCGAGGTTGGCGCGGCGCAGCGTCACCATGTGGATGAACACGTCGAGTTGGGTTTCGTCGGGGCAAACGAATCCGTACCCCTTGTGCGGATTGAACCATTTGACGGTCGCCATCTCGAAATCGCCGGTGGCTTCGGGCTGGGGCGGCGGCGGCGGCGGTGCGCGCGAATACCCCTCTTCGCCCTCCGGTACGGCGGTGGAAAGGTCGACGGCAAGGATCGACTGCACCTGCAGCCCCTTCGCCGCCTGAACCGTCTCGCACTCGACGGTGGAGCCCACCGGGATCTTGTCCAGGCCCGCCTGTCTCAGAACCGTCATGTGGAGAAAAACGTCGCCCGACCCATCCTCCGGCGTGACGAAACCGTATCCCTTCACGGCGTTGAACCACTTAACAGTGCCCCGCATACGGGACGAGGCGATGGGGTCGCCTCCGCCCTGAGACTCCGACACAATTCCCCCTAGAATTATTTTGTTTAGGTTACATTAGTTGCAATTCGAGCAGACTTACACCATTGAGCCGGTGCGCGCCAACACTTTTGTCGCCTCGCCGGGCGTCCGGATCCGGGGATTCCGGCTGAAAGGCCTTACTTTGGACTAGCCATTCCCGGGAGCGCCGACTAGGGTTCGCTGACGCGCGATCAGCCACGGGCACGCGGGGCGGATCGCGCGTCGGCATGTCTTGCGACAGGGCGGTAGTGGTTCACGCATTCTCACTGGGTTGTGTGCTCTTCGGCACCTGGCTTCTGCTCTCCGGTCACTTCGATCCTCTGCTTATCGGGCTCGGCGTAGCCTCCTGCGCGGCGGTCGTCTACTTCACCCACCGGATGGACGTGATCGACCACGAAGGGCACCCGGTGCACCTCACCTGGCGGGGCGCGGTCTATTGGCCGTGGCTGCTCGTCGAGATCCTGAAGGCCAATATCGACGTCGCGCGGCGCATCCTCGCCCCGGGCGCCTCGATAAGCCCGACGATGCTTCGCGTCCGCGCCACCCAGCCGACCGACCTCGGCCGCGTGATATTCGCCAACTCGATCACCCTCACCCCGGGCACGGTGTCGGTCGACGTGGGCGAAGGGGAGATCCTGGTGCATGCGCTCTCGCGCGACGGCGCCGACGACCTGGCGGCGGGCGAAATGGACCGGCGGGTCACCAAAATGGCGGGCGGAGGCTGATGTTCACCGCCGCCGCGATCGGAGTCGTCGCGGCGATGGCGCTCGCGCTCGCCCGCGCGCTGATGGGACCGACGCTTTACGACCGGATTCTCTCCGTCAACACCTTCGGCACCAAGACCGTGCTGATCCTCGCCGTCGTCGGATTCCTGTTCGGCCGGCCGGAATTCCTCGACATCGCGCTTGCCTACGCGCTGATCAACTTCATCGGCACGATCGCCGTCCTCAAGTTCTTCAAGCACGGCGACCTCGGCGGAACGGGCAGCTGATGGCGCTGGTCCTCGACATCGCGAGCTGGGTGCTGCTGCTCGGCGGCGGCGTGCTGGTGACGATCGGCGGGATCGGGATCGTGCGCTTTCCCGACGTGTACACGCGAAGCCACGCGGCGGGCGTCACCGATACCGGCGGCGCGGGGCTTATCCTGATCGGGCTGATGCTTCAGGGCGGCGGGACCCTGGTGACCGTCAAGCTGCTCCTGATCCTGGTGTTCATCTTCTTTACCAGCCCGACCGCGACCTTCGCGCTGGTCCACGCCGCATACGAGAGCGACGAGGAGCCGCTGCTCGACCACGATCTCCGGAACGAACCGGCCGACGGGGAGGAGAGGCCATAAACGAGGCGGTCAACATCGTCATCCTGCTGTTCATGGCGGTCGCGGTGATCGGCATCGTCCGCGCGCGAAACCTGTTCGTGGTGGTCATGCTGACCGGCATCTACAGCCTGCTGGCCGCGACCATCTTCGTCGTTCTCGACGCGGTGGACGTCGCCTTCACGGAGGCCGCAGTCGGCGCGGGCATCTCCACGGTGCTCTTTCTCGGCACGCTGGCGCTCACCACCAGCGAGGAGAAGAAGCCGGTCCACAACGCCTGGATTTCGCTGGCCGTCGTCGCGGTGACCGGCGCGGTTCTGATATACGGCACGCTCGACATGCCGCGCTACGGCGACCCGGCGGCGCCGGCGAACCACCACGTGATCCCCGAATATCTCGAGCAGGGACCGGAAAAGACCGGCGTTCCCAACGTGGTCACGGCGGTGCTGGCGAGCTACCGGGGCTACGACACGCTGGGCGAGGTGGCGGTGATCTTCACGGCGGGCATCGGCGTGGTGGTGCTGCTCGGCCAGTGGCGCGCGCACCGGCGCAGGGACGAACGGGCGGAGGACGAGGCATGAACGATCTTCTCGTGCTCCGCATCGTCACGAAAATCCTGATGCCGTTCATACTCCTGTTCGCGCTCTACGTGCAGTTCCACGGGGATTACGGACCCGGCGGAGGGTTCCAGGCCGGCGTCATTTTCGGCGCCGGGTTCATCCTCTACGGGCTGGTCTACGGCCTCGACGCGTTGCGCGGGGTGTTGTCGTCGGACGTCCTGCGGGCGGGCTTCGCCATCGGGCTTCTGATCTTCGCCGGGGTGGGCGTCGCGGGGCTTTTGCTCGGCGGCAACTATCTCGACTACAACGTGCTCTCGAGCGATCCGGTCAAGGGCCAGCATCTCGGCATCCTGCTGATCGAGTTCGGCGTCGGCGTCACCGTCGCCTCGGTGATGATCTCGATCTTCTACTACTTCGCCGGGCGGGGACGCTGAGTTGGTCGACTTCGTCGGTCTCTACAATTACTGGATCGTCGTCTTCCTGATGATGGCGGGGCTCTATCTCGTCATCGAGCACGGCAACCTGGTCAAGAAAATGGTCGGGCTGACCGTGTTCCAGGCCGCGGTGTTCCTCCTCTACATCACCCTCGGCAAGGTCCGGGACGGAACGGCGCCGATCATCGCGGAAGGGATCGAGACCTATTCCAACCCCCTCCCCCACGTCCTGATCCTGACCGCGATCGTGGTGGGCGTGGCAACGCTCGCGCTCGGCCTCGCCCTGGTGGTGCGGATCCGCGATGCCTACGGGACCATCGAAGAGGACGAGATCGGCGACCAGGACGGGCCCGCGATATGACCGCGCACCTCCCCGCCCTGCAGGTCGTGATCACGCTGCTGGCGGCGCCCGCCTGCATTCTGGTGCGGGGACGCGACCTGACCTTCTGGCTCGCCCTGCTCACGACGTGGGCGGCCTTCGCGGTCTCCTGCCTGCTGCTCGACCAGGTGATGACCTCGGGCATCGTCAGCTACGAGCTCGGCGGCTGGGCGGCGCCGTTCGGGATCGAGTACCGGGTCGACGCGCTGAACGCCTTCGTGCTGCTGATCGTAAGCGGGATCGGAGCGATCGTCCTTCCCTTCACCCCGCGCAGCCTGCTGATCGAGATGGTGGGCGAGAAAGCCTACCTGTTCTATTGCGCGTTCCTGCTCTGCGTGACCGGGCTGCTCGGCGTCGCGATCACCGGCGATGCGTTCAACCTCTTCGTCTTCCTGGAGATTTCCTCTCTCGCCTCCTGCATCCTGATCAGCCTCGGCCCGCACCGCCGGGCGCTCACCGCGGCCTTCCAGTACCTGATCGTCGGCACCATCGGGGCGACCTTCATCGTCATCGGCATCGGGCTGATCTACGGCGCGACCGGCACGCTCAACCTGAACGACATCGCCGAGCGGCTGCCCGCGACCGGCTACAACCGGACGGTGATCGCGGCCTTCGCCTTCCTGATCGTGGGCGCGGCGATCAAGCTCGCCCTCTTCCCGCTCCATTTCTGGCTGCCCAAGGCCTACACCTACGCGCCGTCCACCGTCAGCGCCTTCCTCGCGGCGACGGCGACCAAGGTCGGGGTCTATGTCCTGATCCGCTTCCTGTTCACCGTCTTCGGGGTGAAGTTCTCCTTCGACATCCTGCCCACCGCCCTGCCGCTGATGCTGCTGGCGGTTCTGGCGATGTTCGTCGCCTCGACGGTCGCCATCTTCCAGGACAGCGTGAAGCGAATGCTCGCTTATTCGAGCGTCGCCCAGATCGGCTACATGGTGCTCGGGCTGAGCCTGGTGACGGTCGACGGGCTGACCGCCTCGATCGTCCACCTGTTCAACCACGCGCTCATGAAGGGCGCGCTGTTCCTCGCGATCGGCTGCATCGCCTACCGGCAGTCCTCGTTCCGGATCGATGACCTGGCCGGCATGGGGAGGCGCATGCCGTGGACGATGGCGGCGTTCACCGCCGGCGGGCTCAGCCTGATCGGGATTCCGCTCACCGCCGGCTTCATCTCCAAGTGGTACCTGATCCTGGCCGCTCTGGCGGCCGACGAGCCGCTGATCGCGGCGCTGATCGTCATTTCCTCGCTGCTCGCGGTGATCTATGTCTGGCGCGTCGTGGAGGCTGCCTATTTCCGGGAGCCCGGGCCCGGCGCGCCCTCCGGCGAGGCGCCGCTCGCGCTGCTGATCCCGACCTGGGTTCTGATCGCTCTCAACGTCTATTTCGGGATCGAGACCTCGCTGCCGGTGGGCGTCTCCGAGCACGCCGCGCGCGCCCTGATGGGGGCGGGGCCGTGAGAGTCGAGCTCGCCATGGCGGTGGCGCTCGCCGGCCCGCTCGCGGGCGCGGCAGCGATCGCGCTGTTCGGGCGCCGGCCCAACCTCCGCGACGGCGCGATGATCGTCGCCTCGGTCGTAACCTTCCTCGCGGTCTACCGCATCCTGCCCGCGGTCGACGCGGGCGGGCGGCCGGAGCTCTTCCTGTTCGATTTCGTGCCCGGGCTCGGCATCCGGTTCGTCATCGAGCCGCTCGGCATGCTGTTCGCGCTGGTCGCCTCGTTCCTCTGGATCGTCACCTCGTTCTACGCCATCGGCTACATGCGGGGGCATGGCGAGGAGAACCAGACGCGGTTCTATGTCTGCTTCGCCATCGCGATCTCGGCGGCGCTGGGCGTCGCGATGTCGGGCAACATGCTGACGCTGTTCATCGCCTACGAGGTGCTGACGCTCTCCACCTACCCGCTGGTCACCCACCACCAGTCGCCGGAATCGATGCGCGCCGGGCGAACCTATCTCGGCATCCTGCTGTCGACTTCGATCGGGCTCCAGCTCGTCGGCATCGTCTGGACCTACGGCGCGACGGGCACGCTCGACTTCACGCCGGGCGGCATCCTCGCCGGCAAGGTCGAAGGCTGGCCGCTGATCGTGCTCCTGTTCCTGTACATGTACGGCATCGGCAAGGCGGCGCTGCTGCCGATCCACCGCTGGCTGCCGGCGGCAATGGTCGCCCCCACCCCGGTCAGCGCGCTGCTGCATGCCGTCGCCGTGGTCAAGGCGGGCGTGTTCACCGTGCTCAAGGTCGCGATCTACATCTTCGGCGTCGACTATCTCAGCGAGACCGGGGCGAGCACCTGGCTGATGTACGTCGCGGGCGCGACCGTCGTCATCGCCTCGCTGGTCGCGCTGACCAAGGACAACCTGAAGGCCCGGCTCGCCTATTCGACGGTCAGCCAGCTCAGCTACGTCGTGCTCGGCGCCGCCCTGGCGACAAGCTGGAGCGTGGTCGGGGGGGCGATGCACATCGCGATGCACGCGTTCGGCAAGATCACGCTCTTCTTCTGCGCCGGCGCGATCATGGTGGCAGCCCACAAGACCGAGATCAGCGACATGGCAGGGCTCGGCCGCCGGATGCCCTTCACCTTCGCCGCCTTCGCCGTCGGCGCGCTCAGCGTCACCGGGCTGCCGCCGCTGGGCGGCGTATGGAGCAAGTGGTATCTCGGGCTCGGCGCGGTCGAAGCCGAGCAGCTGATCTTCGTCGCGGTGCTGATGATCTCGTCGCTGCTCAACGTCGCCTATCTGATTCCCGTGGCCGCGCGCGGGTTTATTTCGCCGAAGCGCGAGGGCGACCCGGTTCCGCAGCCGGTCGGGGCGGCCGTCGCGCATGACGGACACGAAGACGAGGACGGCATCCGCGAGGCGCCGATGTTCTGCGTGGTGCCGCTCTGCCTGACCGCGATCGGCTGCCTGGCGCTGTTCTTCGCGGCCGACGACATCGCGGCCTTCCTCGCCCCGATCGCGCAACGCTGAGACCGGAACGATGGCCGATACGGAACGCCCCGGACCCGCAGGAGAGAGCGCGCGCGGGCCCGACCGCTCGGCCGGCGCCACTAGGCTGTTCTGGGCCGCGATCGTCGTCTGCGCGGTGCTCGCCCCGCTCGACTTCTTCTACCACAAGCATGCCGAGCTCGGGTTCAGCGGGTCGTTCGGCTTCTATGGCTGGTACGGCTTCGTCTGCTGCGGCCTCGCGGGGCTGGCCGCCAGGGAGCTCGGAAGGCTCCTGAAGCGGGACGAGGACTATTATGATCGCTAGCCTGCCGCCCGGCCTGCTGCTGATCGTGGCCGCGCTCGCGATCCCGGTCCTGCCGGACGCGCTGCGCCGGGCCTGGACGGTCGTCGTGCCCGCGGCGGGGCTCTGGGCGCTGATCGCGCTCGAGCCCGGAACCTATCTCGGCTTCGCCTGGTTCGGCGCGGAATTCGTGCCGGTCCGTGTCGACAAGCTCAGCCTGATCTTCGGCTACGTCTTCCACATCGCGGCGATCGTGGGCGCGATATACGCGCTCCACGTGCGCGACACCGTCCAGCACGTCGCGGGCATGATGTACGCCGGCAGCGGCATCGGCGCCGTCTTCGCGGGCGATCTGGTCACGCTGTTCGTCTATTGGGAGGCGATGGCGATCACGTCGGTCTTCCTGATCTGGGCGCGCGGCGGCGAGACCGCGTACCGGTCCGGGATGCGGTACCTGATCGTCCAGATCGTATCGGGCGTGCTGCTGCTGTCGGGCGCGATCCTGCTGGCCGAGCAGACCGGTTCGATCGCCTTCGACCGCATGGCGCTCGGCGACCTCGCGACCTGGCTGATCCTTCTCGCGTTCGGGATCAAATGCGCCTTCCCTTTCCTGCACAACTGGCTGCCCGACGCCTACCCCGAGGCGACGGTGACGGGGGCGGTGTTCCTGAGCGCTTTCACCACCAAGGCGGCGGTCTACGCGCTCGCCCGCGGCTTTCCGGGCACCGAGATGCTGATCTATGTGGGGGCGGCGATGACGGCGTTCCCGATCTTCTACGCAGTGATCGAGAACGATCTCCGCCGCACGCTCGCCTACAGCCTCAACAGCCAGCTCGGCTTCATGGTCGTCGGCGTCGGCATCGGCACGCCGATGGCGCTCAACGGCGCGGTGGGACACGCGTTCGTTTCCACCCTCTACATGGCGCTGCTCTTCATGTCGATGGGGGCGGTCCTCTACCGGGCCGGAACGATCGAGGGCTCGGAGCTGGGCGGGCTCCACAAGTCGATGCCGTTCACCACCGTCTTCTGCATCGTCGGCGCCGCCTCGATTTCCGCCTTTCCCTTGTTCTCCGGCTTCATCGCCAAGTCCCTGACGCTGTCCGCGGCCGCCTACGGGGGTTATGCCGTCGCCTGGCTGACGCTGACGTTCGCCTCGGCCGGGGTGATCCACCATTCGGGCATGAAGATCCCGTACTTCGCCTTTTTCTCCCGCGATTCCGGCAAGCGCTGCAAGGAGGCCCCGCTCAACATGCTGATCGCGATGGGAACGGCGGCGTTCCTCTGTATCGCACTCGGGGTCTGGTCGCCGGCGCTCTATTCGATCCTGCCCCACGACGTCGACTACGAGCCCTACACGCCGAGCCACGTGATCGGCCAGCTGCAACTCCTGGCGTTCGCCGCTCTCGCGTTCGCGGTGCTGATCCGCTACCGCATATACCCGGCGGCGATCCGGTCGACCAACCTCGATTTCGACTGGACCTACCGCAGGGGCATCCCGGCCCTGATCGGCGTTGTCTGGCCCGCCCTCTGGTCGGCGTGGCAAGGCTTCCTGAGCGCGTTGGCGGGCGGGCTCCGGGCGGGAATCGGCGCGGCGATACGGCTTGCCGGTCCGGAGGCCACGCTCGCGAGGACCTGGCCGCTCGGCTCCACCACGCTATGGGTCGCGGTGCTGCTCGGCGGCTTCCTGTTGATATACTACCTCTAATCCTCCCATCGGCGACGCCGGCGTCCGCTATTCCGGTGCAATTCGATTTCCGTTAGGCTTTGGACCTGCCTGGAGCCGAATCCGGAGGGGCGCAACCGATGGCGAGCCTGGTTCACGGATATCCCAGCACCTCCGACCGCTCAAGGGGATGGCTCCGCTACCTCTATCGCAAGGCGACGACGCCGGACAACTGGGACAAGGACGGCCAGCCGCACCCGCATTGGGACAATATCACAGGCGCGCCCATGCGGTCCTGGCACCGCATGGACCTGGTGCAATCGAGCTTCGCGATGGCCGTCATGGCCGATCGCACGCCGGCCTGGCGGGAGGTCTACGGGCGGATACTGGACGAACTCGTTGCGCGCTATACCGGCTATTGGGCGCCCAAGGACTGGCTCGACCAGATTGGCGACGATCCGAAGCGGGAGCAATATCCCGAGGTCTGGTACGAAAACCTGATTCCGCCCTTTCTGCGCGGCAAATACGACGTGCCGGGCTGGACCGCCAACGGCGTCGAGCCATGGGGTCTCCAGATGGATCCGGTGGGATGCGACGGCAACCTGTTCTACAAGGGCGATTTCCTGGTTCTGTTGGGCTTCCACGCCTATGTCACCGGCGACGAGAAATGGAACGAGCCCTTCGATATCGTCCGTAACGGCGCGGATACGTTCACCTGGACCCATACGCGCATCGCCGAGCACCTGACCGCCCAGATGTCCAGGCGGCCGGAAGGAATACACTGCGAAAATACCAAGATTTGGCCGTTATGAATGGCCCGCGCGGGGCTCGGTCTGAGCCTCCACGACGTGGTCTACGGCAGCGATTTTCGGACGCTGTTCGATGCGTGGTGGGATTACGCCCGTCCCAACTATTTCTCGATGCGCGACGGCAAGATAAGCGGTCCGGTAACGGTCTATTACGACCCGCTGATCCCGGTGCATCACACCAATGAACGTCTGGCCGGAATGAAACTCCTCCCGGCGATGGGAGCTTTGGCGCTGAAGCGGGACGATTGCCGGGAGCTGTTCAATGTCGCGATGGATCAGCTGGGTTGGCGCGGGACCGACCCGATCGTCATACCGCCGGGAGATTTTTCCGTTCTGCAACTGCTGTGCTCCGCATTCATGGCGCGCGAGTTGGGAGACGACGATCTTTTCGCCCGGCTGAAGGGCTTCATGGAGGAAAATCACGAGCCGGCCTGGGACGACGAAACCGGCGAATTCACATGGGGCTACCATCTCAACGAGGAGCATCCAAGGGGCCAGCTCAACGCCACCTCCGCGCTGGCCGAGGTCGCGCGGCCCGGGTCCTGGTGGGATCTGATCAATCAGCCCAATCTCCGCAAGTTTGTGGAGCCCACCGTCCATGGCGTCGACTTTCCCAGAGTGTGCCTCTCGCAGGCTGCCTATGACGTCGAACGGCGCATCCTCGCGGTCGCCACCGACGCGGGAGCCCCGGGAACGGCCGGCGAGCCGACGACGTTCAGGGTTACGAACGTCGTGCCGGAAAAGTGCACCGTGGAGGCGGACGGCGCTCGATCGGACAAGTGGCGCGTCGCCGAAGGCGATCTGGAAGTCGAAACGACGGTCGGCAAGCACGCCTTCGTCATCCGCTGCGGCTGACGCCGCCGCCCGCCGGGACTCCGCGGCAGATTTCCGGTCCGCTGCCCGTCAGATTGCCGATGAAGCAACGCCAGCGGGCGGGCCCGTCGGCGACGCGGACGGAACCGTCCGGATACAACATGGGAAGACACTCCGATGTCGGATTTCGAGACTCTGGCGAATGAAATCGTCGATCTTCTGGGCCTCTCGGCACCGCCGGTCGGCATTATTTTCCGCGACGCCATTCCGGAGGACATCGCGCGTTATCCGGGCACGTATCCCCCGCCCACGGAAGACGGACGTACCGGCGCGGTTGCGGCGGGCTGCGTGTTTTGGGGCGCGGGGCAGGACGCCACCTTCGCGACCGTGCCGGAGGATCACGGGAACTGCAGCGTCGGCAGTCTGACGCATGGGCTGATTTCACTGGAGGAAGCCGCCACGCGCGCGGACGTCCAGGCGGTGTGCGAGGCGAACTGGGTCCATCCGGAGATGTTTCCCGACATTCCGACGGTTGAAGAGCGGCCCGCCTCGATCGTATACGGACCGCTGTCCGAGACACCGGTGGATCCCGATGTCGTGCTTCTGCGAGTCGTGGGAAAGCAGGCGATGCAACTTCACTCGGCGGTGCCGTCACTGCGATTCGAAGGCAAACCGCAATGCCATATCGTCGCGATCGCCAAGGAACAGGGAGATATCGCGGTGAGCGTCGGTTGCATGCTGAGCCGGGTGCGCACGGGCATGCCCAATCAGGACATGACCTGCGCCATCCCGGGCAGCAGGCTGGGCACGGTCGTGGAAGCGTTGAGGACGGTTTGCGAAGCCGACAGGCTGGTTGCATCCTACGCCAGCGAGGACGGCAAGCGATTTGCCTGATAGGTGGCAAGCCATCGAGTTGAAGCGGTGATCCGCGCCGGGCGGGAGCCCGCCGGACACTCGCATTTCGTCATACGGTAAAGGGTTCGGGCGGGTCATAATGAGGGTATTCTGGCGCACGCCGCTTTTCGTTCTCTGCGGCGCGGTGGTGATTCTCGTGATCGCCAACGGCTCGCGACAGAATTTCGGCCTTTTCCTGGTGCCGATCAGCGGCGATCTCGGCTGGGGCCGGGCCGAATTTTCCTTCGCCATCGCCATCCAGAACATCGTCATGGGCCTCGCCGCCCCGTTCGTCGCGGCGATCGGCGACAAGTGGGGGCCGATCCGGGTGATGGCGGCGTCGGCCGCGTTCTATGCGTTCGGCGTCTACATGATCTCGATCTCCGGCACGCCGGAGACGATGACCGTCAGCGCCGGACTGCTGGTCGGCCTCGGCGCGTCGGGAATCGGCTTCACCCTGCCGCTCGCCCTGGTCGGCCGGGTGGCCCAGGACCACCAGAGGAGCCTGTGGCTCGGCATCGTGACGGCGGGCGGTTCGGTCGGGCAGTTCGTGTTCGCGCCGGTGAGCCAGGGGCTGATCTCCGGTCTCGGCTGGTCGGATGCGATCGTCGTCGTCTCGATGATCATCGCGCTCACGGTGCCGTTGAGCCTTGCGCTTGGCCCGGGATCGGCCAAGGCGCTGGCTGCCCCGGCGCCGCAAAGCCTCGGCGCCGCGCTGACCGAGGCGGGCGGCCATCGCGGCTACTGGCTGCTGGTGACCGGTTTTTTCGTCTGCGGCTTCCAGGTGCAGTTCATCGGCACCCACCTGCCGGGTTTCATCACCGATTCCGGCCAGGACGCGGAGCTCGCCGCATGGGCGCTCGCCTTCATCGGACTGTTCAACCTGATCGGAACGCTGGGCGCGGGCTGGCTCGGCGGGCAATACCGTAAGAAATATCTGCTCAGCACGCTCTATCTGTTGCGGGCGGCGCTGTTCTTCGCGTTCATCCAGTTTCCGATCACCGAGACCTCGGTACTGGTCTTCGCCGCGATCATGGGACTCCTCTGGCTCTCGACGGTGCCGCTGACCAGCGGGATCGTCGCCCAGATCTTCGGGCCGCGATATATGGGGACGCTGTTCGCCATCGTCTTCCTGAGCCACCAGTTGGGCAGCTTCTGCGGGGTCTGGCTGGGCGGCATGTTCTACGACCGGACGGGAAGCTACGACGCGGCCTGGTGGCTCGCCATCGCGCTGGGCATCGCGGCCGCGCTGATCCACTGGCCGATCGACGACAAGCCGGTCGAGCGAGCGGTGCCCGAAGCCGCCGGTTGATCTTGCCCGCCCTTTGCTTGCCCGGTGCCGGTCGAGGCACTAGGTTGCGGCCGGTTGGCCGCAACAGTCGTTGGAGGCAGCGATGGAGATGACCGGCGAGCGGCGGATCCCGGCGCCGCGGCAGAAGGTGTGGGACGCGCTCAACGACCCCGAGATCCTCAAGCAGTGCATCGCGGGCTGCGAGTCGCTCGACAAGACCTCGGACACCGAGTTCAGCGCCAGGGTGACCTCCAAGGTCGGCCCGGTCACCGCCAAGTTTACCGGCAAGGTCCAGCTTTCCGATGTCGACGCGCCCAACGGCTACACGATCAGCGGCGAGGGCCAGGGCGGCGTCGCGGGTTTCGCCAAGGGCGGCGCCAAGGTGCAGCTCGCGGACGACGGGGCGGGCACGCTGCTGACATACGAGGCCAACGGGACCGTCGGCGGCAAACTCGCCCAGATCGGCTCCCGGCTGATCGATTCGACAGCGCGCAAGATGGCGGACGATTTCTTCGACAAGTTCGCCGAGGCGGTCGGCGGGGCGGAGGAAGAGGCGGAGGTCGAGGAACCGGCGGAGGCGCCCTCGGCGCAGGCCAAATCGGAAGGGCTGAGCCCGGCCGTCTGGATCGGCGGTCTGGTCGCCATCGCCGTCATCGTCCTCGTCATCGTGCTCGCCTGAAGCCCCCGAATGGCAGCCTCGCCGCGTCTCCGCGCCTTGACCCCTCCGGGTTCGGGCGGGATACTGCGGCGCAACAGAACAGGGAAGGGAAACGCCTTCCGGAATTGGACCGTTCGGCCTTGTCGCCGCGCATCGGTAGTCGGCGGACGGCGTTGTTGACTCAAGGAGGGTCACAGATGACATCCACCGTTTCCATGACGGTAAATGGAAAACAGGTTTCGGCGGAGTGCGAAGGCCGAACGCTTCTCGTGCAGTACCTCCGCGAGAAGCTCGCTCTTACCGGCACCCATGTAGGCTGCGACACCAGCCAGTGCGGCGCCTGCGTGGTCCATGTCGACGGCATCTCGGTGAAGTCGTGCACGATGCTGGCGCATCAGGCGGAAGGTTGCGACGTGGTGACCATCGAGGGCCTCGCCGACGGCGACACGCTGCACCCGATGCAGGAGGCGTTCCGCGAGAACCACGCGCTGCAATGCGGGTTCTGCACGCCGGGAATGGTTATGAGCGCGATCGACATGGTCAACCGGCACGACACGCTGGACGAGAAGACCGTGCGCCATCAGCTCGAAGGCAATCTGTGCCGCTGCACGGGCTATCACAACATCGTCAAGGCGATCCTGGCCGCGCATCCGGTCATGAAGGGTACGGCCTGAGACAATTGACCCGGGAGGCAGGACATGCCTGAGGGAGGAATTGGCGCTTCCGTCAAGCGCAAGGAAGACTTCCGCTTTCTGACCGGCCGCGGCGCCTACACCGACGACGAGGTGCGGGCCGGACAGCTCCACGCGCACATGCTGCGCTCGCCCCACGGCCACGCGGCTCTGGGATCGGTAGACACGTCCAAGGCCGAGGCCGCGCCCGGCGTGGTCTGCGTGCTCACCGGCCCGGACGCCGATGCGGACGGGCTCGGGGGCCTGCCCTGCGGCTGGGGTATCACGTCGAAGGACGGCACCCCGATGGTCGAGCCCAAATGGCCGGTCATCGCCCAGGGCAAGGTGCGCTATGTCGGCGAGATCGTCGCCACGGTGATCGCCGAGACCGCGGAACAGGCGGCGGATGCCGCCGAGCTGGTCGAGGTCGACTACCGGCCTCTCGACGCGGCGGCGGTCACGGAGACGGCGCACCGGGACGGCGCGGCGCAGATCCACGAGGAAGCGCCGAACAATCTCTGCTTCGACTGGGATTTCCCCGGCGAGGAAGCGGCCGAGGCGGTCGACGCGGCTTTCGAGGCGGCGGCGCACACCGCGCGGCTGGAACTCGTGAACCAGCGCATCATCCCGCATTCCATGGAGCCGCGCGCGGCGGTGGCCGAGTACGACAAGGGCGAGGAGAAGCTGACCCTTTACTGCACCGCCCAAGCGGCGCACGCGATGCGGCTGCTGCTCGGCGCTTTCGTGCTCAACCAGCCGGAGCACAAGTTCCGGGTGGTCGCGCCCGACGTCGGGGGCGGATTCGGATCCAAGGTCGCGCCCTATGCCGAATACGCGATCATCTGCTGGGCCTCGCGCAAACTGGAGCGGCCGGTCCGCTGGCTGGGACAGCGGACGGAGTGCTTCGTGACCGACGCGCACGGCCGCGACCACGTGACCGAGGTCGAGCTCGCTCTCGATGCAGAAGGCAAGTTCACCGGCCTCCGGGTCAACACGGTCGCCAATATGGGGGCGTATCTGTCGGCCTTCGCGCCGCTGATCCCGACCTTCCTCTACGCGACGCTATTCGCCGGCCAGTACACGACCCCGGCGATCTCGTGCAACGTCAAGGCGGTGTTCACCAACACCTCCCCGGTCGATGCCCTGCGCGGCGCCGGCCGGCCCGAAGCCACCTATCTCCTGGAGCGGGTGATCGACGAGGCGGCGCGGGCGACCGGGATCGACCCGGTTGAGATCAGGAAGCGGAACTTCATCGCCGCGGACGCCTTCCCTTACCAGACGCCGGTCGCCCTGCTCTACGATTCGGGCTCCTACGAACGCGCGCTGGATATCGCGCTGGAGAAGTCGGACTGGAACGGGTTCGCCGCGCGCAGAAGCGCGTCCGAGGCCGACGGCAAGCTTCGCGGGATCGGCATCGCCGCGCCGATCGAGGCCACCGGGGCGGCGCCGTCCGCCATCGCGGGCCAGCTTGGGGCACGGGCCGGTCTCTACGAGTCGGCGCAGGTCCGGTTCAACGCGACCGGCACCGTCACGGTGTTCGCCGGCACCCACAACCACGGCCAAGGGCACGAGACCACCTTCGCCCAGCTCGTCACCGACAAGCTCGGCGTGCCGCTCGAGAACGTCGAGGTCGTCGAGGGCGACACCGACCGGGCGGTGATGGGTATGGGAACTTACGGCTCCCGCTCGCTCTCGGTGGGCGGCAGCGCGATCGACCGGGCGATGGACAAGATCATCGACAAGGGCAAGAAGATCGCGTCGCACCTGCTCGAAGCCTCGGTCGACGATATCGAGTTCGACAGCGGCACGTTCACCGTTTCGGGCACCGACCGGACGATCTCCATCGGCGAGGTGGCGTTCGCGGCCTACGTGCCGCACAACTACCCTCTGGAAGAGCTGGAGCCCGGGCTCGACGAACAGGCGTTCTTCGATCCGGTCAACTTCAACTTCCCGTTCGCATCCTATGTCTGCGAGGTGGAGGTCGACCCGGAGACCGGATCTGTCTCGGTGGAACGCTTCACCGCCGTCGACGACGTCGGCAACATCGTCAACCCGATGATCGTCGAGGGGCAGGTCCATGGCGGACTCGCCCACGGAATCGGCCAGGCGCTGATGGAAGGGGCGGTGTTCGACGAGAACGGACAGCCGCTCACCGGTTCGCTGATGGACTACACCCTGCCGAGGGCCGATACGGTGCCGAGCTTCGATCTCGACCATACGGTGACGCCCTGTCCGATGAACCCGCTCGGCGCCAAGGGCGTCGGCGAGATCGGGGCGATCGGCGCGCCGCCCGCGGTCGTCAACGCGGTCGTCGATGCGCTCCGCTCGCACGGCGTCAACCATATCGACATGCCGGTCACGTCGGAAAGCGTGTGGCAGGCCCTTCAATCGGCCAAGGCGTCTTAGGAGGATTGGACCATGTACGATTTCAACTACCGCAAGGCATCGTCGGTCGAGGACGCCGTTAGTGCCGTCACGGGTGCCGAGGACGGGCGCTTCCTGGCGGGCGGGATGACGATCATCCCGACGATCAAGCAGCGCCTCGCCAACCCTTCCGACCTGGTCGACCTCGCCGGCGTCGGCGGTCTTACCGGGATCTCGGTTTCGGGCAACACGGTCGAGATCGGCGGAATGGCCCGGCACGCGGAGGTCAACGCGTCGAGCGAGGTCGCGGCGGCCATTCCGGCTCTCGCCAGGCTCGCCGGCGGCATCGGCGATCCGCAAGTGCGCAACCGCGGCACGATCGGCGGCTCGATCGCCAACAACGACCCCGCGGCGGACTATCCGGCGGCGGTGGTCGGTTTGGGAGCCACGGTCCGCACCAACCGGCGCGAGATCGCCGGCGACGACTTCTTTACCGGCATGTTCGAGACCGCGCTGGAGCCGGGCGAGCTGGTCACCGGCGTGAGTTTCCCGGTCCCGTCCAAGGCCGCGTACATGAAATTCCCCAACCCGGCATCCCGTTACGCGATCGTCGGCGTGTTCGTCGCCGCGACGTCGGGCGGGCCAAGGGTCGCGGTTACCGGCGCCGGCCCCTGCGTCTTCCGGGTGGCGGAGATGGAGCAGGCGCTGGCGGGCAATTTCGCGCCGGAGGCCGTGGCCGACATCAAGATCGGCGACGACGACCTCAACAGCGACATCCACGCGAGCGCGGAGTACCGGGCCCACCTGGTAACGGTGATGGCCAAGCGCGCCGTCGCCCAGGCCAACGGCTGAGGCGGCAGGCGGGCGCCAGAGAGCCCGCACGGAGTCCGAGGGAGGCCGACGCCAGCGTCGGCCTCCCGGCATTTTCGCAACATCGCAGCGAATGGAGATTTGGCGGTGACGCCGTTCGATCCAGACCGGACCAGCCGCCCGAGCGCGTCGATGAAGTCATCCCTTCCAGAGTCCGTGGATGCCGTCGTCCAGATGCTGGCGGAGGGCCGGTATGTCGCGGACCGTTCTCTGGCGACGGCGCTGTTCCTGGCGCTCAAGCTGGAACGGCCGCTGTTTCTCGAAGGCGAAGCGGGCGTGGGCAAGACCGAGATCGGCAAGGTCCTGTCGGAGGCGCTGGGGCGCCGGCTGATCCGCCTTCAATGTTACGAAGGGCTGGACGTTTCCTCGGCGGTCTACGAGTGGAACTACAGCCTCCAGATGATCGACATCCGGATCGCCGAGGCGACCGGCGAGACCGACCGCGAGCGCATCGAGGAGGGCATCTTCTCGGAGCGGTTCCTGATCAAGCGCCCGCTTCTGCAGGCCCTCGAAACCGACCTGTCGGGCATGCCGCCGGTGCTGCTGATCGACGAGCTCGACCGTACCGACGAGCCGTTCGAGGCCTTCCTCCTGGAGCTGCTGTCGGACTTCCAGACGACCATCCCGGAAATCGGGACGGTCAGCGCGTCGACGCCGCCGATCGTCGTCGTCACGTCGAACCGGACGCGCGAGATACACGACGCCATCAAACGGCGCTGCTTCTATTTCTGGGTGGACTACCCCGATGCCGCGCGCGAGCTCGAAATCCTCAAGGTCAAGGTGCCGGGCGCCGGCGAGGAGCTGTCGCGGCAGGTGGTCGCCTTCGTCCAGGAGCTGCGCAACAAGGACCTGTTCAAGCTGCCCGGGGTCGCCGAGACAATCGACTGGACCAACGCCCTGATCCAGCTCGACAAGATCGATCTCGACCCCGAGACCGTCAATTCGACGCTCGGCGTCCTGCTCAAGTACCAGGATGACATCGAGAAGATGCGGGGCAGCGAGGCGGCCCGGATCCTCGACGAGGTCAAGAGCCAGCTCGCGCAAATCCAGCCATGAGCCCGGCCGAGAGCAGGCCGGGTCCCTTCGCGCTGCTCGACGGCCTGGAGGGCAGCCGGCTGGCCGCCAACGTGATGCATTTCGGCCGCATCCTGCGCTCGGCCGGGCTGCCGGTGGGCACGGGAAAGGTGCTCGACGCCGTGGACGCGGTGCGGGAGGTGGGCGTCACCAACCGCTCCGATTTCTACTGGGCGCTGCACGCGGTCTTCGTCAACCGCCGCGATCAGCACGATTTGTTCGACCAGGCGTTCCACATTTTCTGGCGCGACCCCAAGATCCTGGAACGCATGATGGGCATCGTCATGCCGGAGGCCGAGGTCGCCGCGCCCCCGCCGGAACCGCCGAGCCGCCGGCTGCTCGAAGCGCTCAACCCGAACGACGATTCGGACGCGGACGAGGAGAAGGAACGGGACCAGGAGATCGAGCTCGACGCGGTGATGACCGCATCGGCCAACGAGCTTCTGCAGGAGATGGACTTCGAGGACATGAGCGCGGACGAGATCGCCCGAGCGAAAGCGGCGATCGCACGGATGCGCCTTCCCATCGCGGAAATCCCCACCAGGCGTTTCCGGCCCGACAAGCGACGGATCAGGGTGGACATGCGCTCGACATTGCGCGCGGCGCTGCGGTCCGGCGGCGCGACGATCCCGCTCAAATGGCGAAAACGGGCGACGCGCCTGCCGCCGCTGGTGATCGTCTGCGACATCTCCGGCTCGATGAGCCGCTATACCCGCATGTTCCTCCACTTCATGCACACGCTGACCAACGACCGGGACCGGGTGCACACCTTTCTGTTCGGGACCAGGCTGACCAACGTCACGCGGCATCTGCGCCAGCGCGACATCGACATCGCTCTGACGCGAGTCGCCGATTCGGTGGAGGACTGGTCCGGCGGAACGCGGATCGGGGAATCTCTGAAGGAATTCAACCGCTTCTGGTCGCGCCGCGTCCTCGGACAGGGCGCGGTGGTACTGCTGATCAGCGACGGGCTGGACCGCGACGCCGGGCGCGGCCTGCACGGCGAGATCGAGCGGCTGCACAAATCCTGCCGCCGGCTGATCTGGCTCAACCCCCTGCTCCGCTTCGAGGGGTTCGAGCCGCGTTCGCAGGGAATCAGGTCTCTGCTTCCGTTTGTTGACGAGTTCCGCCCGGTGCACAATCTCCAGAGCCTGGAAGAGTTGATCGAAGCGCTGGGCCGGCCATCGGTCCGACGCAGGGAAGGGATGGGCAAATGGCTGCAGATGCTGGCGTGACCGCGATTTCGAAGGACGACGACGTGCTCAACGAGGCCCGCGCCTGGCGCGAGGGCGGCCGCGACGTGGCGATCGCCACCGTCATCAGGACGTGGGGTTCCTCGCCGCGGCCGGTCGGTAGCCACCTCGCCATCGATTCCGGCCAGAACTTCGTGGGCTCGGTCTCGGGCGGCTGCATCGAGGGCGCGGTGATCCACGAGGCCCAAGAGGTGATCGAGACCGGCAAGCCGAAGGTGCTCGAATACGGCGTGACCAACGAGCTCGCCTGGGAGGTCGGCCTCGCCTGCGGCGGTCAGGTCCATGTCTATGTGGAGAAGCTCGACTAGATGAAGACGGAGACACTGCAACGGGTCCTCGCCGACCGCGAGGCGAAACGGCAATTCGCGCTGGTCACCCATCTGGAGACCGGAGGCCAGTCCATCCTCTATCTCGACGGCGCGGACGAGGGCGAGATCGAGGTCGATACCGGGCTGCGCCAGGCGGTGGAAAACGCCATTCGCGACGACAAGTCGGGCACCGTTCCGGGCACGGACGGAGACATGTTCGTCGAGGTGTTCAACCCGCCGCTCCGGCTGCTCATCGTCGGCGCGGTCCACATCGCCCAGCCGCTCGCGCGGATGGCGTCGGTGGCGGGCTATGACGTGACGGTGATCGACCCGCGCGGCTCGTTCGCGACCGACGACAGGTTCCCGGGCGTCACCCTGGTCAACGAATGGCCCGACGAGGCGATGCCGCCGCTCGATCCCGACCGGCGCACCGCGGTGGTGACGCTCACCCACGACCCCAAGATCGACGATCCGGCGCTCGCCGCCGTTCTGCGTTCGGACGCGTTCTATATCGGTGCGCTCGGCAGCAGGAAGACGCACGCCGCGCGCGTCGAACGGCTTACGGAATCGGGGTTCACAGCGGATGAGATCGGACGAATCCACGGCCCCGTCGGGCTTTCGCTGGGCGCCGTTTCTCCGGCCGAGATCGCGGTCTCCATTCTCGCCCAGGTGACCCAGGCGCTGCACGACAAGGAGCGTGTCGCCGCGTGAAGTTCGGCTCGACGCTTCTCGCGCAGGCCGAAGGCGCGCTGCTCGCGCACGCGACGACGCTGGCGGACCGTACCCTGAAGAAGGGGCATCGGCTCACCGCCGACGATGTTGCGGCGCTCGCCCGCGCGGGGTCGAAGGAAGTCGTTACCGCGCGGCTGGAGCCCGGCGACGTGGGGGAGGACGAGGCGGCCGTCAGACTCGCCGAGGCGTTCCGCGGAGAGGGGCTCACGGTCGACAATGCCTTCACCGGCCGGGCCAATCTCCGCGCGTCCGCCGCCGGACTCGCGGTGGTTGATGTCGAGCGCATCCACGCGATCAACGCGATCGACGAGGCCGTCACGATCGCAACCGTCGCGCCCTGGCAGGTCGTGCCCCCGCGCGCCGTCGTGGCGGTCGTCAAGATCGTCCCCTTCGCGGTGAACGAGGCGATCCTCGATTCCGCGGTATCGTCGGCCGAGGCGCCGGGGGCGCCGGTTCGAGTCGCGCCCTTTGCCGCGCGGCGTTTCGGGCTGATCCAGACCGAGCTGGGCGGCCTGAAGGAATCTCTCTTCGAAAAGACCCTCGCGGCGACGCGCGGACGCCTGGACCCGCTGGGCTGTTCGCTCGACCGGACGGAACGGGTCGCCCATGACGAGGGCGCGGTGGCGGGTTGTCTGGAGTCCTTCCGGGCGTACGGTATCGACGTCGCCCTGATCCTCGGCGCCTCCGCCATCGTGGACCGGCGGGACGTGGCTCCGTCGGCGCTTGTCCGCGCGGGCGGTACGATCGTGCGACTCGGCATGCCGGTGGACCCCGGTCACCTGACCCTGGTTGGGAGATTGGGAGAGATGCACGTTCTGGGCTTGCCCGGTTCGGCGCGCTCGCCCCGGATGCACGGCTTCGATCGGGTGCTGCAGCGGATCGTGGCCGGGATCGAGGTATCGGGCGCCGATATCGCGGGCCTGGGGGCGGGCGGGCTGCTCAAGCAGATGGCGAACCGGCCTGTGCCGCGCGAGAGCCCGAGCGCCGGGACCGGAGAGAGCGGCGTCGCCGGCATCGTGCTCGCCGCCGGCCGATCGCGCCGGATGGGCGAGGTCAACAAGCTGCTGGCCGAAATCGAGGGTGTCCCGATGGTGGTCCGCGCGGTGGACGCGGCCGTCGCCTCGGGCGCGGCCCCGGTGGTGGTCGTCACCGGCCACGAGGACAAGAGGATCCGCGCGGCGCTCTCCGGCCGGCCGGTCCGGTTCGTTCACAACCCCGACTACGCAGCCGGCATGTCGGGGTCCCTCAAGGCGGGGCTCGCGGCGATCCCGGACGACGCCGAGGGCGCGCTTGTCTGCCTGGGAGACATGCCGCAAGTCACCGCCGAACACACGACACGGCTTGTCGAGACATTCGAGGCCCAGGACGAGCCCGCCATATGCGTGCCGACGCACGACGGAAAACGCGGCAACCCCTCGCTCTGGCACCGGGATTTCTTCGCGGAAATGCGCGAGGTCGGGGGCGATGCCGGCGCGCGGCACCTGATGGACGAGCACCCCGAATCCGTCGTCGAGGTGGCGATGCCGGATCCGGGTATCCTGCTCGACATCGATACGCCGGATTCGTTGGTTGCGGCTCGGGCGGGAGAGGTGTGAGCCCCGCAGGGTAACGGACCCGGGTCGGATCGGGCCCGGCAGGCGCTACTTGGCCGTCGCCTCTTTCAGGTAGGCGATCAGGTTCGCGCGGTCCTTCTCCTTCTTCAGCCCCTTGAAGACCATGCGTGTCTTGGCCTTCTTCTTGCCGATGAAGGAACCGACGAACGGCTTGGGGTTCTTGAGATAGGTGAACAGGGTCTCCTCGTTCCACACGAGACCCTTGGCGCCCGCCGCCTTCATGTCCTTCGAATACTTGAACTTGGCGAGCGTTCCCGCAGTGCGGCCGAAGAGGCCGTTGAGGTTGGGACCTACGCTCTTCTTCCCCGCGACCGTCTTGTGGCAGGCCTTGCACTTGGCGAAGACCTTCTTGCCCTTCTTGACGTCGCCGGCCGCCTGGGCGGGCGTGCCGGTCACCACCGCATCGACCGCGAACGCGCCGACGGCGAGGAAAAGCCCAAGCATCAGGCTGCGGAATATCCCGATCACGTGCTGTCGCCTCCGAACGATAAAAGCTGTATTTCGGTTACATGTTTATCAGAGAATCGGGCGCGGACAAGCGCAAGTTCAGGCCGTCCCGGCTCCGCCCGCCACACTCTCCAGATAAGCCGCGGGAAGCTCGCGGAAATCGGTCATCAGGGAGCCGAATCCCTCGATCGCGTCGTCGTAGCCGTTGGCCCGCATGGCATACCAGTAGGTCGCGGTGTTGATCGCGAGCACCGGCTTCTTGAGCCATTTCTCGGCCTCCCCGGCGAGCCGCGCCATCGCGAGGTTGGTGCCGCACTGCACCAGCGCCTCCACATCGTGCCCGTCGAGCTCGACCAGCGCCTCGCGCAGCTCGTCCTCGGTGACTTGCGCGATCATGGCGGGGCTCTCGCATTTGAGACCCTTGATGGCGACGACCTCGAAGCCGCAGTCTTCGAAGAACTTCTTCACGTTCTTATCGCCGACCGGCCAGTAGGGGGTGAGCACGCCGATCCGCCTGATGTCGCCGTAGCAGCGGAGCGCCGCCTGACAGGCATCCGAGCCCATGGCGACGCCAAGGCCCGACAGCTTCTTGACCTGCTCGCGGAGCTCGATGCTCTTGGCGAGCCCGTCCCAGAATGTCTCGGCAGACATGCCCATGACGATGTAGTCGGGATTGCAGGTCATCACGCGCAGGATCGCGTTGTCGAACTCACGGCGGATATTGTCCATCAGCCGGTTGAAATCCTCGTCCGAATGCACCGGCTCGTCCGGAATCCAGATGCGCACGTGGTGGTTGGTCACGCCGGGCGGACGCATGTCGTCGAACTCGGGCTGAACCGACGTGTTGGTCGACGGTGCGATGACGCCCCAGTTGGCGCGCCAGCCGATGGAATCGGTCATTCTGTTTCCTCTTGAGCCGGTTCTATTCCGCCGCGTGCGCCGTTCTGGCCTGTTCGGGCGCAAGCTCTTCGAGGGCCTTCCGGACTTCGGCGAGCGGCATGACGTCGGCGTATTTCTGGTCCATGTCGAACAGGTTCGCCTCGTGCGGACCCTGGGCGCGGTCGCCCGAGCATTCGGCCGGGACGATCGGCCGGAATCCGTACCCCATGGCGTCCACCACCGTCGCCCGCACGCAGCCGCTGGTCGTGCAGCCGGTGACGATGGCGGTGTCGACGCCCCTCTTGGCGAGCCAGTTGGCGAGGTCGGTGGCGAAGAAGCCGGACGGGTAGAGCTTGCTGATTACGCGTTCGCCCGGGCGCGGCGAGAGCTGGTCGACGACGGCGGTCGCATGGGTGTTGGGGAGGAGCTTGCTCAGCCCCGGCGACTTCATGTTGAAAATGCCATCCTCGCTGCGGTCGGCCGCGTAGGCATGGGAGGTGAACGCGACCGGCAGGTCGAGATGGCGCGCGAGCCCCAGGAGATCCTCGGTATGGTCGATCGCCGACTGGATGCTGCCGCCGCCGAACATTTCGGGGTCGTTGAACGCGTTGATGAAGTCGATGACGATAAGCGCCGGCTTCTCGCCGAACCCGATGCGGTTGCCGAAGCCCTGCTTTTCGTAAATGTCGAGGTCGTCCGACACGATACCCTCCCAGCCTGTCCGAAGCGGCGAGAGCTTAGCCGCCAGCCGATGCGCCAACAAGGCGGGTCAGTGCGGGATCGTCCTCCCCACCGCCGGGTAGGCGGCGCCGAGCGTGATCCCGCGCAGCGCCATGAAGGCGGCGAAGGCGAACCACAGGCCGTGATTGCCCCAGAGCGGGATCACGACCGCGCAAAGGACGAGATAGACCGCCACCGAGACGATCATCATGTTGCGCATCTGGCGTCCCAGCGTAGCGCCGAGGAAGATGCCGTCGAGCTGGAACGCCGCGACCGACAAAGCGGGCATCGCGACCGACCAGACGAGATAGTCGCCGGCGGCGGACCGTACTTCCTCGATGCCGGTAAGAAGCGCCACGATCCCCTCTCCGGCGACAGCGTACGCCAGCACCAAAGCCCCCGCGGTCACGATCGCCCAGAACGAAGAGACCCTGATCGCCGCCCGGAGCTCCGCCCGATCGGCCGCGCCGACCGCGCGCCCGACCATCGCCTGGGCCGCGTGGGCGAAGCCGTCGAGCCCGTGCGCCATGAAGATCTGGAAGTTCATCAGAACCGCGTTGGCGGCAAGCACAACATCGCCCAGACGCGCGCCCTGGGCGGTGAAATACGCAAAGGCGAACACCAGGCATACGGTGCGTACGAAGATGTCTGCGTTCAGGCCGAGGGTCATGCGCATCCGGCGGCGCGACCGCACGCGATCCCAGTCGAGCCGGCCCGCGATCCCGCGCAACGCCTCCCGCATCAGCCAGAGCGCGAGGGCGAGGCCGGCGAATTCGGCGATCACGGTCGCCAGGGCGACCCCGAACACCCCCCATCCGAACCCGACGACGAAGAGAACGTCCAGGACGATGTTGAGGCCGTTCATCCAGAGCTGGACGTAGAGCGTCGCCCGCGTGTTCTGCTGGCCCAGGAACCAGCCGAGGATGACGTATATGGAAAGCGCGGCGGGCGCGCCCCAGATCCGGGTCAGCACATAGGTCCGGGCGGAGTCTTCGACATCGGCACTGGCCTCCACGAGATCGAAGACGACGGCGACGATCAGAGTCTGGGCGGCGAGCGTGACGAAGGCTATCGCGCCCGCGACGATCAGCGCGCGGACAACCGCGGCTCGCACCTCGTCCGCATTTCCCGCGCCGTGCGCCTGGGCGGTCAACCCCGCCGTTCCCATCCGGAGAAAGCCGAACCCCCAGTAGATGAAGTTGAACACCATGCTGCCGAGCGCGACCGCTCCGAGATGGTGGGGTTCGGGCAGGTGGCCGACCACGGCGGTGTCCACCGCGCCGAGCAGCGGCACCGATACGTTGGACAGGATGATCGGGACCGAGAGGCGCCAGACCGCGCGATGATGCTCCGCGGAGCCCGCGATCATCGCGCCGGCGCCGTCCTCCGCCGCGCGGCCAGCGCGAGAGCGGCAAACCCGCTGACCGCCGCGAGCACCAGTATGGCGAGGTCGGGCCGGCCCAGATCCATCAGCCCGCCGACCGCGACCGGCCCGAGCGCGAAACCGATGCTGAGCCCCGTGGAGGTGAAGCCGAAGGCGAGCCCGAGCGACTCGGCGGGGGCGGAGGCGCGTACGATCAAATCGCGCGACGGGCTCGATACGCCGAGCAGGAAACCGGCCGCGGCGACCGCCGCCAGTCCGGCGGTCAAGCCCCCCAGCGCCAGCGAGAGAAGCACGAGCGCCGCGGCGGCACCGGCCACGGTCCACGCCGCCACCCTGTCATGCGCGGTGATCCGGTCGGCCAGCACACCGCCGAAGAGCACCGCGCAGGCCATTGCGACCATGAAGACCGTCAGGGAAAGGTTGCCGCTGGCCTGATCCGCGCCGAACAGCTGCATCATCGCGATCGCCAGGAACGCCGCGATACCGCCGATCGTCATGGACGTGAAAGCGAAGAACAGGAAGATCCGGATCATCGGACCGTCCGCCATTGCCATCAGCCGGGCCCGGATATCGAAGCGCTCCCCTCGCGAGGTCGATTCGTCTTCCGCCGCATCGGGCTCTTCGTCGAAGGCGGTCCTCCGCCACTGGATCGCCGCGGCGACGGCGAGGCCCACGATGCCGGCCCCGATCATGGCGCCGCGCCAACCGAACGCCGCCTGCAGGCCGGCGATCGACATCGGCGCGATGGCCCAGCCGACATAGCCGACGAAGCTGTGCAGACTGACCGTGCGCCCGAGCCACGCCGGATCCACGCGACGCGCGAGGATCGAGAGGTCGGCCGGGTGAAACACGCTGTTCCCCAGGCCGGCGAAAACCATGAGCAGCATCACCTGCCAATAGGCATCGGCGCCGCCCGCGAGGGCAAAGCTTCCGCCGAGGAGGATCAGGCCGATTACCAGGACCAGCCGCCCCCCGTAACGGTCGACCATCAGACCGACCGGGATCTGGGCCACGCTGGTTGCCACCGAAAAGACCGTCATCAGCGCGCCCAGCGCGATAAAGCTCACGTCGAACGCCTCGCGCAGCGCCGGGAACAGCGGCGCTACCGCCACCGAGCTCAAATGGCTGTAGCAATGGCCCGTGCTGATCAGCGAGACGACGGTGCGCTGGCCGGAAAGCGCCCGCGAGGCCGTCGCGCTCATGGTCCGCCGCTCCGGGCGGCGTCCGGTTCGCCTACTCCGCGTCCTTGGCGATCCGCATGCGGACGATCTTGTCGGGGTCGGAGACCATGCCGCCGCGTCGGCTGTCGCCCCGCTTGAGCTTGTCGACGAACTCCATCCCCTCGGTCACCTTGCCCCAGACCGTGTACTGCCCATCGAGATGGGGCGCGGGCGCGAACATGATGAAGAACTGGCTGTCTGCGCTGTTCGGGTCCTGAGTGCGGGCCATCGAGGTCACGCCCCGCACATGGGGCTCGTTCGAAAACTCAGCCGGCAAATTGGTGCCCGACCCACCGGTTCCCGTCCCCGTCGGGTCGCCGCCCTGGGCCATGAACCCGTCGATCACGCGGTGGAACACGACCCCGTCGTAGAACCCGGACCGGGCGAGCCGCTTGATCTGCCCGACATGTTTGGGCGCGAGATCCGGGCGCATCTCGATGACCACGCGGCCGTGTTCGAGGTCCATGTAAAGCGTGTTCTCTGGATCGGCCGAGGCCGCTTCGGTGGTCATGAGCGCTGCTCCCAGGAGGATGGCGATCGCACCCACCAGCCGACTCCGTTTCATGGCGCCTCTCGATCTGGACAGTGGATGGGGAATGGGCCGCACCATAGAGCACGCGCACCCGAGGTCAAACGCGGAAGACCGACTGCACCTCCTCGGGGTAGAGGTCTTCCGGTTCCATCTTGCGATGGCAGAGGCCCTGATCGTAGCAGAACCTCAGAAACGCCTCGATGGTCGGCCGGTTGGGCTCGATCCCGTAAGGCCAGTAATCGCCGCCGGGGAAGATGTCGCCGCCGAGTTCCGGGACCATGTCGTAGATCCACGGCACCGGGATCTGGGAATGGGTGACGCTGGTCAGCCTGGCGACGCTCCGCTTCTTGGCCGCTTCGAAACCGTTCAGCAGGTTCATCGCGATCCAGGGATGCTTCTCGTAGGTGTCCCGCCGGATCGCGACGGTGTGCATGATCGGGTAGATGCCGGTCCGTTTGAAATAGTCCTGCTCCTGCGCCCGGTAGTCGGGGATCAGCCGCTCGATCCGGGTATCGCCGCCGAGGAACGCCTTGGGCGGACGGGCGGAAATCAGCGCGTCGATATCGCCCGCGAGAAGCATTTCGGTGAGCGACCGGTCGGGTACCTGACGGTACCGGATCCCGTCGGGAAGCTTGAGGTGGGCGAGCTCGACCCGACCCGGTTCGTTGACCCCGGCCTGTACCCAGTCGACCTTCTCAAGCGGAATTCCGGCATCCTCGGCGAGCCAGCCCCGGGCATAGACAGTAGCGGTCTGGGACCATTCGGGGATGCCTATCCGCTTGTCGGCGAGGTCCGCGACCTCCTTCACCGGCCCATCGGCGGCGACGTACCAGGCCGAGTGCCGGAAAACCCGCGAGACAAAGACCGGGATCCCGGTGATCGGCGGATTCGGTTGCGACACGATCGAGCAGTACTTGGCGAAGGAAAGTTCGGAAACGTCCCATTCCCAGGCACTCGCGAAACGATAGAAGATCTCCTCGACGTCGAGGTTGAGCCAGGTCAGGTCGATCCCCTCGGCGGCGACCTTGCCCTGTAGAAGGTCGCGGGTGTGGTCGTACTCGTCCATCGCGAGCGTCAGGTGGATGTTTGCCATGCTGCCTCTCCGCCAAGGGTAACCGGCCGGGAGAGTGCCTTTTCGCCGGGACGTGCGCAACGCTCGGCCCGCGACTATTATGGCGCCCGCCGCACGAAAGGGAGGGTTCGGTGGCGAGACGCGAGGGAATCGATCCAGCGGCTGCGAAAGAGGAGATTCTCGCCTATTGCAAGCGCAAGGGGGCGCTTGCCGCGGGCGTCGCCGACCTGGAGACGCTGGAACGCATCGCGCCGCCGGGCCACCGTCCGACCGACCTCATGCCGAAGGTGAAATCCGTCATCGCGCTCGGCGTCGGCGGCCAGACCCAGGGCGCGTGGGCGCTGCCCGCCAAGGCGCTCGGCTATTTCGGCAGCACCGAGACCCGTGCCTACACCATCGCCTATGGCTGCGCGTTCTTCATCGAGAACAGGTTCGGCATCCGCTCGATCTACTGTCCGCCCGACATGGACGTCGAAGCGGGCCCCCGGGTACCCTTGCAGAGCATCAAGCTGCATGCCGAGGTCGCCGGAATCGGGGCACGCTCCTTCGCGGGCGACATCCTGCTGCACCCGGACTTCGGCTACATGTATTTCGCATCGGTGTTCACCGAGCTCGAGCTCCCGCCCGACGAGCCGATGAAGGAAAACCCCTGCCCTGCGCCGTCCTGCGTCAGCCTTTACCGCAAGACCGGACAAACGCCGTGCATGAAATTCTGCCCCGTGCAATGCCTGTCGGGCGAAATCGACGACGACGGCAACCAGGCAGTCATGCGCTACGACATGGCGGCCTGCGCGGAGATGACCCAGCAATTCGAGGCCGTCCCGTCGATGATCGCGGACGCGGTGGAGGCGCGGGATTCGGTCGAGCGCGAGGATGCGCTGTTCGACGCCGACAACAAGATACTCTGGTACAAGATGTCGGTCGGCTCCGGCGGTCTGCTCGCCCAATGTTTCGAATGTATGCGGGTCTGCCCGATCGCGACCCAGGCGCCGCAGGCGGACCCGATACGCCGTTTCGAGTATGCCGACGACGACGGCGAGTAGATGACGCGCGGCCTGAACCGGGACCAGATGGGCCTGACCGAGGAGATGGTCGAGGCTTACGGAGAGACGATCTGGGATCTCAGCCATAACGTCCAGGTCCGCATCGGCGACCCCATCCGGAGGCTGGACTGGGAGCAGATCGAGGCGCAACGCGACGGTGCCGGTCTCGCCGATGTCCAGATCGCGGAGCGGATCGGGCTGACCCGGGAGCAGGTCACGCATATCCGGCTGCTTCTGGAGCATCGCAAGTTCCGGCGCCACCATTATCATCGGCTCTACGAGCTCGGCGGCGGACGGCGCTACCGGGCGGAACGCTTCGTTCACGTGGAAGAGCGCGCAAGTCTCGACGAGCGGGCGATGGCGCTCCGCTCGGTTCTCAAATTCGATTCCGGCGAGGCGGGCCGTCACATCCGGACCGGACGCTGGGGATCGGCGACGCCTGCGAACCGGCTGCGCGCGCTGGCTGAGGAGAACGGGGACGACCTCGCTCTCGACGCCGGAGGAACGACGCTCGACTGGAGTGCGGCACTCGAACGGTCGCTGTCGCTCGCCAGCGGCTTGACGGAACGCGGCGTCGGGCGGGGAGACGCGATCGCCATCGACGATGGGTCGCCGGCCTCTCTGCTGCTGGCCTACGCCGCTGCATCGCTTTCTAGCGCGGTGCTGTCTCCGCTGCCGGACGGGCTGGCGGAAACGGCGCTCGCCCGCTGCCTCGAAAAGGTCTCCGCCCGGGTGCTGATTACCCGCCGCGGCGGGTTGCCGGAGCCGCGACCGCCTGCGCTCGAGACCGTCGCTCCCATCGAAGACTCGATGGGGCCGTTCTCCGGACCGTGGGACGGGGACGCCGTGGCGGGCGATCCGTCGGCGGTCCTGTTCGCGGGACCGGACGGGGAGTCGCCGCGCGCCGTCGTGCACAACGCGCATACCCTCCTCGCCGGAGCCGACTGGGCCGTAGCGCGTTTCGGGCTCTCGGCGGAGGATCGCATCGCGGTCGCTTCGCGCGATCCGCACCATGCCGTCGTCGCCATCAACCTCGCCCTTTTTTCGGGTGCCGCTTTGTGCGGACGGGACGCCGGACCGACGGTCGCCGTCGGAGCCCCGCTGCCGGGCGTCCGCCTGACGCTCGCGGCGGACGCGGGTTGCCGCGTGTGGATCGTACCGGAAGCGCAGCTCGCGCTCGCCGCTTCTCCCGAGGCGCCCGAGACGCTGGAGCCGGCGCCCGGCATGTCGCTTCGCCTTGTCGCGGGAAACGACGAAATCGTGGGCGCGGCCGGGGAAGGCGCGTTGGAGCTGCGCGGCCCGAACCTCGCGCCCTCCTATCTCGACGACGAGGCGGCGAACCGGAGCGCCTTTACCGGCGACCGCTGGTGGCGAACCGGTATCCGGGCGAGGATCGGCGAGGACGGCGCGGTCGCCCTATTGGGCAAGGCCTGACCGGAGCGGGGAGAAGTCGGCGATGAGCTACGCGATACCCGTTGTAGAACCCGCGACGGTGGGGATCGCGGGCAGCGATCTCCGCTTTCCGGTTCGCCGGATCTATACGATCGGGCGCAACTACGCGGCCCACGCCGCGGAAACGGGTCTCGGCGGCGCCGGCGGGTCGAAGCCGGGCGTTTCCCTCAAGCCGGCCGACTCGGTGATCCCCGACGGTGCATCCCTGCCCTTCCCGCCGGGGACGGAGCGGCTCGAACCGGAGGTCGAAATGGTCGCGGCGATCGGCAAGGGCGGTGCCGACATCCCGCGCGAGACCGCGCTCGACCACGTATTCGGTTACGCGGTCGGCTTCGACATGATCCGGCGCGACATCATGCATGCCTGCATCGCCGACCAGCATTCGTGGGATCTCTGCAAGAGCTTCGACGGCGCATCGCCGATGAGCGATCTCGCACCGGCGGCGGAGATCGGCCATCCGGCGAGCGGTGCCATCGCGCTGTCGATCAACGGGGCGGAGCGTCAGCGCGGCGACCTGTCCGATCTGATCTGGCCGGTCGCCGAAATCGTCGCGCGGCTGTCGGCGCTGAGCCGGCTGGAGCCCGGCGACCTCATCTTCACGGGTACGCCCAAGGGGCCCGGCAAGGTGGGGCGGGGCGATCGGCTGGTCGGCGAGATCGAGGGCATCGGCAGTCTGACGATCGATATCGTGTGACCGCCGCGTGGAGCCGACGCGACCTTTTAGTCTACCGGAGGCGTCAACCCTTTCGGCAGGCGCGTCCGCGCGGTGAAGCGAGCGCCGAGAATCTGGCGGGGTTCGAGGCTCAGCACCGACGTCAGGTCGGCGCCGTCGAGATTGGCGTCGTCGAGCACCGCGCCAAGAAGGTCGGCGCCCACCAGGTCGGCGTCCGACAAGTCGGCTCCGGTGAGATCGGCCCTGACCAGCTCGGCTTCGGTTAGCCGCGCCCCGCGCAACGAGGCGCCGGCCAGCACGGCATCGTGCAGGAGCGCGCCGCCGAGATCGGCACCCGTCAGATCGGCCTCCTGCAACTGGGCACGCCTGAGCTCCGCCCGGCGCAGGCTCGCTCTCTCGAACGCGGCCCCGTGCAGCGTGAAGCCGTGCAGGTTGGTCCCGTCGAGGTGCAGACCCCGGAAATCGCCCCGCTCACCCCCCTTGCCGGCGCTCAGCACCCAGCTCAGATGGCGCTCGAAGCGTCCACGGAATGCGTCTTCTTCGACTCGCTTCGCCATCGCCGCCGCACGGTGTCGATTCGATGCCCGGAATGCAACCCTGCCGGCTACCCGGCGGCGGGCACACGTTTGATTATGCCCATCGCCGGCCCTACCATACGGAATCGCGCGCTTCGGGCATCGCTTCGATGGAATAGGCGATTGAGAACACGACTCTTCACCGCCGCCGGGCTGGTCGCGCTGGCGTCGCTGCTCGGTGCCTGCGGCGCGACGAACTGGCTCTCGGGATCGGACGACAAGACCTCCGGTTCGGCGGACGCGAAGCCTGCCGCCGCACCCTCCGCCCCGGCGCCCGATTGGGACGAGATCCGCTCGAGGATGGCCGAAGGCCTGGTCGCGGACCGCAAGAACGCCCGCTATTCGAGCGAAACGATCCCGCGTCAGAGCGAAGAACTCGACCCGCCCCCAGGCGGACCGGCCGCGAAACCCCGTTAGAAGTCCGCGGAAAAACCCTCCCTTGAGCCCGGTCCGGTTTCTCGGGTTACCGGCGAACCGGACCGGGGTTTGCGTCCCCGAGCGGCGCGTCTGCCGACGGAACGACGGACAGATTGTCCCATGCAGGTATACCGCGCTTGCTTTCATTTCCCGGGTCGGCGACGATCCGACCGTCAATCTGCCCGTCGTGGCAGCCCGAGCTCTTGGCCTCCGCCGCCGGATATCGCAGGGGACGCAGGGTTCTGCGCCGTCGGCGGAGAACCGATTGACGCATGAGTGGCGGGGCACGACGAACCGCCGGTGTTGCTGGTCATACAGATGGAAAGTGAGGTCTCGAAATGGCCGTAAGGGTGATTCTCGAAGTCAGGGCAAAACCCGGTACCGGGAACGAATTGGTTGCGCTCCTCAAGTCGATCCTGACGGACACACGCGCCTATGAAGGCTGTACAGGCGTCGACGTGCTGCAGAACACCGACGACGCCGATAGCGTCGCGGTTGTAGAGACGTGGGATTCCCACGAGCAATACGAGAAATATCTGGCCTGGCAACGGGAGAGGGGTACCAGCGACCGGCTCATGAAGGCCCTCGCGGATCCGCCCAGCATTCGCCATTTCGACGTGGTCGACGCCTGAGACGCGATCCGGTCCGAGACGGTCCTGACGCGGGCTTTGCCGGACGACCGGCCGGAGGTCGCCTTTGAGCACGCAGCCGACCGGGATGCCCGTTTGAAGCCGGGTTACAGCGGCTCTCCCGACCGGCGGGCGACGCTGGCGTGCGGTCGCCTGTCGAAGCATCGGAGGCCGCGCATGGCTCCGGCCGCACCGGATCCTTGAAACTTCACCTGCTCTCCATCGGGGAAGTCATGGCCGAGATCCGGCAAGAACCGGCGGCCGGCTTCCGCGTCGGGTTCGCGGGCGACACTTTCAACACGGCGGTCTATTGCGCTCGGGAATTCGGTCCGTCGGCCCGCGTCGGGTATTGCACGCGCGTCGGCCGCGATCCCCTCTCGCGGGCGTTCCTGAGCGCTGCGAAGGACGAGGGTATCGATGTTTCGCAAGTCGGATCGGACGAGGAGCGGAATATCGGCATCTATGCCGTGTCGACGGACGAGTCGGGCGAACGCAGCTTTCACTACTGGCGCAACGACTCTGCGGCACGCCGCCTGTTCTCATCGAGCGAAACCCCTGCCGCCCTGCCGGCGGCGAGCATCGTCTATCTGTCGGGCATAACGCTGGCCGTCCTGCAACCTTCGGCCCGCAAGCGCCTCATCGCTCACTTGCGCGACCTGCGCGGGCGCGAAGCGTGCCATGTCGCCTTCGATTCCAACTACCGGCCGCAACTCTGGGAGAATGCGGCGACCGCGTGCCGCTCGATATGCGAAATGTGGGAGATCGCCGACATCGCTCTGCCCTCGCTCGACGACGAGATCGCCCTGTTCGGCGACGCCGGCGAGGAGGCCGTAATCGCACGGTTCGCAGCTACGGGTTGGCGCGCGTGCGCCATCAAGCGGGGGGCGCGCGGCCCGGTGTCGCCATTTCTCGCCCGCGACGCGCATCCCGAATTCGCCCCGGCTTCCGACGTCGTCGACACGACCGCAGCGGGAGACAGTTTCAACGGCGGCTACCTGGCGGCATTGCTTCGCGGCGAAGACGAAAGGCGATGCCTTCTGGCCGGACACGATATCGCCTCCCGGGTGGTCGGTGCCCCGGGAGCGTTGATTGCGCGCAACTAAGCGTTTGTTCGGCTGCGTCCGTCGCCGCGCAAATCGGGGTCGGATCGGGAACCATGACCGATAATCCATCGAACGTTCTGACGCGGCTCGGCGAGGCGAGGGTCTTGCCCGTCGTGGAACTGGAGACGAGCGCCGCCGCCGCGCCTCTCGCGAAGGCGCTGATGGCGGGCGGCCTGCCCGTGGCGGAGATCACGTTCCGATCGGAGGCGGCGGCGGCTTCCATCGGGATCGTGCGGGAGCGATTTCCGGAAATGCTGGTGGGCGCGGGGACCGTTCTCGACACCGAACAGGTGGAATTGGCCCGTGAAGCCGGCAGCCAATTTGTCGTCACGCCCGGCTTCAATCCCGCGGTCGTGGAGGCGTGCGTGGAGACGGGCATGCCCATCCTGCCCGGCATCAACAACCCGACGGGCGTCGAACAGGCGATGGGCTTCGGCCTCGAGGCGGTCAAGTTCTTCCCCGCCGAGGCCAGCGGCGGCGTGTCGTTCCTGAAAGCTCTGTCGGGACCGTACGGCTCCATCCGGTTCGTGCCGACCGGCGGCATCGGTCCGGACAACCTCGGAAGTTATCTGGCGCTGCCCAATGTCCTCGCATGCGGCGGGAGCTGGATCGTCAGTCCCGCTCTCGTTCGGGCATCCAGGTTCGACGAAATCGCACGACTTGCCGACGAAGCGGTCGCTCTGGCGGCACGCAAGCGTTGAATATCCGTCGCCGACACCGACCGGCCAGCTTGGCCGGGAAACCGTCCATGCACTAACATTCGAGGCGGATCGGCCGCCGGACGCGGACCGCGGGAGAGTCCCGAACATGCTGAATAGTCTGCGGAACGAAAAACGGCCTCCCTACGCCCGCGAGACCGGTTGGGCGGACCTGAAGGCCGGCATCATCCTCGTGGCATCCTACGTGCCGACCGCCATGGCACTCGGCGTCATCTCCGGCATGGGACCCCTTGCCGGACTGTGGTGCGGCGTCATCGTCGGGATCATTGCGGCCGTCTGCGGCGGCACGCGAGCGATGGTGAGCGGACCGAGCGCGGTGCTCGCGGTGGTCACCGCGACGCTGTCATGGGCAATGAGATGACGCTGCCGGAACTCGCGGTCGTCATTGTCATGGCCGGCGCCATCCAGATCGTGCTCGGGCTCGCGGGCGTCGGCCGCTACGTCTCCTACATGCCGCACATCGTACTCACCGGGTTCATGTCGGGGATCGGCGTGTTGCTCCTCTGGACGCAGGCCGAGAAGCTGTTTCACCTCGGCACAAGCGACCTCGCCCTTGCAGTCTTTTGCCTGGCCCTGATCTTCCTGTGGCCGACCCGTATAGGCAGATTCATCCCCGCGCCGCTCGCCGCAGTCGGGATCGGGTGGATCGGTGCGCTCTTCATACCCGACATCCATCAGCTGGGCCCCGTCCCGGTCGGTTTGCCGATCCCGGTGATCGAGCTTCCGTCGCTCGACTTCCTGCCGAAAGCGGTGGGACCGGCGGTGCTGATCGCCCTGATCAGCTCCGTCTACACCCTGATGTGGTCGCTGATCGCCGATACCTTCACCGGTTCCCGGCACAATCCGAACCGCGAGCTGTTCGGCGTCGGCCTGGGAAATCTTGCGGCGGGAATCGCCGGGGTCATGCCCGGGGGGGCGACCATCGCGACCATGACGGCGCGCCGCTTCGGCGGCAAAACCGTCGTCGCCGGCATCGTCTGTCTTGTCATCGTCGCGGCGCTCATTCTGCGCCTCGGCCCCCACGTGGCCGCGCTGCCGCTGGCCGCGCTGTCCGCGATCGTCATGCTCGTCGGCTGGCGGATGATCGAGTTCTCGTTCCTGCGGAAGATCCCCCGGATGGACCCGAGATATTCCACGGTCATGCTGCTGGTCATGGCCGTGACAATCTTCGTGGATCCGGTCTTCGCGATCATGTTCGGGGTTATCGCCGCCAATATCGTGAACGCCGCGCAACTGGAATCGCTCGAACTCGACAGCGTTATCTCGACGCCGCTTCTCGACAGAACCTTCAGCGCGGAGGCACCTGACGATTTCACCGCGCGAATAGGGCTGGTGGCTTTTCGCGGCTCCTTCACGGTGTCGTCCTCGCGAAAGCTGATCGCCTTGATCGGCGCAGACATCCGCGACCACGACGTCGTGATATTCGACCTTTCCAGAGCGACCCACGTCGACGACAGCGCCGCTCACCTGCTGGCCCAGGTCATCGATCGCGCCAAGCAGACCCGCACCGAGATCGTCGTCTGCGGCATCAACGACCGAATCCACGGACCCCTTTTTGCGTTCGATGTGCTCGACCGGATCCCCGACGACCGGATCGTCGAAACCGAGAAGGAAGCCAGGGACCTTGCCTGGTCCCTCCTGTAACGGCGTTCCGCTCCTGACGCCGGAACGGAACCGCGGCGTCGCGCCCCGCTGCAGCGCGTTTTTCGGCAGCATGTCGGACGGTCGAAAGGCAATCCGGAACGCCGCGCCGGGTTGTCAGCGCACGCCAAACCATGCAGTTTCGCCGCCGACGAAGGAACCGCCCGAAGCGGGCGGATCCGGAGAGGAACGGGATACCGGCAGGCCCATGAACGGAACGCCCGAAAGCGACCAGGAATTCTACCGGATCAAGCGTCTGCCGCCCTACGTGTTCGCCGAGGTGAACGCGATGAAGGCTGCTGCGCGTGCGGCCGGCGAAGACATCATCGATTTCGGCATGGGCAACCCGGACGCCCCTTCGCCGCCCCACGTCGTCGCCAAACTGGTCGAGGCGGTGCAGGATCCGAAGACCCACCGATATTCCAACTCGCGCGGCATTCGCGGGCTCAGGCGCGCGATCGCGGCCTATTACGAGCGCCGCTTCGGGGTGACGATCGACCCCGAGCGGGAGGCCATCGCGACCCTGGGCTCCAAGGAAGGGTTCGCCAACCTCGCGATGGCGATTACCAGCCCCGGCGACGTGGTCATCGTGCCCAACCCGTCCTATCCGATCCATGCCTATGGATTCATCATCGCGGGCGGCGCGCTGCGTCATGTTCCGGTGGGTCCCGGCATCGATTTCCTGTCGGAAATCGAGCGTGCGGCGCGCTACAGCGTGCCCGCGCCTCTTGCCGTGATTCTCAACTTCCCGGCCAACCCGACCGCGCACACCGTGGATCTCGGGTTCTACGAGGAGGTCGTGGATTTTTGCAAGTCGCGCGGCATATACGTGATCTCGGACCTGGCCTATGCCGAGATTTACTTTGACCACAACCCGCCGCCCTCCATCCTGCAGGTGCCGGGCGCGGTCGACATCGCCGTCGAGTTCACATCGCTCAGCAAGACCTATTCGATGCCGGGCTGGCGCATCGGCTTCGCCGTCGGCAACAGCAGGCTGATCGAGGCGCTGGCACGGGTGAAGTCCTATCTCGATTACGGCGCCTTCACCCCGGTCCAGGTCGCCGCGGTGGCGGCGCTCAACGGCCCGCAGGAGTGCATCGAGGAAACCCGCGCACTCTATCGCCGGCGGCGGGACGTGCTGGTGGAAAGCTTCAGCGCCGCGGGATGGGAGATCCCGCCGCCGGGCGCCACCATGTTCGCCTGGGCGCCGATTCCGCCCCGGTTTTCCAACATCGGATCGCTCGGATTTTCCAAGCTCCTGCTGGAGGAGGCGAAGGTGGCCGTCTCTCCGGGCGTCGGATTCGGAGAATATGGCGAAGGCTACGTGCGGATCGCGCTGGTCGAGAACCGGCACCGTATCCGCCAGGCGGCACGCAACGTCCGCCGCTTCCTGGCCGATACCGACCGGCTCGTCTCGGCGCCGAAGCAGACGGTCCAAGCCTGATGGCACCGCTCGGCGTCGCGCTCGCCGGACTCGGCACGGTCGGCGCTGGCGTATTCGCCCTGCTCAGGGAGCAGGCCGAAACGCTCGCGGGCCGCGCGGGACGCCCGATCAGAGTGGTCGCCGTGTCGGCGCGGGACAGGACCCGGGACCGGGGCCTCGATCTTGACGGCGTCGCCTGGTTCGACGATGCGGTCGATATGGCGCGCAATGCGGACGCGGATGTATTCGTCGAGCTGATCGGCGGGGAGGACGGGATCGCGAAGGCGGCATGCGAGGCCGCGCTCGACGCCGGACGCGACATCGTCACCGCCAACAAGGCGCTGCTCGCGAGGCACGGCACCCGCCTCGCGAGACAGGCCGAGGAGACCGGACGGACCCTCGGCTACGAGGCGGCCGTCGCGGGCGGCATTCCGATCGTCAAGGCGTTGCGGGAAGGACTCGCCGCCAACCGGATTTCGGCGATATACGGGATCCTCAACGGGACCTGCAACTACATCCTGACCCAGATGCGCGAGACCGGCCGGCCGTTCGACGAGGTTCTCGCCGACGCGCAGGCCCTGGGCTATGCCGAGGCCGACCCCGCTTTTGACATCGACGGCATCGACGCGGCGCACAAGCTCGCGATCCTGACCGCGCTCGGTTTCGGCACCGAGATCGACTTCGACGGCGTGCATGTCGAGGGCATCCGCCATGTATCGGCCGACGACATCGTCTTCGCCGACGAGCTCGGCTACCGGATCAAGCTGCTCGGCATCGCCCGGCGCACCGGGCACGGTATCGAGCAGCGGGTCCACCCCTGCATGATTCCCGAAACCGCGCCGCTGGCCGGCGTGGAGGGCGTGTTCAACGCGGTCGTCGCCGAGGGGGACAGCGTGGGGACGGCGGTCTTCGAAGGGCGCGGCGCGGGGGCTGGCCCGACCGCGTCCGCGGTTGTCGCCGATCTGGTCGATCTGGCGCGCGGCCTCCGGCTGCCGGTCTTCGCGGTTCCGGCCGCCAGGCTCGCCCCGCCCGGGACCGCGGCGATGGACCGACATGCCGGCCCCTATTACCTGCGGTTGATGGTGCTCGACCGGCCGGGCGTCATCGCCGATGTGGCTGCCGCGCTCCGCGACGAGGAGATTTCGATGGAATCGATGATCCAGCGCGGCCGCGCGCCGGGCGAAGCGGTGCCGGTCGTGCTCACCACCCACGAGACCGAAGAGGCCGCGATGGCGCGGGCGCTCGCGCGGATCGAGACGCTCGGGAGCGTGGTGCAGCCTCCGCGCATGATTCGGATCGAATCGTTGATAAGCTGACGCGCGAAAGGAGTCGGATCATGACCGAACCCGCCTCGAAAATGGACCGAAACCTTGCGCTCGAGGCGGTCAGGGTGACCGAGGCGGCGGCACTCGCCGCATCGCGGCTGATGGGTCGCGGGGACGAGCGGGCCGCCGATCAAGTCGCGGTCGATGCGATGCGCGCGGCGCTCAACAGCCTTGCCATAGACGGCACGGTGGTGATCGGCGAGGGCGAGCGCGACGAAGCGCCGATGCTCTATATCGGCGAGAAGGTCGGCGCGGGCGGCGGGCCCAAGATCGACATCGCGCTGGATCCCCTCGAAGGCACCACGATCACCGCCAAGGGTCTGACCAACGCGCTGGCCGTCATCGCCATGGCCGAGGAAGACGGGTTTCTCAACGCGCCCGACGTTTACATGGACAAGATCGCCGTCGGCGGCGGGCTGCCCGACGGCGTGGTCGACCTCGACGAAAGCCCGGCGGCGAACCTCGAGAGCCTCGCGAAAGCCAAGGGCGTGGAGGTCTCCGACCTCGTCGCCTGCATTCTCGACCGGCCGCGCCACGAGGAGCTGATCGCCGAGGTGCGGGAATCGGGCGCGCGGATCATGCTGATCACCGACGGCGACGTCTCCGGCGTCATCGCGACATCGCAGCCGGAAAGCGGCGTCGACATCTATCTGGGCTCGGGCGGAGCTCCGGAGGGCGTGCTGGCCGCCGCCGCGCTGAGGTGCATCGGCGGCCAGATGCAGGGCCGGCTGATCTTCCGCAACGACGAGGAGCGCGGCCGTGCCGCCAATTGCGGGATCGTCGACCTCGACCGCAAATACGGGCTCCTGGATATGGCGAACGGGGACGTGATGTTCGCCGCCACCGGCGTGACCAACGGCACCATGCTGCGCGGCGTGCGGCGCGAAGCCGGCCGGGCCTACACCCATTCGATGGTCATGCGCTCGAAAACCGGCACCGTGCGGCTGGTGGAGGCGCACCACAACCTGGAGCGCAAGACCGGCCTCGACCACGCCGGAGGCTGAGTCGGTTGCGCCGCCGGGGCGGAGGATCCCGATGATCGAGGCGACAGCGGACCCCGCCTATCTCGATGTCGCGCGGTCGATCACCGGAAAGCGCTGGTATCCGCGAACGACCGAGGACAGGCACGCGCTTGCCATCGCGGAGGCGAACGGGCTGCCGGAGATCGTCGCGCGCGTCCTTTCGGGGCGAGGCGTCGCCATCGAAGAAGTCGACGATTTCCTGAATCCCACCCTGCGGGCGGCGCTTCCCGACCCGTCTTCCCTGCGTGACATGGACCGCGCCTGCGAGCGTATCGTGCGCGCGGTCAACGACGGAGAACGGATCGGGGTGTTCGCCGACTACGATGTCGACGGGGCCACCTCGGCGGCGTTGCTGGTCCGCTTCTTCTCCTCCATCGGACACGATCTCGCGGTCTATGTTCCCGACCGGATGTCGGAAGGGTACGGACCCAATATCGGCGGCCTCCGCGCGCTTCGGGCGGAGGGCGTCTCCGTCGTGATTACGGTGGATTGCGGGACGACCGCGCATGAGCCGCTCGCCGAGGCCGCGGCTCTGGGAATCGATATCGTCGTGCTCGACCACCATGTCGCCGAGGCGGGGCTCCCGGAGGCTGTCGCGGTTGTCAACCCGAATCGGCTCGACGAGGACAACGATTGCCGCCAGCTCGCCGCCGTCGGGGTTACGTTCCTGTTCGCTGTCGCGGTCAACCGGGCGCTCAGGGACGCATGGTGGTACGGCGAGGGGCATTCCGAACCGAACCTCATGGCCTGGCTCGACCTGGTGGCTCTCGGGACGATCTGCGACGTGGTGCCGCTCACGGGCATCAACCGCGCGCTGGTGGCCCAGGGTCTGAAGGTCATGGCGCGCCGCGACAACCCGGGGATCGCCGCTCTCGCCGACATCGCGGGACTGGACGAACGCCCGGGCGCCTACCACGCGGGCTTCGTGCTCGGCCCCAGGGTCAATGCCGGCGGTCGGGTCGGCGAATCGGGGCTGGGGGCACGGCTGCTCTCCATAGACGATCCGACCGAAATCGGCGACATCGCGGCGCGGCTCGACCGCTACAACCGGGAACGGCGGGAGATCGAGGCCGAGGTGCTCGACCGTGCGACGGAGCTCGCCGAGGCGCAGAACGCGGAAACGGACGCGGCGAAGGAACCGCTAATCCTGGTCGCGGAGCGGGGCTGGCATCCGGGCGTGATCGGAATCGTGGCGTCGCGGCTGCGCGAACGTTTCGACCGTCCCGCCTGCGTGCTGGCGATCGAAGGCGCAACCGCCAAGGGCTCGGGCCGGTCGATACGAGGGGCGGCACTGGGCTCGGCGGTAATCGCGGCCCGCCAGGAAGGGCTGTTGATCGCCGGGGGCGGTCACGCCATGGCGGCGGGGTTTTCGGTCGCGACCGAACGGATCGGCGAGCTCAAATCCTTCCTCGACGAGCACATCGCGCGGCAGTTGAACTACCGGATTCCCGCGGCGGGCCTCGCCATCGACGGCGCCTTGACGCCGAAAGGCGCCACCGCAAATATCGTCGGCGCGCTCGAAGCGGTCGGTCCGTTTGGCGCCGGCAACCCGCGGCCGCGCTTCGCTCTCCCGCGGGTCACGGTGGCGCGCGCCGATGTGGTCGGCACCGATCACGTCCGCTGTTTCCTCGCCGGCGCGGACGGCGGCCCCCGGCTCAAGGGAGTGGCGTTCCGTGCCGCGGACACCGCGCTTGGCAAGGCATTGCTGGAGAACTGGGGCAGCCCGCTCCACCTCGCCGGGCACCTCAAGGCGGATCGGTGGCGCGGCCGGGATGCGGTCGAGTTGGTGATCGAGGACGCGGCGAGGCCGTGATGCGGCAGGTGGAGACCCGCCGGTCGAGCCGGCGAGGATGACGGAGGGGCGGAGCTTGCCTGCGGCCGGGACACAGCCCTATCGGCGCCGCAACGGTCTGGTCCGGTTCGGCCGCTGGCTGCGATACCGTTTCGTGGTTCCCGTAAAGCGCAGCCGGCATCCGCCGCAATACACCGCCCGCGGCGTGGCGGTCGGGCTGTTCTGGGCGATGACGCCGACCGTGGGCATCCAAATGATGTTCGTACTGGCGCACTGGCTGGCGGTCCGCCGCTTCGCGCCGCGCTGGGACTTCAACGTGATCCACGCGATGGCATGGACCTGGGTGACCAATTTCGCGACCGTGCTGCCGGCCTATTACATGTTCTACGTGACCGGGCAGCTGGTTCTCGGGCGATGGGACGACCTCACCGGCTATGGCGGCTTCATCGAGCACCGGGACGCCAGTATCGAGGCGGACCCGGCGACCGACTACCTGCCGGGCGCGAGCTGGATCCCGGACATGTTTCACGAAGGCATCGCCATCTTTCTCGAAGGCATTGCCACCGTCGCGGGGTGGGGGCTCGCGATGCTGGTGGGCTGCCCGCCCTACGCGGTTGCCGCCGCCTGGATAGGCTATGTCTGGTCGCTGAAGCTGGTCGTGGCGCGGCGCCGCCTTATCGCCCGGCGGCGCTACGGCCGCGATCCGCGGGACCCCATGCAGACCGGCCGTCCCTACCCGGAACCGCCGCGCGAAAGCGGCACCGGGCGAGGTAGCGGTTGATTTCCGCCATCTCGGCGGCTACCAATCGCGCCACGACCCCATCGTCTAGAGGCCTAGGACATCAGCCTTTCACGCTGAAGACACGGGTTCGACTCCCGTTGGGGTCGCCATAACTCTCCCGGTTGCCCGACATGCCGCAGACCAGCACCGCTGCCGGGTCCGAATTCTGGACCGACGACACGCTGACCAGCCTGCTGGAACGCTGCGTGCGGGACCGGGGCGACGCGCCGGCGATTCTCACCGCCGGCGAGGTCGTCGATTGGCGGACGCTCTCAGAGCGTGTGGATGCGCTGGCCGGCGGGCTTGCCGCGCTCGGCATCGGGCGGGGCGACGTGGTCGCGGCGCAGCTCCCCAACCTGCCGGCTTTCCTGTATGCAATTCTCGCCTGCGCCCGCCTCGGAGCGGTGACCAGCACCATCCATATGCCCTACGGGCCGCGCGAGGCCGCCGACGCGATCCGTCATGCCGACGCCAAAGCGGCGTTCGCGGCGACGGCCGCAGGCGACAGGCAACCGGCCGCCGAACTCGCAAGGCTCCGGTCGGACCTGCCCTCTCTCGCGCATGTCGTGGCCGTGGGCGGTCCGGCACCGGAGGGTACACTGGCGTTCGAAGACGTCGCATGTCCGGGCGCCGCGTTGGACCCGCCGCCCGCCGCCGGCGATCCCTATGCGATGTTGTTCACATCGGGCACGTCGTCGAGCCCGAAAGCGGTTCTCACCGATTATCGCCGGTTCCTCGCCAACGCCCGCCTCAACTGCAGCGAAAAGCAGATGGGGCCCGGGTCGATCATGCTGTCCGCCGCGCCCTTTACCCATCTGTTCGGCCTCTACTCCTTCCATCTCACGCTTTACGGAGGCGGCGCGACGGCATTGCTGCCGGCGTTCAGCCCGCCGGCGTTGGTCCAGGCCATCCGGGAATTCCGGCCAAGCCACATCTTCGCGGCACCCGCTCATATCGCCTCATGCCTCGAGGCGGGAATGCTCGACAGAGAGACCCTCGCCCCGGTCCATTACTGCGTCGTTTCGGGGGCGAAGGCCGCGCCCGCGTTCTATCGAAAGGCGCAGGAGGCGTTCGGGAACGGCCGCGTCGCACAGCTCTGGGGGATGACGGAATGCCAGTGCGGCATGTTCACGCGGCCCTATGAGGACATCGAACGGGCCGCGTGGGGCTGCGGGCGGCCGAGCCCGGGGAACGAAGCCAGGGTCTGCGACGCGGACGGCAACCCCCTGCCCGCCGGCGAGGAAGGCGAGCTCCAGATCCGCGGGACTTCCGTGTTCGGCGGCTACTACAGGAACGACGAAGCCAACGCGGCCTCGTTTACCGGCGACGGCTGGTTCCGCACCGGCGACCGGGCGGAGATCGACGAAACCGGCGCGGTCTCGATCACCGGCCGCGAGAAGGACCTGATCAACCGCGGCGGCGTCAAGATCAACCCGGCCGATGTCGAGGAAGCGATCGACCGCCACCCCGACATAGTCCAGTCGGCGATCGTCCCGATGCCGGATCCAGTTCTCGGCGAACGCTCGTGCTGCTTCGCGATTCCCCGGGACGGCACCGCGCCCGAGCTCGGCGACCTTATCGCATGGCTGGACAGCGAGCGGATCGCCAAGCTCAAGTGGCCGGAACGCCTCGTCCTGGTGGACGAGTTGCCGCTCACCCCGACCCGGAAGGTGATCAAGGGGCGTCTCCGGATCCCCGATTGAACGCGGGAGCGTGCCGTGCAGCCGTACAAGACCATCGACGTTGAAACCGATCCGCGCGGTATCGCGACCGTCGCGCTGAACCGCCCGGAGCGACGCAACGCGATAAACCCGGACATGATGGAAGAGCTGCTCTCCGCCCTCGAACGCCTCGGCGGCGACGACACCGTTCGGGCCATCGTGCTCCGCGGCAACGGCAAGGTGTTCTGCTCCGGCGGCGACCTCAACTGGATGCGCGATACCAGGGGCGCGACCGAGGATGAGGTCGCCCGCGATTCCCGACGCCTTCAACGGGTCTACATAGCGGCCGCGAACTGTCCCAAGACGATCGTCGGCCGACTGCACGGCGCGGCGATGGCGGGCGCGCTGGGCCTCGTCGCCTGCTGCGATGTCGCCATCGCCGAGAGGGAGACGAGATTCTGCCTGTCGGAGGTGCGGATCGGCCTCGCCCCCGGAATCATCGCCGGTTTCCTGCTGCCGAAAGTCGGCGCCGGCTGGTTTCGCTATCTGGCGACCGGAGCGGTCGTCTTCGACGCAGATATCGCGGCGCGCGCGGGCTTGATACACGAGGTCGCCGAGGACACCGCCGATCTCGATGACCGCGTGGAGGCGCATTGCCGACTGGCGCTGGCGGCGTCGCCGGAAGCGATCGCGGGCACCAAGGCCCTGATCGCCGATCTCGGCCATGGGCCGGACCCAGCGCGTTTCGAGACCGGGCTTGGCTGGAACGTGAAGACCCGGATGTCGGACGCCGCGCAGGAAGGCATCGGCGCCTTTCTGGAACGACGCAAGGCGCGCTGGACAGTCGACGAATAGCCCCCTCGGTGCCACCATGGGCATGTCGGAGAGGGAGCGCCCCATGTTCGTCAAGGAGGCTTGGTACGTCGCCGCCACGGCATCGGAGATCGGCCGCGTGCCGATCGCCCGCACGGTATGCGGCGAGCCCATTGTCTTCTTCCGCAGCGGGGACGGTACCCCGCGCGCGCTGGTCGATCGCTGCATTCACCGCCGCCTGCCGTTGTCCAAAGGGAAGCTCGTCGGAGACCGGCTGGTTTGCGGCTATCACGGCTTCGCTTATGACGCGGAGGGCAGGTGCGTGGCCGTTCCGGGCCAGGATCGGGTGCCCCGCCGCGCCGCGGTACGGACCTATCCGGCGATCGAGAAATACGGCTGGATCTGGGTCTGGATGGGCAAGCCGGAGAATGCGGACACGGAGCTCCTCCCGGCAATGCCCGGGCTGGACGAGAACGGGTGGGTGCCGTTTCGGGACCGCCTCCACGTCAAGGCGCATTATCAGCTTCTGGTCGACAACCTGATCGACCTGTCGCACGAGACCTATGTGCATACGTCCAGCATCGGAAATGAAGCGGTCGCGGAAACCCCGATCGAGTCGCGCCGCGAGGAGAACGAGGTGTTCGTCGACCGCGTCATGCGCGACATCCCGCCACCGCCTTTCTTCGCGGCGGCGGCCGGGAGCGACGCCAATATCGACCGCTACCAGCTGGTCCACTTCCAGCCGCCCTGCTACGTGCATGTCGAGGTGCGGGCGGTGCCGCCGGGCAACAACGACCCGAATGCGGGGGTGCGGTTTTTCGTCCTCGATTGCCTGACGCCGGAGACCGACGGCACGACCAACTATTTCTGGGCGGTTTCGCGCAACTTCCGGCGGACCGACGGCGAATTCGGCGAATGGTGGCATCGGGTCGTCTGCGACATCTTCGAGGAGGACCGCGCGATCCTCGAGGCGCAGCAGGCCTCGATAGAGGCAGATACGAGCGGAATTCGCACGGTGGACGTGGGCATCGACGGCGGTACGATTCTCGCCCGCCAGGTGGTCGACGGGCTGCTCGCCGACGAAAACCGCGCCGCGCCCTGATTTTCCGGGAACCGGGAGAAAACGATGGGTGGAGACCTCGGACGAAAGCCCGCCGCGCATCTCTACAGCTACACGCGCGAGGGGTTCGCTGGCGCGCGAACCAACGTGCCGCGGGCCGGGTATTCGCCGTCCTACACGCGGATCGAAGGCGAATACGCGCCGCGGCGCTTCGACATCGCCGAACTATTCCCTCCGGACGCGCGCTCGTTTCCGGTGGCGATCCTCCGGGGAGACGGGATCGTCCTGGAGGCCACCAGGCACGCGGCGGCGATGGATTTCGCGATCCGCAACGTTGTCGCCGATGAAGTCCACTATGTCGTCTCCGGCAACGCGCGCCTCGAAACCGATTTCGGCGCGATGGATGTCAGGTACGGGGATTTCGTTCTGGTTCCCCGCGCGGTGGCCTGGCGCTATGTCGGGATCGGAGACCCGGTTTTAGCGCTGACAGCGGCATGCGAGGGCGCGCTGGCCGTCGCCCCCGATCCAAGCGCGGTGCTCAACACGGCGCTGGACGTCGACGAGCCGGTCCCGTTCGCCGATGCGACGCCGGGCGACTACGAGGTCCTGGTCCGCCACCGCGGCGGAACGACGTCCTATTTCTACAAGTTCGATCCGCTGGGCGGACAGGCCCCGCGCGGAGCGGCGTCGGTTCGCCGGTTCAATATCGAGAGCGCGAAGGGGCTGGGCGTCGCCTTCGGAGGCATCCCGCCGGGACGACTGATCGACGATGCGGCGGGACGGTGCCTGTTCTATCACCTCAGCTCGCGGCGCAGCGATCGTCCGCCGATCCACTGCAACGCGGATTACGACGAGATCATCGTCTATGCCGGCGGGCCCGGCGCCTATGGCGGGTTGACCGTACCCGGCACGGTCGCCTGGACGCCGAAAGGCATCGCCCACCACGGCGCCGAGGAGGACGTGGCGGTGCCCTACCAGGCATGGTTGCTGGAAACCCGCGCCGACCTTTCGATGACGGAGGCCGGCCGTTCCGTCGCCCGGCTGATGGAAACCGGCGAATACGCCATCCATCCGAGCGACGGTTGAAGCGCCCGGCGCTATGCGAAAAGCGCCGCCGCCTCGTCCTCCAGCATCGGGCCGGCGACCGCCATGTCGCGAACGCCGCGCCCGGCGACCTCCTGGCAGCGGAGGTTCATCATCGGCGGCCCGCCCTCGCCTCGGATTTCGACCAGCCTCGGATGCGAAAGCCCGAACACGATGCGGTCGAGCCCCGACCAGTAGGCGGCGACCGCGCACATCGCGCAGGGCTCGCAGCTCGTATAGAGCGTATAGCCGCCGAGCGCGGGACCGAACTTCCGACACGCTTCGCGTACCAGGTTGATCTCGGCGTGGCCGGTAACGTCGCCGGTCGTGAGCATGTCGTTCTCGGCTTCGAGAACGATCTCGCCCGCCGCATTCGCCAGCACCGATCCGAAGGGCGGATTGCCGTTCGCCGCCGCCCGTCGCGCCGCCTCGAAGGCCCTTCTCAACAATTCCTCTTCGCCCATCGCCCGCTTCCTCCCTGTAACGCGCCGGGCCGCTTGCACCGTCGGACCCGGCCGCACCAAACTGTCCGGACGCCGCGTTTACCTCCTCGGAGAAGCCGTAGATGAAATTCGGCCTGTTCTACCTGCCGACATATCTCCCCGAGACCCGCGACGCCCATACCCATTACCACAACATGGTCGAGCAGGTCGTCTACGCCGACCGGATCGGCATCGATTACGCATGGATGGTGGAGCATCACTTCGTCCGACACGGCGGTCTGCTGCCGGCGAACTACGCGTTCCTCTCTTATCTGGCGGGACGGACCGAGCGCATCCGGCTCGGAACCGGGGCGACGATCCTGCCGCTGAACGACCCCGTTCGTGTGGCCGAGCAGGCCGCCACTCTCGACCAGCTTTCCAAGGGACGCTTCGATTTCGGCGTCGGGCGGGGCTTCATCCGCGACGAGTTCGATGCCTTCGGAGTGCCGATGAAGGAGAGTCGGGAGCGGGTCGAGGAGGGCGTGGCCTTGATCCGCAAGGCGTGGTCCGACCCGACGCTCGAGTTCGGGGGCGGCTTTCGGCCCGCCATGAGCGGCCTTCCGATCCTGCCGCCCGTCTATCAGAAACCCCACCCGCCGATCTGGGTCGCCTGCCTCCTGTCGCCCGAGAGCTTCGAATGGACCGCCAAAGAGGGGCACAACCTCCTTTACGTCGCCTACCATGTCGACCACGACATCGCGGTGGAGCGGATCGGGTGGTACCGCGACGCGCTAACGCGGTCGGGCCGTGGGATCGAGGACCACGAGGTCTGCTGCGTCTACCACGCCCATTTCCTTGCCGAGGGCGACGACGCCGGGCTCGAAGCGGCCGTACATACGGCGATGAGCGAGTATGCGACCGCCGGGCTCGAAGCCACCCGCCGCCCGGCCGATCCGGTCGCCTACAAGGGCTACGAGCAACGCGATGCGGGCCAGCGCAAGTTCACTTTCGAGTCGTACTTTCCGGGACGGGTCCTGATGGGCGGGCCGGATCAGGCGATCGAGCGGATCGAGGTGCTGGCGGACATCGGCATCACGCAGATCGGCATGCTGGTCGATTTCGGCTCTCTGCCTCAGGCGGAAATCATGCGCTCGCTGGAGATCTTCGGGAAGGAGGTCCTGCCGCATGTGCGGGACCTGTAGAGGAGGGACGACCGATCCTTCGATACGCGGCTTCGCCGCTACTCAGGATGAGGGTTGTCTTTCGATTCCTCATGCCGAGTAGGCGCGCCAGCGCCGTATCGAGGGACGATATCCGCTGGGGCCGCGCCCCGCGCTATGCCAGCCCTTTCTTCGCGAGCTCCTCCATCGCCGAGGGCGTCTTTTCCAGACTGTCCAGGCCCATTCCGCGGAGGACCGGCTCGGCCTTGGTAAACTGGATGTTGTCGTAGGGCACGACCTCGACCCGGTTGCCCCACGGATCGCGGAAATTGAGGCGGGAGCCGATCGTCTCGGCCCCGAGCTCTTCAAGCGCGGCGCGAACCGTGCTGCGGTCGTCCACCACCAGCCCGAAATGGCGCTTGACGTCGGGCGAGCCGCCTTTCTGCAAGGTCAACTGGATGAACTGGTCGCCCATGTCGATAAAGGCATTGGTCTCGCCGCGCCCGCGTAGCTCGAATTCGAATATGGCCCCGTAGAACGCCAACGCCTCGTCCAGGTCGTCGACTTCGAGCACCACGTGGTTGATGCCCATCACGCGGGCCTTTTTCCGGGGTTCCGCCATCTTGGCCTCCCTTCCCTATCTCGGCGGCAGTCGGACCGCGCCGTCGAGACGGATCGTCTCGCCGTTGAGCAGGGGATTTTCCACGATTTGCTGAACGAGCTGGGCGTATTCTTCCGGCGCGCCCAGCCTGGGCGGGAACTGGGTGATCGAAAGCAACCCTTCGCGCGCGGCCTCCGGCACGCCGTCGAACATCGGCGTCAACAGGATACCCGGCGCGATGGTCATCACGCGCACGCCCATACGGGCGAATTCGCGCGCCGCGGGCAGCGTCATCGAGGCGATGGCGCCCTTCGAGGCGGCGTAGGCCGCCTGGCCGACCTGCCCGTCGTAGGCGGCGACCGAGGCGGTGTTGACGACGACGCCGCGCTCGCCGGTTTCGGTCGGTTCGAGACCGGACATCGCGGCAACGGCGAGCCTCATCACGTTGAAGCTGCCGAACAGGTTGATTTCGACCACGCGGGTGAATTCCTCGAGCGGCATCGGTCCGCCGCGCCCGACGATGCGCCCCGCGACGCCGATACCGGCGCAGTTCACCACGACCCGGGGCACGCCCACGGCGTCGGAAATCTCGGCAAGCGCACCTTCCACCGCATCCGGGCTGGTGACGTCGCAGCCGACACCGGTTCCGCCGATTTCGGCGCCGACCGCTTGCGCGCCTTCGCCGTTGAGGTCGACGATTCCGACCTTCGCTCCCAGATCGGCGAGACGGCGCGCGCTTGCCGCGCCGAGTCCGGAAGCGCCACCGGTGACCAAAGCCGAAATGCCCGCGATATCCATACCTGTCCCCCTGACCCGTGGCGCCGTCAGTTTACACCGCCAGCCCCGGCCCCTATAGCTGGCGCGAAACATCAGCGGGGTCAATTCTAGGGTGGCGAAGTTCGAAAGCGACGTCTTGCGGTTCGAATTGCGGGAAAGGGTGGCGATTCTCACGCTCGATCGGCCGGAGAAGGGAAACGCGGTCAACACCCGGCTGATCGAGGCTCTGAACCGTTTCTTCCAGTCTCCTCCGGGCGAAGCCCGCGCGGTGGTTCTGTGCGGCGAAGGTCGGCATTTCTGTGCCGGGCTCGACCTGTCGGAGCACAAGGAACGCGACCCGGTCGAGTCCTTCGAGACCTCGCGCTACTGGCACCGGACGCTCGACATGGTGGAACTCGGCGGGCTTCCCGTGGTCACCGCGATGAAGGGCGCGGTGATGGGCGGCGGGCTCGAAATCGCTTCGGCCACACATGTTCGCGTCGCCGAGCCGAGCGCGATTTACCAGCTTCCCGAAGGACGGCGCGGCATCTTCGTGGGCGGCGGGGCGACGGTGCGCGTGACGCGTATCATCGGCGCCGGCCGCACGACGGAGATGATGCTGACGGGGCGCCGTGTCTTGGCCGAGGAAGGCCAGGCGCTCGGCCTCTCGCACTATCTGGTGGAAGAGGGCGACGCGTTCGACAAGGCCGTCGAACTCGCGGAGACCATCGCGGAAAACGCGCCGATGGTGAATGCGATGGTGCTCGGGGCGATCGGCCGCATCGCCGACATGCCGAAGCAGGAGGGGCTGTTCACCGAGTCGGTGGCCTCCGCGCTCACCCAGACCAGCGGCGATGCCCGCACCGGTATGGAGGCCTTTCTGGACAGGCGCGAAGCGAAGTTCGAGCGCGATTAGGACGGGTCCGGGCCCCGCGGGGCCGGGCGCACTTTCTCGATCCGGACCGCGAGCACGGCGCCGATCACCAGCGCGGCGCCGGCGAGCTGGAGCGGCGTGAGGACCTGGCCCAGGATCAGGAACCCGGCGGCGATGGTGAACACGGGCTCCAGGTTCATCAGCAGCGCGGCGCGGATCGAGCCGATCATCGCAATGGCGCCGAAGAAACCGAGCGTGGATACGGCGTAGAACAACGGCAGCGAGATCAGTCCGGCCCAGCCCTTCGCCGTCCGGGGCAGGTCGACGTCGCCGACGACCAGGCAGATCGCCAGATAGATCAGCCCCGCCGAAAGCTGCAGGTAAAACGTGAACAGGCGGGGATCCTGGGTCCGCATGACCCCGCTGCTGCCCACCGTGATGATGGACCACGATATCGCCGCCCCGATGGCAAGCAGAGAGCCCCAGAGATTGGACCCTTCGCCGGAAACGTCGAAGACCAGCATCAGTCCGGCAAAGGCGACCGCCAGCCCGACGACGATCGCCGGCGTGATGCGGTCCTGACGGAAGGCGATGGCGATCAGGGCGACCAGGATCGGGTAGATGTAGAAGATGGCGAAGGTAAGACCCACCGCGATGTGGGCTATGGAGTTGTAGAGGCAATAGGCCTGAACCGCGGCGAGCGCCCCGAGGGCAAGCGAGATCGCGCGCTCGCGGCGTGGCAAGGCGAAGCCGATGCCGGAGAAATGGAGCAGCGGTATGAAGACCAGCATCGCGCCGATATAGCGCGAGCTGATGGCGGCAAGCGGCTCGCCGCCGCCCTCGTAGGAGAATACCGCTCCCACCGTGGACGCCGTGAAGGTGAGAGTGGCGCCGACCGCGAGCGCGACCCCGATCAGCCCGCGCCGCCGGACCGGATCGGCGAGGAGACCGGCCAAAATCGAAAACTCGTGGCGGGCCCGCGCCGGCCCTTCAGTTGAGCTTCAGGAGCTTCTTCGCGTTGTCGAGATAAAGCGCGTCGCGCTCCGCGTCGGTGACCCCGAGATTGTCGAGGATGCGGATGGTCTCGCGGATATACATCGGTCCGCCCTCGGGATCGAACGGGCAATCGGACGCGAACAGGCACTTGTCGACGCCAAAGAACGCGAGCCCGCAATCGGTCGCGGCATCGGAGCCGAAGGTCGCGGTATCGGCGTAGAACATCTTGAAATAGTCGACGGGGCGCTTCTTCATCGAGGCCAGCAGCGCTTCGTAGTCCTCGTCCGCCGTCCGCGTGCCGAGTTGGTCCCAGCCGGGTCCGACGCGGCCTTCGAAATAGGGAATCATCGCGCCCAGATGGTGCGAGATGATCTTGATGCCGGGCAGCTTGTCGAAAATGCCCGAGAACACGATCCGGGCCATTGCCGTGGAGGTCTCGTAGGGCCAGCCGAAGGTCCACCAGATCTCGTACTTCGACTTGTCTTCCGTGAGATAGTCCGGGTGATTGGCGGCGCGCGCCGGATGCAGCCAGATCGGCAGGTCGTGCCCGGCCATTTTCTCGAACAGGGGGTAGAACTCGGGCTCGTCGAGCGGCCGGTTGTTGACGTGGCTGAAAATCTGCACGCCGCAGGCATCGAGCTCGACGATGGCGCGGTCGATCTCCTTGACCGTCGCGTCCATGTTGTTCATCGGCAGCGAGGCGATGAAGCTCGGAAAGCGGTCGGGATAGCGTTGGCAGAGCTCCGCCATACCGTCGTTGGCGAGCCGCGCGAGCTCCGGCGTCCGGTCGGGTCCGGCGATGAACTCGATGGGCGGCATCGAGTTCGACAGGATCTGCTGATACTCGCCGAAGCCGTCCATCATCCGAAGCCGCGCTTCGACGTCGTAGAGGACGGGGATGTTGAGCCAGCGCTTGATCGGCCCCTTGTTGGGGATGACCTCCTGCATCCGCTCGAAATATTTGACCGGAAAGATGTGGTTGTAGATGTCGAGCTTCATGCCGATCCCCCCGCTTTCCGCCGCGCCGCGGGTGCCGCGCGCGGCCCGCGGTCATTATGGCGGGGGGCCGGAACCGTGCCAAGGAGCGGACCCGGCACTTCGCGCGACTTGACAGTTGCACCGCCCCCACCCAGCATGAGCGCACCGGTTCGCCTCCCGAGACCGGCAAGGCGGGCCGCCGGACAAATCGAAGGGAGGAATCAGATGTTCAAAAAGCCTTTGCTGCTCGGAGGCTTCTCCGTTCTTGCGGCCATCGCGGTCTCGGCTCCCGCGCTCGCCCAGGCCCTCAAGCCCGTGACCACCACGGTTCCGAGAAACAGCGTCTTCGTCCTCAGCGCGTTCGGCGCCAAGGATGCGGGGATCTACGCCAAACACGGGATCGACCTGACCATCGACGCCCGGCCGTTCCGCGGACACGTCGCGGGCCTGCCGGCGAAGGAGTGCATGGTCACTTACTATCCCGGGACAGCGGCGATCGCCCGCATCAACAAGGGGCTCGACTGGGTCGTCATCGGCGGCGGGCTCACGGTGATGCAGGAGGTGATGGTCCGCAACGAGACCCCGTTCAAGGCGGTCCCCGACCTTCGCGGCAAGAAGTTCTCGAGCTGGTCGACCGGCGCGGGCGCGTTCAAGGCGACCCGGGCCGCCCTGATCGACGCCTACAGTGTCGATGTCCTCAAGGACACCGATTTCGTGCAGGCCGCCGCTCCGGCGCTGTTCAAGTTCCTGGAGAGCGGCAAGGTCGATTCGATGTTCAACATCTCCTCGTTGACCGTCGCGGCTTTGGCCCAACCGGACAAGTACCGCTCGATTTTCTCGGCGAACGCGTATTGGAAGAAGAAGACCGGCTACCCGGTGGTCTGGTCGGCGCCGATCGTCGCGTGGCGGAGCTGGGTCGAGGAGGATCCTGACCGGGCCAAGCGCTTCGTCGCGGCTTCCCACGAGTCCTGGGAATGGCTGCGCGACCCCAAGAATCTCGCCGCCGCGGTGAAGAAGTACGGCAAGCTCGCCGCCGTGAAGAACCAGGCGCAGGCCGACGTGTATCGCCGCCTGTTGTCGGAGAAGCGGGTGTTCCTGACGAACTGGAACGAGAAGGTGATCGACGCGCAATGGGCGTTCCTTGAAATGGCCCAGAAGCGTGGCGTGATCGACAAGGTTCCCGCCAGGGACAAGCACGGGCTGATCCTCAAATAGGGGACGCCCGCGGGGATTGAGTGGCGCCGGGCCGGGTTCGGCCCGGCGTCTCCTGCCGCTTCAGTCCCGGAACAGCGGCCCCAGGGAGCGGATCGCCGCGTCGTTGCCGACGGTCCGCAGCGCCGACCAGAGAATCGTCTGGTTAGAGCTCAGCACCGCCCGCCCGGCCATCGCGGCAAGGTCTTCGAGCGATTCGAAGGTAGGCAGGTCGGTGGCGAGCAGCACCACGGCATCCGCATCGGCGAAGTCGAGCCCGGTCACCAGGCCGCGAAGCCGCCCGGCATCGACCCGAGGGACCTCGGCCATCTCCCGGATGTCGAGCGTGGCGTCGTCGGCAATGGAGAACCCGCGCTCCGTGAAGAACGGCGGCGCGAACGCGTGGATCGCCGCGGGATAGGGCGTCCCCAGGGCGAAACGCTCGATGCCCAGATGCGCCAGCGCATCGCGCAGCGCCGTCCAGGCGGAAATGCAGGCACAGCCGGTGCGCACGGCGATTTCCCGGGTGCGCGCCTCGTTCCACCCGGGTTCCATGATGAAGGTCGTCACCATGTCGGCGTAGACGATCACGTCGACCCCGGTCGCCGCCAGCTCGTCCACCGCGCGGTCGACATTTTGCTCCATCGCGTGCACGGCCTGGGGTGTCAGTTCGCCGCGCGCCAGGATCCGGGTGGCGTAGAGCGCGACGCCGTCGGGCAGGACCGACCACAGTTCCGGTTCCAGCACGCCGTTGTTGGCCGGCACGATGAGCCCGATCCGCCCCGCTTCTCCGAACATCGCTCAGCTCCAGTCGACCTCGCCGCGCGGCAGCCAGCGCCCACTTGGCTCGCCCCCGGCATAACGCCCGTCTTGCGCGATCACGCGGCCGCGCAAAACCGTAAGCACCGGCCAGCCGGTGAGCGTCATTCCTTCGAAAGGCGAGCGCCCGGCGCGGGAACGAATCGAACCGGCATCGACGGTCTTCGTAAGCTCGGGGTCGATAAGCACCAGATCGCCGTCGGTTCCCACGGCGAGCCGGCCCTTGCGGTGGCCGATCCCGAACAGCCGCGCAGGCACGGAGGACAATACGGCGGCGACGCGGGTCCAGGGAATTTCCCCCGACGCGGCGAGATCGACCGTCGCCGGAACGATGGTATCGAGCCCGGGAGTGCCGCCCGGGACCTCCCAAGGGGTGGAGCGGCTCTTTTCTTCCATCGCGTGCGGCGCGTGGTCGGACCCGACGAAGTCGGCCGCGTTCGACGCGAGAGCCTTGCGGGAAGCCTGACGGTCGTGGGGCGCGCGCAGCGGGGGCACCATCAGGGCGAACGGCCCATGCCGGTCGACCGCGCCCGTGTCGAGACGGAAGTGATGGGGCGTCACCTCAACGGCGATGGAAAGCGATGGATCGCCCCGTCGAGCAGCCTCGATCGTCGCGAAGCCGCGGGCCGTGGAGACCTGGCGCGCCACGATCCGGGCCCTGGTCGCGCGCGCGGCCTCGATCAGACGGGCGAGCCCCATGGCTTCGCCGAGCGGCGCGCGCGCTTCGGCGAACGCCGCGAAATCGGTGCGGCCGGCGAGCCTGTCGAGAGCGGCCTCGACCAGTGCCCGGTCGCCCGTATAGACTCCGATCACCCCGCCGCAAGCGGCAACCGCTTCCGCCGCCCGGATCAGGCCGTCGCTGTCCAGCAGCATCGATGCCGGGGCATCCGACAGCAACGCCTCGAAGGATGACACCCCAGCATTCCAGAGGGCCGGAATATCGGCGATGTTATCCTGCGTAACCCCGGCCTGGATCGTGAAATCCACCAGGCTCCTCCCCTCCCCGGCGGCGCGCATGGCCTCGATCCCCCGGGCGGAATCGGCCGGCGGATCGGCGTTCGGCATGCACATTACGGTCGTTACCCCGCCGCACGCCGCGGCAAGCGTACCGGTGGCGAAAGTCTCCTTGTGCGGATAGCCGGGATCGCGCATGTGCACATGCGCGTCGATGAAGCCCGGAAAGAGGAGTCGCCCCCGCGCATCGACGACGGTTTCCGCATCGGGCCGAACGTCCGCGTCGACCAGCGCCTCGATTCGACCGTCATCGCCGACGACGATGCCGCCCGGCCGTTCCCACGTCTCGGTTACGAGCCGTGCGTTGTGTATCGCGAGCAGCGCCAAGCCTTTCTCCTTCGGGCGCGACTATGCCATATCGGACCCGCGTTGACCCGGAACCGCCCCGCTCCTATCAGTGAACCGGGGAGGGTCGGCGGTGCGGCTTCGAATCCTGACCGAGAACGATGTCCGGTCGTTGATCGACATGGATGCGGCGATCCCGATCCAGGAGGAGGCGTTCGCCCGGCTCGCTTCCGGCGAAAGCGTCGAGGGATTGCGAAGCTTCGTGGTGTCCGAAACGCCGCCCGGCGTCGCTATCTTCAACCCGTCGTTCCTCAAGAACGGCGAGGGGTACGGCGTCAAGGTCGTCTCCGACTTCTTCGGCAATACCGAACGCGGCGTCGCCCGGATGTCGGCGATCGTGACGCTGTTCGACGGAGAGACAGGGCATCCCCGCACGGTCATGGAGGGGGGCTATTTGACGGATCTGCGGACCGGGGCCGGAACCGGGGCCGCAGCGCGCCGTCTCGCGCGTGCCGATTCCCGCGTCGTGGCGGTCGTCGGCGCCGGGCGCGTCGCCCGCAACCAGCTTCAGGCGCTCGCGCGCACCCACGACCTGGGGCGCGTGCTGATCGCGGGCAGGAGCGAGTCCCGCGCCCGCGCCTTCGCGGACTGGATCGGGGCCCAGCCCGACATGCCGGATGACGTGGCGCTCGCCGGTTCGACGTCGGAAGCGCTCGGCGAGGCCGATATCGTCGTCGCGGCAACGACATCGTCGGAACCGGTCGTTCTCGGCCGCGACCTCCGTCCGGGAACCTTCGTCGCCGCGGCGGGCGCCAACCAGGCGACGGCCCGCGAAGTCGATACCGAGACGGTCGTCCGGGCGGATAAACTCGTCATCGACAGCCCTGCCGACAGTCTCGCCAACGCGGGGGACCTGGCCATCCCGATCGCCGAAGGCGCGATCCGCGAGGACGAGGTCGCCGGAATCTCCGACATCGTCGCGGGCGCCCGACCGGGCCGGGAAACCGATGACGAAATCACCTATTACAAGTCGATCGGCCTGCCGATCCAGGACCTGATCACGGCCCAGCATATCGAGCGCCGGGCGATCGATGCCGGTGGCGGCACGGTCATCGAACTGGGCGGCGACCATGATTGACCGCCGGGCGAGCGGCGTGGACGGGCAGGCGGCATGAAACCGACGTCGCTTTCCTGCATCCGATGCGGACGTTCCTACCCGCTAGAAAGTTTCGACCGCGCCTGCGGCGCCTGCGAGAGAGACGGGGTGGCGGCGAATCTCGGCGTCGTCTACGACGAATCGACCCCACCCGACCGGAATGCCCTGCCGGCGGCTCCCCGGACGTTGTGGCGCTTCGCGGACACGCTGCCGCTGGACGCCGGAGAGGCGGTCAGCCTCGGCGAGGGAATGACGCCGCTCCTTCCGATCTCTTCGACCTGGTGCGAAACGCTCCTCGTCAAGGACGAGACCCGCAACCCGACATGGTCCTTCAAGGACCGGCTGGCGAGCGTCGCGGTCTCCTGGGCGGTCTCCGCCGGCGCCACGGTTATCGCCACCAGCTCGTCCGGCAATGCCGGGGCGGCGGCCGCATCCTATGCCGCGCGCGCGGGCCTGCCCTGCGTGGTGCTCACCTTCAAGGGCGCCGCGGGTCCCATGGTGGGGCAAATCCGGGCGACGGGTGCGATGGTTCTCGAATGCGCGGAGAAGGAAGATCGCTGGCGCATCCTGTCGCGGGCGGTGGAGGAATTCGGCTGGTTCCCGACCTCACCCTTCTTCGGACCGACGGCCGGGAGCAACCCCATCGGCATCGAGGGATACAAGACGCTGGCCTACGAAATCGCGGAAGGGCTCGACTGGCGCGTGCCCGACTGGTGCGTTCTTCCGGTGTGCTACGGCGACGCGCTGTTCGGGCTGTGGAAGGGATTCGACGAGATGCGGCGCTGGGGGTGGACGGACGGGTTGCCGCGGCTGGTCGCGGCGGAGGTGTCGGGATCGCTCTCCTCGGGGCTTTCCTCGGACGATCCGATGCCTCCCGCCGTCGAGCGGAACGCGGGCTCCGTCGCGGTCTCCATCGACATCCCGCGCAGCACCGCGCAGGCGCTGATGGCGCTCCGCCGGACCGACGGGATCGCCGTAGCCCTGGACGACAGCGCCATCCTCGGAGCGCAGGCGACGCTCGCGCGGAATTCCGGGCTGTTCGTGGAGGCGTCCTCGGCCGCGGCATTCGCCGCCATCGACCGGCTGGGCGCCGCGGGGACGATCCGGCGCGGCGACACGGTCGTCGCGATCGCCACCGCCTCGGGGCTCAAGGATGTCGGCGCGGCGCCATCCGCTCCAGTACCCGCGGTCAAGGCCGACCTCGGCGACCTGCGCCGCGTCCTGGGCGAGCATTACGGTTTCGATGTCTGACCTCGGCGTCTCCCTCGACTGTTTTTCGCCCGCGCGCGAGATCGCGGCGCAGGCCCGCGCCGCCGAGTCGGGCGGCGCCAAGACGCTCTGGATCGCCACACACCTCTTCCTGCGCGATCCGGTGGCTCTGGCCGGCGCCGCGCTGGCGGCGACCGAAAGGCTCGAGATCGCGCTGATGGCGCTGAGCCCGTTCTCGATCCACCCGGTCTACGCCGCGATGACGGCGGCGACGCTCGACGAGCTCTACCCGGGGCGGGTGGTGCTCTCGTTCGGCGTCGGCGCGCCGGGCGATCTCGACGCCGCCGGCATCGTGGCCGAGCGTCCGCTGTCCCGGATCGCCGAGTCGATCGAGATCTGCCGCCGCCTGTACGCGGGCGAGACCCTGGACCACCAGGGCACGATCTACCGGCTCGGCGGCCGCGGTCTGATCAACGCGCCGCGCGACATCCCCATCGTCCTTGCCGCGTCGGGGCCGCGCATGCTGGCGCTCGCGGGCCGCGAGGCCGACGGCGTTCTGCTGTCGACGACGGTCTCGGTTCCATTCCTTCGCCAGTGCATCGCAAGGCTCGGAAAGAGCGACACGGCACGGTACGGGCAGGTCTATACCCGGATCGGCGAGGCCCCGTCGGAGTTGAAGCGGGCGCTCGGCTTCGTGTTGCGCGGCGCCCATCACGGTCCCAACCTGGAGGCGGCGGGAGTCGAGCTGGACCAGAAGGCGCTTCGTGCGGCCTATGCGGCGGAGGACTGGGCCAGGGTGGAGCGGATGATCGGCCCCGAGGTGCTCGCCGCCCACGCCGCGTGCGGGACGGAACGGGCGGTGCGTGCGCGTATCCGAGAATACCGCGACGCCGGTCTCGACCAGGTCATCGTCGCGGGCATCACCGAAGCGGAGGAGATCGCCCGTGTCCTGCGTGCGATCGGTTGAGTTCCGCCGCTTCGATTTCGAAAGACCTTGCTCTACTGTGCAAGCGCTCTGGGAGTAGCGACATGACGACGGAGAAGCTGGTCCTCTGGGGCGCCGGCACCAATCGGACCCACCGCACGCTGTGGCTCGCGGAAGAGCTCGACCTCGACTACGAGCACCGCCCGATCGGTCCGCGCACCGGCGAAACCAAGACCGCGGAATTCCTGGCGATCAACCCGCGCCACAAGATCCCGGCCATCGTCCACGGCGATATCTGCCTGACCGAGAGCGCCGCGATCATGGGCTACATGACCGAGACGTTTCCGGTGCCGGATGACTTCTATGTGCCGAACGACGCGCTCGCGCGGGCTCGGCTGCTCGAATGGTGCTTCTTCACGATGAGCGAGCTGGACGCCAACGCGATCTACAACATTCGGCGCCACGGCGAGCTGGTCCAGGAATACGGCGCCTCCCCGATCGCCGTCCGCGCGGCGATCGAATATTTCGACCACCAGCTGAAATGTATGGAACAAAGGATAACGGAAGCGGGTCCGTTCCTGATGGGGAACAAGATCAGCATCGCCGACATTCTCTTCATGTCGTGTCTCGATACGGCCCAGCGCTATGAGCTCCCGATTCCGGAATTCCTGCGCGACTACCGCATCCGCATGCGAGCGCGCCCGGCCTATGCGGAGACCTATCCGCGGAACTATGGCGGGCGCGGCGTGCCGGAGGTCTGAACCTTGCCGGGCCCCCTCGACGGTATCCGCGTGCTCGACTTGACCACGATGGTCTCCGGACCGGTGGCGACCATGATGCTCGCCGACCAAGGCGCAGATGTGATCAAGATCGAATCGCCCGCGGGCGACATCATGCGGCAATATGGCGTCGTCCATCGCGGCATGTCGGCGTCGTTTCTCTCCTGCAACCGGTCGAAGCGCTCGCTCTGCGTCGACCTCAAGACCGACGAGGGACTCGCCATCGTGCGCAGGCTCGCCGCGACCGCCGACGTGCTGGTGCAGAATTTCCGCCCGGGCGCGATCGAGCGCATGGGGCTCGGCGAGGACGCGGTCCGCGAGCTCAGGCCCGACATAATCTTCGTTTCGATCAGCGGGTTCGGCGAGACGGGCCCCTATGCGCATCAGCGGGTCTATGACGGCGTCATCCAGGCGCTCTCCGGGCTCTGCGACATCCAGACCGACAACGAGACCGGCCGGCCGCGCATGGTGCGGACCATCGTCCCCGACAAGACGACCTCGGTGACCGCGGCGCAGGCCATCACGGCGGCGCTGTTCGCGCGCGAGCGCACCGGCAAGGGGCAGCACGTCCGGCTCGCCATGCTGGATACCATGGTCGCCTATCTCTGGCCGGAGGCGAGCTCGCCGCTCACCTTCCTCGACAACGAGCAGGACCCGGCTCGCCAGCAGGCGGGTCCCGACCTGATCTTCAGGACGTTGGACGGCTATATCACCGCGGCCGTCATCTCCAACGCGGAATGGGCCGGGATGTGCCGCGCCTTCGGCCGCGAGGAGTTGATCGAGGACCCGCGTTTCAAGACCGCCGCCGCGCGCGGCCAAAACCGGACCGAGCGCCGCACGATCATGAACGAGGAGATCGCCAAGTGGCCGACGGCGGAAATCCTCGAACGCCTCGATCGGGAGGTCGTCCCCGCCGCGCCGGTACTCCGCTGCGGCGAGGTGATCGAGGACGCCCAGGTGATCGAGAACGGAATCGTCGAAGTGCGGGAAGACCCGGAGCTCGGCCCGGTGCGGCAACCCCGGCCGGCGGCCCGGTTCACGGAGACTCCAGCCGAAATCCGCTCGAACGCGCCCTGGCTCGGGGCCGACAACGCGGCGATCCTGGAGGAACTCGGCTACGACGAGGCGGAGGTCTCACGCCTCGCGGAAGCCGGGGTGGTGTATCGGCGGAAGCCGGAGGCCGGCTGAAGCCCTGCTCACTTGCGGTCGCGGTGCTTCATGCCGGGGCCGCGCGCGGCGATTGAGCCCACGGCCACGGTCACGGTCATCGTCCCCGCCTTGTCGAAGGTGAGCGTCAGCGGGAACATCTCGCCTTCCTTCAGCGGCGCGCGCAACCCGATCAGCATCACATGGTGGCCGCCCGGTGTCAGTTCGGCCGACTTGCCGCCGGGAACCGGGACCGCGTCCACCTTCCGCATACGCATCACGCCTTCGCTGATCGTGTGGGTATGCAACTCGACACGTTCCGCGACCGGCGCGGAAACGCCGATCAGCCGATCATTCTCCGCTCCGGCATTGACGATTTTGAGATAGGCCGCACCCGCCCTCGCCGCACCGGCGCTCGCCCGCGCCCAAGGCGACTCGACTGTCAATTCACCGAGCTTGTGCATCCCGGCGCCGTGCTGCTGGGCCTGCGGCGAGGAGACCGGAAGAAGCGCGAACACGCCCGCCGCGACGGCAACCGCCAAGGCGCCCGGAAGTCTCGGCACGGTTCTTCCTCCCGCTCGAACTGTCAGCCGCCCGCCGCGTCGATCAGCGCCCTCAACCTGGGCGGCGTCATCGGATAGTCGCTGACCTCGATCCCGAACGGCGAGAGCGCGTGCTCGACGGCGGCGACGATGGCGGCGGCGGCCGGCACGGTGCCGCACTCGCCGACCCCCTTGACGCCGAGCGGGTTGATCGGAGAGAGGGTCTCCTCGTAACGCAGGTCGAGGCGGGTGAGTTCCGCCGCGGTTGGCATGACGTAGTCGGCGAGCGTGGTGGTGAGCGGCTGTCCGGCGGAATCGTAGCCCATCCACTCATGGAGCGCGTTGCCGATCCCGTGGACCACGCCGCCGGTTACCTGGCCGTCGACCAGCATCGGGTTCACGATCCGCCCGCAATCGCTGACCACGACGTATTTCAGCAATTCGACCGCGCCGGTCTCTACGTCGACCTCGACCTCGACGGCATGGACCCCGTTCGAATAGGTGAGCCCGGACGGCTTGAAATTGACGTTTGCCTCGAGCCCGGCCTCGACCCCCTCGGGCAGCGAATAGCCCGGAACGCCGGAAGCGGCCTCGGCGACCTCGGCAATCGGCACGGAGAGATCGGGCGCGCCCGCCACGCGGACGATGCCGTCGACGATTTCCAGATCCTCGGGCGCCGCCTCCAGCATGTGCCCGGCAAGCTTCAACACCTTGTCCCGCACCTCTTTCGCGGCGATGTGGACCGACGAGCCGGCGGTGACGGTCTGACGGCTCGCGAACCCGCCCAGCCCGAGCGCGACGGTGCCGGTATCGCCGCAGACGACCTCGATGTCGGCCGGGGCGACGCCGAGCGACTCCCCCGCGATCTGGGCAAGGATGGTCTTCAGCCCCTGGCCGATGGCGAGCGCGCCGGTGAAGACGCGCACCCGACCGGACCGGTCGATCCTGACGATCCCCGACTCGAACGGCCCGCGCCCGGTGCCCTTGAGCCCGTTGGCGATACCGAGCCCCAGATAGCGGCCTTCGGCGAGGGCGGCGCGCTGGCGCGCGGCGAAGCCGGCCGCGTCGACCGCCTGGAGGGCGATGTCCTGGCATTTGACGAAGTCGCCGCTGTCCGCCTTGACCGGCGTTCCCGCGCGGGTCTTGAGCGGCATCTCGTAGGGCATGGCCTCGGCCGGGATCAGGTTGCGGCGGCGGATCTCGGCGCGATCCATGCCGAGCCCCCCGGCGGCGCGGTCGAGCATGCGCTCGACGATGTAGTTGCCTTCGGGATAGCCCGCGCCGCGTACCGGCATCGAGGGCACGGCGTTGGTCTCGACGACCTTCACCGCCAGCTCGTAATTTGGAACGATGTAGGCGCCGGGAACCGAGGTCGACGCGTTGTAGGCGAGGTTGATGCCTTGCGGCGTGTAGGCGCCCTGATCCTGGAGCATCGTGCCCCGGATGCCGAGGATCGCGCCGTCTTCCGCGACCGCGATCTCCGTCTCCCAGTACTGCTCGCGTTCCTGGATCGAGCCGGTGAAGTGCTCGCGCCGGTCCTCGATCCATTTCACCGGCCGCCCCAGCAGTCGCGCGGCCAGCACGACCACCAGCTCTTCGTTGTAGAGCAGGTACTTACAACCGAAGCCGCCGCCGACATCGGGCGCAACGACGCGGATACGGCTCTCGTCGGTTTCGAGCATCCTGACCAGCCCGGCCCGGACCTCGTGCGACATCTGGGTCGACGTCCAGATCGTCGTGCGGTCCTCGATGGGGTCGTGGCGGGCGACCGCTCCCCTGCCCTCTATCGAATGCGCGGAGCCGCGATGCTGGACGAAGGTCTCTTTCGCGATGTGCGCGGCGCGGGCGAAGGCAGCGTCGCAATCGCCGTAGGACTGGCCGAATTCGAGCAGCACGTTGCCGTCGCGACCGCCCCGGACGGGCGGGGCGCCGGCGCGCGCGGCCTCGCGGCAGCCCGCCACGGATGGCAGGGGCTCGTACTCGACTTCGACCAGCGCGGCCGCATCCTCGGCCACGTAGCGGTTGTCCGCGACGATTGCGGCCACCGCCTCGCCGACATGGCTTACCTCGCGGTCGGCGAGCACGAACGGCGTGACATCGTCGGGCAGCCGGTCGTCCTTGAAGCCGAGCGGCATGCGCGGCTGCGCAATATGGGAGCGGAGATCCTCGCCGAGATAGACCGCGCGTACCCCTTCCAGGCGCGAGGCCGCCGCGGTGTCGAAGCCCGCGATCCGGGCGTGCGGATGGGGGCTGCGCACGAAAGCGGCGTGCAACGTTCCCGGGATATGAATGTCGTCGACGAACTGCCCGCGCCCGCGCAGCAGCGCCGGATCCTCGATGCGGCGGACCCGCTCTCCTATGGCTCGCAACGGTTCAGGCGCTTTTCAGGTGGGCGTCGCGTCGCTGGAAGAGTTCGTCGTCGGAATAGCCCATGGTTTCCGGCCTGCCGCGTCCGAGCATGACCTGGAAATAGACGGGCTCCAGGCTGTCGTTGATATAGCCGTGGACGACGCCGGGCGGGCAGGCGGCGCATTCCCACGGCCCGAGCCGTTTCTCGATCCGCTCGCCGGTGTTTTCGTCGTCGAAGAACACGGTGAGATGGCCCTGGAGCACGAAGAAGATTTCCTCCACCTCGTGCGTGTGGGCCGCATTCCCCTGGCCCGGCTCCACATACATGATGGAGAGCGTGAAGCCGCGCGCCGGGATCGCCTCGGTATCGTGATGCTTGCCCGAACCGCCGGGGCCGATGAAGCGGTGCTGGGCCCGCTTGTACCCTTCGATCTTCGCATCCTCGAAGGCCTCCCAGTCGGGCACGATCTCCCGGAAGGCACGGGTGTAGCGCTCGGCGATCTCGTTCAACGGGACGCCCGCGAGCTCGGGCGGGCGTTCGTGCCGGGCAATCGTCATCGGAAGCTCCTCGCAGTCCTGGCCAAGCTGCCCGGATGATGGCACCGGCGGCGCGGGCGGACAATGCCCGGACGAGGTTGTACCGGCCGCGGACCGTTGATACCGTCTTGGCGGGACGGAAACAGAGGAGGCAATATCGTGAAGGACAAGAAGATTGGGAAGGCCCCGACCAGACGGTCGTTCCTTGCGAGCACGACCGGCCTCGGCCTGATCCTGGCGACCGGCACGGCGCCCGCGTTCATCCGGGAGGCCGGCGCGTCCAAGATGCGCAAGGTCACATTCATGCTGCCCTGGCTGTTCGTCGGCGGGCATTCTTTCGAGTTTGCGGCTCAGAAGATTTACTGGAAGAACCGCGGCCTCGATGTCGCGATCTCCCGCGGCTACGGCTCGGGGGCGTCGTGCAAGACGATCTCGGCCGGAAAGTCGATGTTCGGCGAGGCAAGCTACGGCGTGATGGTCAACGGCGTCTCCAAGGGGCTGGACGTGGTCGGCATTGGCGCCAAGCTGCAGCGCAGCCCGATCGCAATCTCGTGCCGGAGCGATTCCGGCATCAAGACCGTGAAGGATCTCGAAGGCAAGCGCCTCGTCCAGGCGGCGGCGTCCGGCGACACGGTGATGCTCCCGGGTTTCACGCGGGCCGCCGGGATCGACAAGTCCAAGGTCAAGCAGATCATCGTGCATCCGAGCAAGCTGATCTCGACGGTGGTCAATAAGCAGGCCGAGTGCACCGGCAGCTATTACGTGTCCAACGCAGCGACGCTGGAGCAGAAGACACCGTCGGTCCACTTCCTCTATGCCGATTTCGGCCTTCAGACCCTCGATCTCGGGCTGATCACCCGCTCCGACATGATCAAGAACGAGCCCGATCTGGTTCAGGCGATGGTCGACGGCGCGATGGAGGGGCTCAAGCTTCAGATCCTCGACGCGGGCAAGGCGCTCGACACGATGATCGAGGCCAAACCGGAGTTGAAAACGCGCGACCGGAACCTGTTGCTGACCCAAGCGGGCAACACGAACGCGCTGTCGCTGGGTCCGGCGGTGAAGGATCACGGGCTCGGCTATATGCTGCCCGACGACCAGACGCGCACCCGCGACGTGGTCATCAAGTACATGGAAGCCAAGAACGTCCCGCCGGTCGAAAAGCTCTTCACCAACAAGTTCGCGGGCAACATCAAGATGTCGGCGAGCGAGTACGAGACGGCGGTCAAGATCAACTCCAAGTTCGATCCGAGCAAGGGGTGACGAGCGCCTGAACGGCGCCCCGTCGGATCGGGAATAGCTAGCGAACCGGCCCCGGCCCGCCCTTCGGGGCGGGCCGGGAAGGGAGCTCATGGCCGAAAATTCAATCCACGTCCAGATCGTCTCGCTGCGCAAGATCTACCAGACGCGCCGCGAGGAGATCGAAGCCATCCGCAATGTCGACATGGCCGTCCACGAGGGCGAGTTCGTGTCGATCCTGGGGCCGAGCGGTTGCGGCAAGTCGACATTGCTGATGGCGGTCGGCGGGCTGTTGCCGATCAGCGGGGGCTCGATCGCAATCGATCGGGAGGAAGTCACCGGGCCGCGGCGCGATACCGGCGTGGTTTTCCAGTCGCCGGTACTGATGCCGTGGCGGACGATCGAGAAGAACGTGCTGTTTCCGATCGAGAGCCTTGGGCTGCGCATCGCCGATTACCAGGACGGGGCCGCGGCGCTCCTGGAGATGACGGGACTCGACGGATTCGCCGATAATTTCCCAAGCGAGCTGTCGGGCGGCATGCAGCAGCGGGTGGCGATCTGCCGCGCGCTGATCCACAACCCGAGCCTGCTGCTGATGGACGAGCCTTTCAGCGCGCTCGACGCGATTACCCGGGACGCGATGAACCAGGAGCTGCTCAGGATCTGGCAGGAGTTCCAGAAGACGGTACTGTTCGTCACCCACTCGATCCGCGAGGCGGTATTCCTGTCCGACCGCGTCTTCGTAATGTCGCCCCGCCCCGCGGTGATCAGCAAGATCGTGGACATCGAGCTTCCCCGTCCGCGCACGCTGGAGATCGAGGAAACGCCGGCGTTCAATGTCTATGTCGCCGAGCTTCGCGAAGCGATCGAGGGTTAGGCCATGGCACGGACGGACGAAGGCGGCGTCGCCGCGCAGATCACCAGCCAGGCGGTCACCCTAGCCCCAGCCACGGCGATCTCGATCGCCATCCTGGTGCTCTGGCAGGTGATCGTGGTGGTGTTGAAGATTCCGGAGGCGATCCTGCCGACGCCGACCCGGATCTTCGACGTGATGGTGGAGCGCCACGACCTGCTCTTGCAGCACACCTGGCCGACGACGGTGCAATGCATCTACGGTTTCCTGCTTGCCGTCGCGGTCGGCGTGGGCCTCGGCATCATGCTCGCATTCTCGCGCCTGTTTCGCGTCGGGGTCTACCCGCTTGTGATCGCCTTCCAGGTCGTGCCCAAGGTGGCGCTCGCGCCGCTGTTCATCGTCTGGTTCGGGCTCGGCATGACATCGCGGGTGCTGCTTGCCTTCGTGATCGCGTTCTTCCCGATGGTGGTCAACACCTTCGCCGGGATCCAGAGCACCGACCCGGTGATGATCCGCATGGCGCGCTCGTTCAGCGCGAGCCGCTGGACCATCTTCTCCAAGATCGAGTTCCCGACGGCGCTGCCCTATATCTTCTCGGGGCTCAAGATCGGCATCACCTTCGCGGTGATTGGCATTATCGTCGCCGAATTCGTGACCGCGCAGGAAGGGCTCGGCTACCTGATCGTCTTTTCGGAAGGCAATGTCGACACGCCGATGCTGATGGCCGCGATCTTCGTCCTGAGCGTCGTCGGCGTGATCCTCTATGCGCTGATCGTGCTCCTGGAAAAGCTGGTGATCCGCTGGGACGTCGGGCAGCAGTTGTGACCGGACGCCGGCCGTGAAACCGCCCCGTTTCGACTACCGCGCGCCGCAGGGCCTCGACGAGGCCCTCGACCTCTTGGCCGACAGCGGACCCGACGCGCGAATCCTCGCCGGCGGGCAGAGCCTGGTGCCGGCGCTCAACTTCCGTCTCGCGCGGCCGAGCGTGCTGATCGACATAAACGGCGTGGCGGAGCTGGCCGGAATCGACGACCAGGGCGACCGAGTCGTCATCGGCGCGATGACGCGCCAGCGCGAAATCGAGGTCTCGGAAGACGTCGCGCGCGCGGTGCCGCTGCTCCACGAGGCGACCCGGTATGTCGCCCATTTGCCTATCCGCACGCGCGGCACCGTCGGGGGCAGCATCGCGAATGCCGACCCCGCGGCGGAAGACCCGGCGGTCGCGGCCGCGCTGGACGCGACGATGGTCTGCCGATCGCGCAGGGGCGAACGCCGGATCGCAGCCGGGGGGTTCTTCGTCGACGTGCTGACCACGGCGCTGGAGCCGGACGAGATGCTTGTCGCGGTCGAATTCCCCAGGATCCCGAGCGGCGCCGGCGCGGCCTTCGCCGAGATCAGCCGCCGCGACGGCGACTTCGCGCTCGCGGGCGTCGCGGCGCAGATCGCGCTGACGAACGGCCGCGTAACCGATGCCCGGATCGCCGCCTGCGGCCTGGGCCCCGCCCCGCTGCGCTTCCGGAATGCCGAGGAGATCCTGCTCGACAGCGCCTGCGAAACCGAAGCGATAGAGGCCGCCTGCGACGCCGTCGCCGCTTCGTCCGACCCGCACGACGACGTCCATGCGAGCGCGGCCTATCGGCGCCAGCTCGCCGCCGCGATGGCGCGGCGCGCGTTGAACGCCGCCCACACCCGCGCGGGAGTCGCCGCATGACCGCAAAACGCAGCGTCACCGTGACGGTCAACGGGGAGGCCCGGACGGGAGAGGCCGAGCCGCGAATGCTGCTCAGCGACTTTCTCCGCGAGACGCTCGGCCTCACCGGCACACATGTAGGCTGCGAACACGGCATTTGCGGCGCGTGCACCGTGCATGTCGACGGCGAGGCGGCGCGGTCCTGCCTGATGTTGGCGGTGCAGGCGGACGGGGCCGAGATCGACACCGTGGAGGGGCTTGCCGATGGCGAGACGCTGCACCGGTTGCAGCAGCTTTTCTCCAAGCACCGCGCGCTGCAATGCGGCTTCTGCACGCCGGGTATGCTGATGACCGCGCTCGACCTCGTGCGCCACCGTCCGAACCTGACGGAAGCCGAAATCCGCTCGGGCATGGCCGCCGTGCTCTGCCGATGCACGGGTTACGAGGGCATCGTCCACGCGGTGGCGGAATACGCCAGCGGAGGCGAACGATGACCGCCCCTTCCCCCGACGGCTATATCGGGCGCTCCGTTCCCCGGCGCGAGGACAGGCGCCTCCTGCTGGGCGACGGGTCCTATGTCGCGGACCTCGTCCTGCCCGGGATGGTCCACGCCGCCTTCGCGCGAAGCCAGCTCGCCCATGCGAGGATCGTTTCGGTGGATTTCGCCCGGGCGATGGACGAACCCGGCGCGGCGTTCGCGCTCGGCGGCGCCGAGCTGGCTGGGGAGATGCCGCCCATCGGCGGCATGCAGGTCACCGCGCCCAAGGGGTGGGCGGATCGGGTCGACCACCGGATTACGCTGCCGCCGCAGAACCTCATGGCGAGCGACCGAGTGCGCTATGTCGGCGAGGCTTTCGCCGTGGTCTGCGCCGACAGCCGGTACGCCGCGGAGGACGCGGTCGAGGCTATCGACGCGGAGTTCGAGCCTCTCGCGGCAGTCGTCGACCCTGAAGCGGCGGCGTCACCCGGCGCGGAAATCGTCCATCCGGATATCGGCACCAACGCGGTCGCCGAACTCTACGTCGAAAAGGGCGACGTGGCCGCCGCGATGGCGGCCGCGCCGCACCGGGTCAGGCGGCGTTTCCGGCATCATCGCTATGCCGCGATGCCGCTCGAATGCCGGGGGGTGGCGGCCGAATACGACCGGCGAACGGACTCGCTCACCGTCTGGTCGTCGACCCAGGTGGTCCACTGGGTCAGGAAGGAGCTCGCCTTCGCGCTGGGCATGGCGGAGGAGAAGATCCGGGTGCTGGCCCCCGATGTCGGCGGCGGGTTCGGCGGCAAGGGGCACGTCTACCCGGAAGACCTGATTATCCCGTATCTCGCCCGCCGGATCGGCCGCCCGGTGCGCTGGGTGGAGGACCGGCACGAGCACATCCTCAACGCCGCCCATTCGCGCGACAACATCCACGATGCCGAGATCGGGTTCGACGACACGGGGCGGATCCTCGCTTTCCGCGACGACTTCATCGTCGATTCGGGCGCCTACTCGCCGGTCGGCGCGGGCGTCGCCTACAACACCACCGCCCACCTGCTGGGTCCCTATCACGTGGACAATTTCGCGGGAGGCACCGCGGTCGTCGTCACCAACAAGACCCCCAACGCGCCCTATCGCGGCGCCGGCCGGCCCGAGGCGGTGCAGGTCACCGAACGGCTGATGGACATCGTCGCCGACACGCTCGGCATGGAACCCGCCGAGGTCCGGCTGCGCAACATGATCGGCCCGGAACGTATGCCTTACGAAGTGGGCCTCCCCTATCGCGACGGCGTGCCGATGACATACGACAGCGGCGACTATCCGGCGTCGCTGCGGCGCGCGATCGAGGAAATCGGTGGCGTCGAAGCGTTCCGGGAGCGGCAGGACAAGGCGCGCGCGGAGGGCCGCTATCTCGGGCTCGGGCTCGGTTGCTACACCGAGGGGACTGGCGTGGGCCCGTTCGAGGGGGCGACGGTGAAAGTCGACGCGTCCGGCAAGATCGTGGTGTCGACCGGCGCCTGCCCGATCGGCCAGGGGCACGAGACGGTGTTCGCCCAGGTGACGGCGGACGCCTGGAAGGTGCCGATCGAGGACGTGGTCGTGCTGCTTGCCGACACCTCGACCCTGACGATGGGATACGGCTCGATCGCGAGCCGGAGCACCGTGACCTCGTCGGCGGCGATCGGCGATGCCAGCGACAAGGTGAAGGCGAAGGTGCTCGCGGTCGCCGCCGCTCTGCTGGAAGCCAGCGAGGCCGACCTGGAGTTGCGCGACGGCAAGGTCGCGGTGAAGGGCGTGCCCGAGATGTCGGTGACGCTGCGCGAGGTGGCGGCCGCCGCCGCGCCGGGCTGGCTGTCGCGCCGGCCGGAAGGAAGCGAGGCGGGGCTGGAGGCCACGTCCTATTACGAGCCGCCGACCGTCACCTGGGCCTATGCGTCCAACGCCGCCATCGTGGAAGTCGAGCCCGATACGGGGCGGGTCCTGGTGGAGCGCTATGTCGAGGTGCACGACGCCGGCCGGCTGGTCAATCCGGGCCTCGCGGACGGGCAGGTCAAGGGCGGGCTGGTGCAGGGTCTCGGCGGCGCGCTGTACGAATCGATCGAATACGACGAGGCCGGGCAGTTGCTCACCGGAAGTTTCGCCGATTACCTGCTGCCGACCGCCGCCGAGACCCCGCCGATCGAGGTCGTCCACATGGAAACCCCGACCCCGCTCAACCCGCTCGGCGTGAAGGGCCTCGGCGAAGGCGGCGCGATTGCGCCTCCGGTGGTGATCGCCAACGCGGTAACCGACGCGCTGAAGCCCTTCGGCGTCGAGTTCAACACTCTGCCGATCCGCTGGCAGGACGTCCGCGCGGCATTCGATCCGGCGGAGTAGCCCGCCCGTACTTCGACGTTGCGGGAAGTGCGCCGGCTCGCCACCCTCCCCCGGCCCCTCCCGCGAGCGGGAGGGGAGAAGGTAACGAGGAAGCGGTGAGCGGGTCCCCTCTCCCCAGCGGGGAGAGGGCTAGGGGGAGGCCTCCCGGGTGGCACCGCATGAAGAATGGGCGTCCGTGGCGACCGGCCGTGCCAAGCAAAAGGGCCGGCGCAAAGCCGCGCCGGCCCTTGCCGAAAGACTCGGACTGTACGCTACATCTCGTAGATCAGCTTCCGCGCGCGCGCGACGACCTCGGGCGAGGCGTCGGTCACGGCTTGCGCCACGGCCTTCTGAATGTCGACGCCGGAAGACGCCATCAGGCGCAGCCTCCGCCTCTGGAGGTCGGACGCGAAGGTACTGTCGGCGTTCATCTTGTCATACGCCATCTGCAGCGTCTTGACCGCGTCCTTGGAGGCCCCCGGGTGCAGCGCGAGCCCGCGCCCGAGGATGCCCGCGACGGCGATGAAGTTGACGACCGCCTTGTCCATCTTGTCCTTCACCAGGTCGCCCAGCATCGGCACGTCGGCCGGCAGGTCGGGATCGCGGAAGATGCCCACCTGCAGCACCGCCTTGGCGAACTGCTTGCCGTCCTTGTCGGGCTTGAACCATTGCGGGACCTTGGAGCTCCAGGCGAGCCAGTTGAACGACGCGCAGTTGGTCTCGCCCTGCTCGACCGCGAGGATGCTGCGCGACGAGCCCTTGTAGCCGGTCACCATCTTGATCTTGAAGCCGAGCAGCGACGAGGCGAGCTTCGGCACGATATAGCCGGTCGAGCCCTGGCCGCTGGTCGAGCAGATCATCTGGACCTTCTTCATGTCCTCCCAACTGTTCACGCCGATATCGGTGCGCGAGACCATCACCATGTTGGTCTGGTTGCTGGAGCCGATCCAGTTGAACTGGCGCGCGTCGTAGCGCATCTTTTTCGGCCGCATCAGCTGGTTCACGACCGAGTTGTCGAGCGGAACGATCAGGTGGGCGTTGTCCTTGGGTGCCGCGTTGGCGAACCAGTTCATCGCCTTGGAGCCGCCCGCGCCCGGCATGTGCTGTACGATGACGGTCGGATTGCCCGGAATATGCTTGGCCAGGTGGTCCGAGAAGGTCTGCCCGTACTTGTCATAAGTGCCGCCCGGCCCGTACGGGATGATGATTCTGATCGTCTTCCCGTCGTACATCTGCGCCGATGCGCTGCCCGCCGCGATGGCGAGCGCGGCCGCGGAGAGGATGACCCCGCGCCCTATACGAATCCCGGTTGTTGCCATGTCATGCCTCTCCTGACTGGTCGCGGTTCGGGCGCCCGTCGCCGCGCGCCGCTCCGGCAAGCCTCGCATCGCCGGCGCGATAGCGCAACCCGCCGCTGCTTGCGGTTCGAAGTAATTTTTCCGGCTCAGTCCAGCGCGTAGGGGACCTGCTTCGGGCCGAAGCGCCGCTCCCGCTCGCCGGTCTCCAGGTCGTACCAGGTCTGCGGGTTGGTGCCGACATTGCCGCTTCGCAGGATGATGCCGACGGTGCGCGCGGGGCCGTTATATTCGGCGTGGATCTCGCCCGGCGGGACGAAGTCGATATAGCCCGGGGAGACCTTGTGGTCTCCGACCATTTCCAGCCCGTCCTCTCCGCCGGCGCCAGAAACCCGCCTGTAGCGGTGGACGGTCTCGCCGCCCTTGAGAACGCCGTAGACGGTCCACACTTCGCCGTGGTCATGGACCGGCGTCCCCTCGCCCGGCTCCTTGATGAGCGCGTTGAGAACGAAGCCGTAATCCGAATCCTCGTAGAACAGCAGGTTCTCGTAATGGCCGTTTTCGGGATCGTTGCGCGACGGCCATGTTTCGGCCCGCTTCCTCAGTTCGGGATCGTCCAGCAGTTCCTGCAGATAGGGCCGCGCCTTCTCGAACCGCTCGGCGTCGTCCCCGGCGGTCTCGTAAAGACCGCGCATCTTCGCGATGAAATCCTGCATCGCCGGCAGCATTTGCGCCTCCTCCGTGAGCCGCGTTGACGCTCCCATATTAACCTAGCCCGGCAATTCGGGCAGTCTGTCCGCAACGATCCGGGAAAACGGGGGACGGGATGGACATCGTCGTCGACAAGAGCGCGTCATACGAGAGCCTGAAGGACCGCGTCGTGATCGTCACCGGCGGCGGCCAGGGGATCGGGCGCGGCTTCGCGCATCATTTCGCCGCCCAGGGCGCGATCCCGGTGGTCGCCGACATAAACGGAGCCAACGCGGCCCGGGTCCAGGCGGAGATCGAGACCGGGGGCGGCCGCGCGCTCGGCGTCGAGACCGACGTGGCGGACGAGGCCGCCTCGGGGTCGATGGCCGAAGCCGCGCTTTCGGCGTTCGGGCGGATCGACATTCTGATCAACAACGCGGCCGTCTTCTCCCGCATCACCATGGCGCCGTTCTGGGAACTTCCCGTCGACGAATGGAAGAGCGCGATGGACGTCAACATCACCGGCGCCTTCTTCTGCGCCCGCGCGGTCGTGCCCGCCATGCGGGAGGCCGGCTGGGGGCGGATAATCAACGTCACCTCGGGCACGGTGAAATCGGGCCCGCCCAACTATCTCCACTACGTGACGTCGAAGTCGGCCGTCATCGGCATGACCCGGTCGATGGCGCGCGAGCTGGGACCCTGGAACGTCACCGTCAACACCTTCTGGCCGGGGGTTACGGATACCGGCATACCCCGGCCGTCGGTGCCGCCCGAGATGTTCGAGAAGTTCGTCGAGATGCAGGTGGTCAAGCGCTCGACGCGGCTCGAGGACCTCGCCAAGCCGATCCTCTTCATCTGCTCCGACGAGGCGTCCTACATCACGGGACAGATATTGGAGGCCGATGGCGGTCTGAATTTCGGGTAGGATGCGCCCGGAAGACGCGGAGCAAGCCATGGATACGCTCGCCGCCACCACGTTCGAATACCAGACCGGGTTCGCCAACGCGTTCGAAAGCGAGGCGATCCCGGGCGCGCTTCCCGTCGGGCGCAACTCGCCCCAGAAGGTGCCGTTCGGCCTTTACGCCGAGCAGTTGAGCGGAACCGCCTTCACCGCTCCGCAGGACTACAACCGGCGGAGCTGGCTCTACCGGATCCGCCCGTCGGTCCGCCAGGGACGGCATTCCCGCATCGACAACGGGCTGTTGCGCACCGCGCCGATCCACGAGGCGGAATGCCCGCCCGACCAGATGCGCTGGGACCCGCTGCCTGTGGGGGACGGCGCAGGCGACTTCGTCGACGGGCTCGCGACGATCGTCGCGGCGGGCGATCTCGGGGCGCAGGCGGGCATGGCGGCGCATGTCTATTGCGCCGGCCGTTCGATGGAGAACCGGTTCTTCGCCAACGCCGACGGCGAGTTGCTGATCGTCCCGCAGCAGGGGCGGCTCGTCATCGCCACGGAGTTGGGGGCGATCCTGGCCGCGCCGGGCGAGATCGCCGTCGTCCAGCGCGGCATCCGCTTCCGCGTCGAACTGCCCGACGGCCCGAGCCGGGGCTATGTGTGCGAGAACTACGGCGGCGCCTTCCGCCTGCCGGAACGCGGGCCGATCGGCGCCAACGGCCTCGCGAATCCGCGCGACTTCCGCGCTCCGGTCGCACGCTACGAGGACCGCGAGGGCGAGTTCGAGATCGTCACCAAGTTCCAGGGCAATCTCTGGGCCGCGCCGGTCGACCGTTCGCCGCTGGACGTGGTCGCATGGCACGGCAACTACGTCCCCTACAAATACGACCTCTCGGCCTTCAACGCGATCGGGACGGTGAGCTTCGACCACCCGGACCCGTCGATCTACACCGTGCTGACATCGCCCTCGGACCTTCCGGGGACGGCCAATGTCGACTTCGTGATCTTCCCTCCGCGCTGGATGGTGGCGGAGGACACGTTCCGCCCGCCCTGGTTCCACCGCAACGCGATGAGCGAGTTCATGGGGCTGGTCTACGGCCGCTACGACGCCAAGGAAGAAGGCTTCGTTCCGGGCGGGGCAAGCCTTCACAACGCATTCGCGCCGCACGGGCCGGATTCGGACGCGAACGCCAAGGCGATCGCCGCCGAGCTCGCGCCGCAATATCTCGGCGATACGATGGCCTTCATGTTCGAGACCCGCTACGTCTGCCGGCCGACCGCTTTCGCGCTGGAGACGCCCGCGCGCCAGCGCGACTATCAGGATTGCTGGCAGGGCCTGCCCAAGGCGTTCGACCCGAATTCGGGTTCCTGACCCCCTCCACCCGTCATCCTGACGATACGAGGCACGCCGTGCCCCGAGCGTTGATCGGCGCACCGGCTCCGGTTAGCCTTTTTCCATCGTGTCCGGACACGCAAGGCGCACGACCATGAAGCTGACTGACGACCAGATCGACCGGTTCCACGACACCGGCTACCTCATGCTGCCCGGCCTGTTCTCCGCCGGGGAGGCGGAAGTGCTCAGGAAGGCGGCGGGCGAAGTGTACGCCATGGACCGGGAGGAGGTGGTGCGGGAGAAAGACGGCGTTTCCCCGCGCACCGCCTTCGCGGCCCACTGTTACCATGAGGCGTTTCGCCGCCTCGGCCGCCATCCGCGCCTGATCGGGCCGGTCATGCAACTGCTGGACGGGCCGGTCTACATGCACCAGTACAAGGTGAACGCCAAGGTCGCCTTCGACGGCGATGTCTGGCAGTGGCACCAGGATTACGGCACGTGGTCGCGCGACGACCTGATGCCGGAGGCGCGGGCGATGAACATCGCGTTGTTCGTCGACGACGTGACCGAGTTCAACGGCCCTCTCTGGATCATCCCGGGCTCGCACCGGGGCGGCGTCTACGAGGCGGGTCACGACCTCATGACGACCAGCTACCCGCTCTGGACGCTGGACAAGGCCACCGTCACGGAACTGGCGGAGCAAGGCGGCATCTTCTCGGCCAAGGGCAGGGCCGGCAGCGTGCTGATGTTTCACGGCAACATCGTGCACGCGTCGTCGCCCAACCTGTCGCCCTGGGGCCGGACCGTCGTCTATCTGTCTCTCTGCCACGTCGACAACCACATCCGGCGCTTCAAGCGGCCCGAGTGGATCGCCCACCGCGACTTCGCCCCCATCGAGGCGCTGCCGGACGACTGCCTGACGGCGCCGATCCCGGATTCGTCGGAACGGGCGGCGTGAACCTTCACCGGCTCCTCCGGGAGCGGCAAGCCGAGGAAAATCCGGTCCGCGTGGGGATCCTCGGCTGCGGCAAGTTCGCCTCGATGTTCCTCGCCCAGGCGGTCCGAACGCCGGGCGTTCACGTCCCCGTCATCGCCGACCTGAACCCGGCGGGCGCGGGCGAAAACCTGGCGCGTATCGGCTGGCCCGCCGAGCGATATTCGGCAACGGATTTCGATGCCGCGCTCTGCTCCGGCGGGACCTGGATAACCGACGATGTCGAGGCCGTGTTCCGCGAGGGTCCGGTCGATCTGGTCGTCGATTCCACCGGCGATCCCCTGGCGGGCGTCCGCCACGTCCTGCTGGCCTGCGAGACCGGTAAGTCGATCGTCATGGTCAATGTCGAGGCGGATGCGCTGGCGGGGCCCCTGCTGGCGCGGAAGGCGCGCGAAGCCGGCATCGTCTACTCGCTCGCCTATGGCGACCAGCCGGCGCTGATCTGCGACCTCGTCGACTGGGCGCGGACCTGCGGCTTCGAGGTGGTCGCGGCGGGGCGCGGACACAAGTGGCTGCCGGAGTTCCAGTTCTACACCCCGGACAATGTCTGGGACGGCTACGGGCTGACCCCGGAACAGGCCGCGCTCGGCGGCCTCAACCCGAAGATGTTCACCTCCTTTCTCGACGGCAGCAAACCGGCGATCGAGAGCACGGCGGTCGCCAACGCCACCGGACTCGCGGCCGCGCCGGACGGGCTCGCCTACCCGCCGGCCAGCATCGATGCGCTGCCCGATGTCTGCCGTCCGAAATCCGACGGCGGCGCGTTGCACCGCAAGGGGCAGGTCGAGGTCGTGTCGTCGCTGGAGCGGGATGGCACCCCGCTCGATTACGACATCCGGTTCGGCGTGTTCGTCGTCTTCGAGGCGGACAGCGAGTACGTCGCGCGCTGCTTCAGCGAGTACGGCGTCCGGACGGACGACAGCGGCCGCTATGCGGCAATGTACAAGCGCTGGCACCTGATCGGGCTCGAACTCGGCGTCAGCGTCGCCAGCGTCGCGCTACGCGGCGAGCCGACCGGCGTACCCGTCGATTGGCGGGCGGATGCGGTCGCGGTCGCCAAGCGGGATCTCAAGGCGGGCGAGACGCTAGACGGCGAGGGCGGCTACACCGTTTCGGGGCGGCTCATGCCGGCGGCGCGATCGCTGGCGGACGGCGCTTTGCCGATGGGGCTGACCCACGGGGTGCGGCTCCAACACCCGGTTGCCCGGGGCGGGCTGGTCCGATGGTCCGACGTCGCGGCCGATCCCGCGCAACCCGCCATCCGCCTGCGCCGGGAGATGGAAGAGCTCTACCGTCCCGCGCTGCTCCAGGCGGCGGAGTAGCGCGCCTAACGCCCGCTATATTCCGCGGGGCGCTTCTCCCGGAACGCGCGGATGCCCTCCTTGTGGTCCTCGGTGCGGATCAGGACGGACTGCCCGATCCGTTCGAGGATGCGGCCCGAGGCGGTGTCGATCGAGTCGCAGGTGTTCATGATCGTCTTGGCGAGGCCCATCGCGAGCGGCGCTTTGGCGACCAGCTTGCGGGCAAGCTCCATCGCGGCGTCCTGGAGCTCGGCGACCGGAACCACGCGGGTCACCAGCCCGATGCTCCGCGCCTGCTCGGCGTCGATGAAGGTGCCGGCCATCACCAGCTCCTTGGCCCAGCCCGGGCCGATCAGGTTGACTAGCCGCGAGCAGCCGCCCGAGCCCGGGATCAGGTTGATATTGGCCTCGGTGAAGCCGAAGCGCGCGTCCTCGGCGGCGATCCGGAAATCGCAGGACATCGCGAGCTCCAGCCCGCCGCAGGCGCACACCCCCTGGGCGGCGCAGATGACCGGGATCTCGATACGCTCCAGGAGGTCGAAGAAATCGTGCACCCAGCGGTATTCGACGCGGAAGCGCTCGGTCGGCCAGTCGTTCTCGAACCAGCTCACGTCGGCGCCGGCGCAGAACGCGCGCTCGCCCTCGGCGTCGATCACGATGACCCGGATGCCGGAATTGGCCTCGATGCGGCGGGTGAGCCACAGGAACTCGGCCCGCATGTCGTCGTTGAAGGCGTTCAGGCGCTCGGGCCGCGCGAGCGTGATGGTCATGATCCCGTCCTCGTCGATCGCGACCTTGAGCGCCTTGAAGTCGTGGCCCTCGATGACGTCCTTTCCCTCGTCGATCACTGGATGCTCCTCATGGTGAAGGTTGCGAAGTCTTGCCGCGCAGGAGGGCGAGCACCCTCTCCGGCACAATCGGCGTGCGGTCGATCGCGCCCGGCATGCCGATGGCCTCGTCGACCGCGCCCGCGATCGCCGCGCCGACGCCGTTGATGCCGCCCTCGCCGCCGCCCTTGATGCCGAGCGGGTTGCGCGGGCTCGGCGCATCCTCGGTCACCAAGCACTCGATGGCGGGGATTTCCGCGACGGTCGGCAGCAGGTAGTCAGCGAAGCTGACGGCGAGCGGCTGGCCAGCCTCGTCATATACGAACTCCTCGTAAAGCGCGCCGCCGATCCCCTGGACGCAGCCGCCGACCAGCTGGCCCCTGAGCGTCGCGGCGTTGACCGCTCGCCCGACATCGTAGGCGATCATGAATCGCTCGACCGTGACCGCGCCGGTGCCGGCATCGACGCGGCAGACCGCGACGTGGGCGCCGTAGGGGAAGGTGCATTGCGAGGTTTCGTAGAACTCCTCCGCGGCAAGCGCGTCGGCGCCGAGCGCCCGCACGATCTCGCCGAGCGAGACCGACGGGCCGCCGGCCTCCGCCTGCACGATCCCGCCGCGGATCGTCAGGCGTTCGGCCGGCGTTTGCAGCAGCTCGGACGCCGCCGCGAGCGCCTTGCCACGTACGGCGAGCGCTGTCGCGTGCACGGCGCTTCCCGTCATCACCGTCGCGCGGGCGGCATGCGCCCCGATGCCGTAGGGAATCCGGTCGGTCTGCCCGTGCACGACCGCGATGCCGCCATAGTCGACGCCGAGGGTCGCGGCGCATATCTGCGCCATCGCGGTCGCGAAACCCTGCCCGACGGAGGCGCCGCCGGTGACGACCTCGACCCGACCGTCCCCGTCCACCGCGATCCTCGCGCCGTCGGAGGGGCCGCGGCCGCTCTCCTCGAGGAACGTCGCGATGCCGGCGCCCACCAGCTCGCCCGCGTTTCGGCGCCGCGCGAGATCGGCCCGGAGCTCGTCCCAGCCGACCGCCTCGAGCGCCCTCCGCAGCAGAAGGGGGTAGTCGCCGCTGTCGAGGGGAAGCGTCTCGGCATAGGGCTCGTCGTAGGCGACGGTATAGGGCAATTCGTGCGGGGCGATCAGGTTGCGCCGGCGGATCTCGACCGGATCGATACCGAGGCGATGCGCCGCGGCGTCCATCAGCCGCTCGCGGACGAAACTCGATTCGAACCGTCCCGGCGCGCGGTAGGTCGCGGCGGGCGCCTTGTTGGTCAGCCGCACGTGGCAGGACGCCCGGAACGCCGGCACGCGGTAGAGACCGGGCAGCGAGCACATCGATCGGTTGGGCACGCTTACGCCGTGGGTCCTGAGATAGGCGCCCTGGTCGTGCCAGATCTCGGTCTCCAGGGCGAGAATGCGGCCCTCCTCGTCGACGGCGAGGCGTGCCCTGTGGCGCTGCTCGCGGCCCTGGTTGGCCGCCATCAGGTGCTCCTGGCGATCCTCGATCCACTTGACCGGGCGTGCGAAACGCCGCGCGGCCAGCAGCACCAGCAGGTCCTCGGGATAGAGCTCGCCGCGGATCCCGAATCCGCCGCCGACATGGCTCTCGAACAGATGGACCTGCTCGGGCGCCAGCCCCAGCATGCGGATCAGGGTTTCCTTGTTGCGGTGCGGGACCTTGGCCGCGCCGTGGAGCTCCAGCCGGCCGCTCTCGGCGTCGTAGACACCGATCGCGCCCCTCGTCTCCATCGGAACGCCGGAATGACGCCCGGTCCGGAGGTCGAGGGAGACGACGGCATGGGCATTCGCGAACCCGGCCTCCGCATCGCCGTAGGTATGGGTGAGCAGCGTGGCTTCGGTGCCGACACCGGACGCGAACTCGCCGGGCTCCCCGTCGGCTTGGGTTACGGGCGGCAGCGGGTCGTATTCCACCTCGACGAGCTCGGCCGCGTCCTCGGCGACATAAGGGGTCTCGGCGAACACCGCCGCCACCGGCTCGCCGACATAGCGCGCGCGGTCTCGTGCCAGCACATGCTGACGAAACGGCCTGAGGGCCTCCACCTGGCGGTCGGAGCGGAAGTCGATCGGCGGGACATCGGCGATGTCGGCGGCGGACCAGGCCGCGTGCACGCCCTCCAGCGCGAGCGCTGGCGCGGCGTCGATCTCGCCGATCTCGGCGTGGGCGTGCGGCGAGCGCACCATCCGCATGTGAAGCTGGCCGGGGAAGTCGATGTCGCCGGCATAACGGCCGCGCCCGGTGACCAGCGGCGGGTCCTCAATCCGGACGAGCGGCTTGCCCAGAAGGCCGTCGTGGGCGCTCACCGGAAATTCGGCCTAGACCCGCCCGCCGGGCTCGAGCCCCAGGATCGCCATCCCGGCATGTTCGAGGTTGGAGGGTGCGGCCTGGATCTGCTGCGACACGGTATTCATGTCTCGGAAACGCCGCTCGAACGGGTTAATGGCGTGGATCGCGGTCGCGCCCGCCCGGTGATAGGCCATCGCGACCACCTCGCGCGCCCGGCCCGAAGCGTAGGCGCAGGCGATGCGGAGCCGCGCGCGCCGGTCGAGGTCGAGCGCGTCGCCGCGTCCCAGCACATGCCAGAGTTCTTCCATCGTTTCCAGAAGGTAGGCCCGAGAGGCGCCGAGATGCCCTTCCGCGAGCGCCACGTCGGACTGGACCGCGGTGCCCTCGCGAAGCGCGGCGCTGGTGTGGCTCGCGGTCTTGGCGGCGGCGAGCGCGATGAACTCGTCCAGCGTCGCCCGCGCGATGCCGAGCGCGACGCTCGCGAACGTCATCCCGTAAAACGCGGTGAGCGCGATCCGGTAGAGCGGGCCGCTCTCGCGCCGGTCCGGCTCGTGGTCGCGCACGAAGGTGCATGCCTCGGGGACGAAAAGGTCGTCGACCGCGTAGTCGTCGCTGCCGGTTCCCCGGAGCCCCATCGTGTTCCAGACCGGATCGACCGTCGCCGACGCGGCGGGGAAGAGGAAGCTCCGGATGCGCGGACGCCCGTCGGGGAGCTTGAGCGGCGCCCCGTCGGGTCCGGTCTCCGGGGAATGCGCGCCGTACCAGGTCGCGTTGCGGATCCCGCTGGCATAGGACCAGCGGCCGGACAGCCGATAGCCGCCATCGGCCTCGACCACGCGCTCGCGCTTGTTGAACGGTCCCCACGCGAGGACCGAATCGGGCGCGCCGAAAATGTCGCGCGCGACATTCGGTGCAAGAAACGCCGCCGACAGGGAGCAGCCGAGCCCCTGGCCGAGGCACCACGCGGTGCTGGCGTCCGCCGCGGCGACGGTCGAGACCACGCCCAGTATGGTCATCGGTGACGCCTCGCCGCCTCCCATCGAGCGCGGCAGGCAGAGCCGGAACAGCTCCCCCTCGTGCATCGCCGCCATGACTTCGGGCGTCACCTTGCCTTCGCGCTCGGTCCGGTCGGCGTGGGAAGCGATCAGCGGGGCCGCTTCTCTCGCTCGTGCCACCCAGTCGATCTCGCGCGGCTTCAGCGGTTCGGGAGTCGCCATGAAACGAGCCTTGTCGGGGAGCGCGGCGTTCAGCCGTCGCCGCCCTCCTCCCGGTCGAGCTCGAGAGAGAGGGAATTGATGCAGTAGCGCTGTCCGGTCGGCATCGGGCCGTCGGGGAACACATGACCGAGATGGGCGTCGCAGCGCGCGCAATGAACCTCGGTGCGGACCATGAACAGGCTGCGGTCGGTGGTGATCCCGACCGCGCCGGCGTCATGCGGCTGGTAGAAGCTCGGCCAGCCGGTGCCGGAATTGAACTTGGTTTTCGAGTCGAACAGCTTCTGACCGCAGCAGACGCAAACATAGGTGCCGGCGTCCTTGCAGTCGTTGTACTCGCCGGAGAACGGCCGTTCGGTGGCGTGCTGGCGAGTAACGGCGTATTGCTCCGGCGTCAGCTGCGCCTGCCATTCCTCGTCGGTCTTTTCGACCCGATCCGCCTTGGTTTCGGTCGCCATGGGCTCAGTTCCCTCCGTACAGGCGCTCAAGCATGTCGCCGAACGCGCGCAGAGCTTCCGGTGCCGCCCCGGCATAGCTCGAACCGTGCATGCAGGCCAGCGTCTCCGGGCCGAGCCCGGCGAGCCGTTCGAGAATGGGCCCGGTCTCGCGCGTCCAGGGGACGGAATGCGACATCGGCCCTTCCTTCTGCGCCGAGTTATAGGCGTCGGTCCGGGCGATGATGTCGCCCTCGTAGAGCGGCTCGACGTCGCCGTTGTGGCCGAACAGGTCGGAGCAGAACAGCGTCCTCGTCGCCTCGTCGAACAGGAGGCTCGCGTCCCAGCCGTGCGGCACGTGCTTGGTCTCGATCACGCGGAACCGGTGGCTGCCGGTCTCGATCCGCTCGTCCTCGTCGAGGACCCGGGGCGGTCGGATCGCGAAATCGCCGACCGAGGTGCGCGCGCCGACGAAGCTGCACACCGCCTGGGCTTGCGGCGCCAGCGCGAGCCAGTCGTTGAGCGTCGCGCACTCGTCGGCCTCGAAATGGCTGAAGCCGACCCAGCGGATGGTCGACGGGTCGAGCACGCTGGCCGCCGCCTCGCGGATCTCGTCGAAGAAACCGCGCAGGTTGGTGTGGTAGAGCAGCGGCTCCTCGTCGCGCACCAGGAAGCTGTTGAACTGGAAGTTCGCCTGCGGATTGAAGGCCGACAGCCGGAAGATGTCGGGCGCGATCTCGGTGACGTTGGCCATTCTGCCTCCCCGATCGGGACTTCGCGGAGTCTAGAGGATTTCGCCCGATGCCGAAACGGTGGGGCGGGGAAAGGTCCCGGCCCGCGCCGATTGATCTTCCGCGGCGCGGGGCCTCACAATGGCGGTACCGCGCCCGATCGGGAGGCCGCTGCGATGCCAGACACCGTTTCTACCGTCGACTTCGACCGGTTCCGCCTCGCCCGCCTCGTCGATCGGCTCGTCCAGGCGGGAGAGGCGGAGGTGGTTGCCGAGCCGGTCCCGCTCTCCGCCGTGGCCGAGCGGCTCGACGGCAATCCCAACGCGGTCCTGTTCCGTAACGCCGGGCCGGAAGGGGCGGCGCTCGTGGGCAACGTGATGGGGAGCCGCCGGCGGCTCGCGCTCGCGCTCGGGATCGACGCCCGCGAGCTCCTGCCAGCGCTCCTCGACCGTCTCGCCACGCCGATTCCGCCCATCGAAGTCGCCCGCGACCGGGCGCCGGTGCAGGAGGTCGTGCTTGAAGGCGACGATGCCGACCTCACCGCGCTCCCGGTCCATCTCCAGCACGCCCTCGACGGGGCGCCCTATATCTCCGCGGGGCTCGATTTCGCGCGCGATCCCGCGACCGGGTTCACCAATATCGGGATGCGCCGCCTCATGCTGCGCGGCCGCCGGGAGGCGGGGATCGACCTCAACGCGCCGAGCGACCTCCGCGCGATCTATGGCGGCGCCCATGCCCGCGGCGAGCCCCTGCCGGTCGCCATCGTCGTCGGCGCGCACCCGTCCGACGCCATCGCCAGCCTGAGCCTGGTGCCGCCGCAGGACGAGCTGGCGCTCTTGGGCGGCGTGCGCGGCGCGCCCGTGCCGGTCGTGAAATGCGTGACCAGCGACCTCCTGGTCCCGGCCGACGCGGAGATGGTGCTCGAAGGCTATCTCGATCCGGCCGGCTGGTCGGAGCCGGAGGGCCCGTACGGCGAATATGTCGGTTATTACGGCGTGCTCAAGTCGAACCCGGTGTTCCGTCTGACCGCCATCGCACGCCGCGGCGACGCGCTGTTCCAGACGGTGACCATCGGCGGGCGCTACATGGACACGACCGACACCGCCCAGATCTGCGCGCTCAAGACCGAGGTCTCGCTCTGGAAGGCGCTGGAGACGGCGGTGCGCGAGCCGGTCGGCATCCACGTCACCGCGTCCTGCGGCGGGATGTACAACGCCCGGGTCTCGCTCCGCCAGCGGGTGCCGGGCGAGGTCCGCAACGCGATCGCTGCCGTCTTCGGCTCCAACGCCGATGTGAAGCACGTCTTCGTGACCGACGCCGACATCGACATCTTTTCCGATTCCCAGCTCGACTGGGCGCTCGCCACCCGGTTCCAGGCCGACCGCGACATCGTCGTGTCGTCGGGCTTCCGGGCGGTGCCGCTCGACCCCTCGCTGCAGGGCGAGCGGGCGGGCGCCAAGGCGGGGTTCGACCTGACCGTCCCGTTCGGCAGGCTGGCCGCGCAGGAATTCACCGTGCCCGAGCCGCCCAAGCCGCCGTCCGCGGACGAGGGGCGCGGGCTGCCAGCGGCGGACGCGCTGGCCGAAGGCCCGAAGCATTTCCACGAGCTGATGGAGGCGGCGGGCTCGGACGACGGGCGGGAGATCGTCCGCGAGCTGGAGGCGCTTTACGCCGAGGGCCGGCTCGGGAGAGACGGAGACGGGCGCTACGTGTTGGGCTAGGATCGCCCGAGGCCGAACGCGAAACAGGGGGAGTCGTACGAATGGATGTCCGAGCCGCGGTCGCGCACGAGGCAGGGAAGCCGCTTACCGTCGAGACCGTGCGGCTCGACGGCCCCAGGGACGACGAGGTGCTGGTCGAGGTCAAGGCGACCGGCGTCTGTCACACCGACGAATTCACCCTCTCGGGCGCCGACCCCGAAGGCCTGTTTCCGTCGATTCTCGGTCACGAGGGCGCTGGCGTGGTGGTCGACGTGGGCAAGAACGTGACCTCGGTGGCGAAGGGCGATCACGTCATCCCGCTCTACATCCCCGAATGCCGGCAGTGCAAATCGTGCCTCTCGGGCAAGACCAACCTGTGCACCGCGATCCGCGGCACCCAGGGCCAGGGCGTGATGCCGGACGGCACGAGCCGGTTCTCGCTCGGCGGCGAGAAGCTGTTCCACTACATGGGCACGTCCACCTTCGCCAATTACAGCGTGATGCCGGAGATCGCGGTCGCCAAGGTCCGCGAGGACGCCCCGTTCGACAAGATCTGCTATATCGGCTGCGGCGTGACCACGGGCATCGGCGCGGTCATCAATACCGCGGGCGTCGAGCCGGGCGCGAACGTCGTCGTCTTCGGGCTCGGCGGCATCGGGCTCAACGTCATACAGGGCGCGCGAATCGCCGGCGCCGACAAGATCGTCGGCGTCGACATCAACGCGTCGAAAGCCACGCTCGCCGAGAAATTCGGCATGACCCATTTCGTCAACCCGAAGGAGGTCGAGGGCGACCTGGTGCCTTATCTGGTGGACCTCACCGACGGCGGGGCGGACTACTCCTTCGAGTGCATCGGCAACGTGTCCACGATGCGCCAGGCGCTCGAATGCTGCCACCGCGGCTGGGGGGTGAGCGTGATCATCGGCGTCGCCGGCGCGGGGCAGGAAATCTCGACCCGGCCGTTCCAGTTGGTCACCGGCCGCGTGTGGAAGGGCACCGCCTTCGGCGGCGCGAAGAGCCGCACCGAGGTGCCGCGAATCGTCGACTGGTACATGGACGGGAAGATCAATATCGACGACCTGATCACCCACACCATGCCGCTGGAAGACATCAACTCGGCCTTCGACCTGATGCACGAGGGCAAGTCGATCCGCTCGGTCGTGACGTTCTAGGCGCGCATTTTCCGGCATGAGCGAGGGGCCACGGCGGGTTCGCGCGTCGGACCTGGAATCCTTCGTCACCTCCGTCTTCGCCGCCGCCGGTACGCCGGAGGAGGATGCGGCGACCGTCGCGGAGGTGCTGGTCTGGGCCAACCTGCGCGGCATCGACAGCCACGGCGTGCTGCGCGTGCCGGGCTATGTCGGGCGCGTCGGCAGCGGCGAGTTCAACCCGCGGCCGGACATCGCGGTCCTCGCCGACCTCCCCGCCGCGGCCGTCATCGACGCCGACCGCGCCTTCGGCCCGGTGGGCATGTCGCGCGGCATGGACATCGCCATCGACAAGGCGCGCAAGGCGGGGATCGGCGTCTGCGTCGTGCGCCGCGTGACCCACATGGCGGCGATCGGCTGGTTCCCGCTCCGGGCCGCGCGGCAGGACATGATCGGCCTGGTCTTCGGCTCGTCCAAGCCGAACATGGCCTGGCACGGCGCGCGGGCGCGCGGCGTCGCCACCAGCCCGATCGCCATCTCGGTTCCGGGTATGGAGCGAGAACCGATCCTGCTCGACATGTCCACATCGACAGGCTCGATGGGCCAGATCATGCTGGCGCGCGACAGCGGGACGGCGCTGGAACCGGGCGTGGCGCTTACCGAGGACGGAGAACCCACCACCGATGCCGTTGCGGCGCGATTCCTGACCCCTCTCGGCGGAGCCAAGGGAGCCGGTCTTTCCCTGATGTTCGAATGCCTCACCGGCGTGCTCGTGGGGAACCCGCTGATCGCCGCCGCTCTCGGGCCGGAGGGCGACTGGCGCCACGGCCAGAACGGGTTCGCGCTCGCCGTCGACATCGCCGCCTTTACCGAGCCGGCGCGCTACCGCCGGGACATCGACACGCTTGTCGAAGCGCTCAAGTCGTTGCCCGCGGCCAGGGGACAGGACGAGGTCAGGGTGCCCGGCGAGCGCGGCAACCGTGTCATGGCGGAGCGGCTGGAGAGCGGCATCCCGCTGCCCGCGGGCACATGGAACCGCCTCGCCGAGACGGCCGAAGGGCTCGGCGTCGCGATGCCGGCGATCGTCGCGGGCTGAGGCTCACTCGTCGTCCTCCCGCTCGCTCCGGTAGACCAGCCGCATCAGGCCGATCCCGAGCGCGAGGCTCGCGATCGTGCCCGCCGCCATCGCCAGAAAGCCGACGATCCCGATCGGCGCATCCCCCGCGACCTCCCACATCCAGACGGCGGTGACGATCGCGGCGGCCAGCAGGCCGCCGAGCAGGAGACAGAGCAGCAGGGTCCGGTTCATGGGGCCGTCCCTCGATACGCCCCCTCCGGGGGCTACTCGGGATGAGGAGCCTAAACTGCCGCCCTCACCCTGAGTAGCCGCGAAGCCGCGTATCGAAGGGCGTATCTCAGACGATCAGCGCGTTGCCGCCGAAGCGTTCGCGCCAGCGCGGCAGCACATCGGGATTGAAGACGTTTTCCGGCACTTCTCCCCTGAGCGCGGTGAGCACGGCTTCCGCCGCCCATTCGATTCCGGGGCCGAGGCCGCCGCCTTGGTTGTGGGAGATCATGTGCGGCGACAGCAGCACCTCGTTCCCCATCCGGAGCAGCTTGGAGTCGCGGTCCATGGGCTCGTCGAGGAACACGTCGAGCGCGGCGCCGGCGATCTCGCCCGCCTCGACGGCGTCGGCGAGCGCCACCTCGTCCTGCGTGCCGCCGCGCGAGGTGTTGACGAACAGAGCCGTCTTCTTCATCGCCCGGAACTGTTCCGCGCCCATCATGCCGCGCGAGGTCGGGTTCAGCGTCGGGTGCAGCGTGACGATGTCGGACTCGCGCAACAGCGTGTCGAGGTCCACCTTTTCGACGCCGTAACGGGCGAATTTTTCTTCCTCGACGAAGGGGTCGCAGACGATCAGGCGCACGTCCCACGGCTTGAGGAGCTCCACCATGCGCCCGCCGATGCGGCCGAAACCGACGATCCCGACGGTGAGCCCGGCATAGCCATCCTCCTCGCGGCGGCCGAGATAGATTCCGCTCAAGGATTCGTGCTTCCACCCGCCGCCCTTGACGTGGGCGTCCTTCTCCCGGTTGCGCTTGAGCATGGTGAGGATCATCGCCATGGCTCCTTCGGCGACGCCGCCCCAGTTCGCCTGGGTCGGCGCGTGGGTCACCATGACGCCCAAATCCGTGGCCGCCTCGACGTCGATGTCGTCGGTGCCGACGGTGCACTTGGCGATGATGCGGAGCCGCTGCGCGCCTTCGATGATGCGCCGGTTGACCGGCGAGCTGCGGATCGAGGTGCCGGTCATCGCGACCGCTTCGGCGGCCTTCGCCGCCATGTCGTCCTCGTAGACGCAGCCAGGCGTGTGCCAGGCCTCGTCGCCGTAGGTCAGCCGGCAGCCCGCCTCTTCCAGCCGGCGGTTGCTGCGCCCCTCCGGATCGGCGTTGGCGAAGACGAAGACGGTAGGCTCGGACATGGCGCTCCCCGGAGCAAGATTGAAACCGGCCGATTTATAGACGCCAATCAGTCGAACAGGAAACGGAACGCCCCGTGCTCCCGGCGCAGGCGGCAGGGTTCGAAATGCGCCGGCAGCACCAGGGTATCGTTTGCCGCGACCTCCTCGAAGACCGCGCGGCGGGTCGAGATCGCGGTGGGCCGGTGCTCGCAGGCCCGGCTGTTCCAGCCGGGATGGCGCGCCTGTATCGGATGGTGGATCACGTCGGCGGTAACCAGCGCTTCCTCGCCGTCCGACGAGATGCGGATATTGACCTGGCCCGGAGTGTGGCCCGGGGCGGGCTCGAACCGGATGCCGTCCTCCACGACATGGTCGGGCGCGACGAGATCGGCGAGCCCGGCATCGAGGATCGGCTTCACGCTGTCCTCGTAGACATTGACGTACTGGCCGTCGCCACCCGCGTGCTTGGCCTCCAGGGCCTCGAGGTCGGTCGCGGTGAAGACGTATCGCGCGTTGGGAAAAGTCGGCTCCCACCGCCCGTCGACCCAGCGCGTGTTCCAGCCGACATGATCGACATGGAGATGGGTTATGAGGACGAGGTCGACATCTTCGGGCGCGTAGCCGGCGGCGGCCAGATTCTCGAGATAGGGCCATTGCCGGTGGGACCAGTATTCGCGCCGCCGACCGGGCTTGTCGTTGCCGACACAGGTGTCGACCAGAACGGCGCGATCGCCCGTCCGAAAGACATAGCTCTGCATGCAGGATTCGAGCAGCCATCGCTCCTCGTCGAAGAACCGGGGCATGAGCCAGTCGCGTTCCCGCTCGAAATCGTCCGCCGTGGAGTCGGGGTACATCGCCCCGGGATCGAACACCGGGGTGTCGTCCTCGAGCACGCGCGCGATCTCAAGCTCGCCGACCGTCACCGTCGCCATGTCCCGCCCCTTCTTTGCGATGCCGTACAAAGCGGTGAAAAATTGCGTTAGCATGGGATTTTAGGACCGCGCGAACGGCAAAATGAAGTCCCCCGATCCGGGCGCCGAGCCCCACCATGCGACGGCGTATTCGATCGCCGCGGCCGAGTTCGACTGCGAGGTGATCGAGAACGAGGCGGTCAACGCCGAATACATGCACATCGTCGCGACCGCGGACCCGCTGGCGACGTCGGTCGCGGCCGGCCAGTTCTTCCACATGCTGTGCCCCAAGGACGGACCCAACGGTCCCTTCTTCCGCCGTCCCATGAGCGTTTACAAAGCCGACCCCAAGGCCGGCACCGTCGCGTTCCTCTACAAGGTGACGGGAAGCGGGACCCGGGCGCTGGCGACCCTGGCGCCGGGCGACCGGCTCGACCTGTTCGGACCGCTGGGCGTGGGTTTCGCGCTGGAGCCGGACTGGCGGCGGATCGTCGTGGTCGGCCGGGGGGTCGGGCTGGCCACGCTCGCGCCGCTCGCCGAACTCGCGGCCGCGAACGGGATGGGGGTGACGGCGGTGCTCAGCGCGCGGTCGCCCGCCGTGATGATCTCGGGCGAGCGCTTCCGGGCGGTCGGCGCCGACGTCATCGAGGTCACCGATGCCGGGGGCACCAGCGGCCCCGCGCGGCTGGAGCGCGTGCTGCGCGGGCTGATCGCCGACGGAATGGCGGACGCCTTCTTCACCTGCGGCTCCAACCGACTCCTGCTGCTGCTCCAGCGGCTCGGGCGGGAGTTCGGCATCCCCGGGCAAGTCGCGCTGGAACAGCAGATGGCCTGCGGGCTCGGCATGTGCTTCTGTTGCGTGCGCGAGTTCCGCGTCGACGGCGGCGTCGCCCATCGCCGGGTATGCTGGGACGGGCCGGTGTTCGACCTGCAGGAGGCGATCTCTTGGTAGACATGAACGTCGAGATCGGCGGGGTCCGGCTCGCCAACCCGGTCATGCCGGCCTCGGGCACGTTCGCGGACGGGCTCGACAAGGCGGTCGATTTCGAGCGGCTCGGCGCGATGGTGATCAAGACCATCACGCGCGAGCTCAGGGTGGGCAACGCGCTGCCCAGGGTCTGCGAAACGCCGGAAGGAATGCTGAACTCGATCGGAATCCCGTCCAAGGGCATGCCCTATTTCCACGAGGAGACGCTGCCGACCTATACGCGCTATTCCACCCCTCTCGTGGTGAGCATATCGGCGCCCACCGTCGACGGCTTCGCAAGCCTCGCCGACGAGGTGAGTCTGCCGGGCGTGGCCGCGATCGAAGCCAATATCTCCTGCCCCAACCTGGAAGAGGACGGCAAGGCCTTCGCCAACGAAGCCGCCTCGGCGGAGCGGGCCACGGCCGCGATCCGGCGCCGCACGTCGCTTCCCCTCTGGGTCAAGCTTTCCCCCAACGTCACCGACATCGCGGAGATCGCCCGCGCGGTCGAGGCGGCGGGCGCCGACGCGCTGGTGGTCGCCAACACCTTTCTCGCCATGGCGGTCGACATCGAGAGCCAGCGCCCCAGGCTCGGCAGCGTGACCGGCGGCCTTTCCGGACCGGCGATCCGCCCGATCGTGCTCCGTATGACCTGGCAATGCGCGCGCGCCGTCGATGTCCCGATAATCGGCTGCGGCGGGATCGCGACGGCGGAGGATGCGATCGAGTACATGCTGGCCGGCGCGAGCGCGGTCCAGGTGGGAACCGTGACCTTCGTCCACCCGACCGCGATGATTTCGGTGCTGGAAGGAATCGAGAGCTACTGCCTGCGCCGCGGCTACGAGCGCGTGACCGACCTGGTGGGCGCGCTTTCGGTCGAGGAGGCGGACGAGACCGACATGGAATGGGTCGACCCCCTGCGATGACCGAAACAACGCTCCAGTCCGCGCGAGGAGAGCTGCGTTCGCTCGCCGTCGAGATTTTCGACACGCTGCGCCAGAGCACGGCGGCGCGGCGCGGGGTGTCCCGGGAAAGCTTCGGCGCGGGCGAGAACGCGGCGTTCGAAATCCTGGTCGACGTCGCGCGGAGGTTCGGGCTTGAGACCGCTACGGACAGGGCGGCCAACCTCCTGATCTCCCTGCCCGGCCAGACGGGGAAGACGCCCTATACTGCCTGCGGATCGCACATGGATTCGGTACCCGAGGGCGGGAATTTCGACGGCGCCGCCGGGGTGGTCGCGGGGCTGCTCGGCCTCGTGCGCGCGCGGCTGGAGCACGCGGAGCCGAAACGACCGGTCCGGGTGATCGCGCTCCGCGGCGAGGAAAGCGCCTGGTACGGCAAGTCCTGCGTCGGATCGAGCGCCCTGTTCGGGCGCCTGCGGAAGGCCGATCTCGCCTCGGTGCATCGCGACGGTACGGGGACCCTGGGCGAGGCGATGAAGCGCAACGGGGCCGCGGTGGACGCGATCGAGGCGGGCACGCCGCTGGTCGATCCGGCCGACATCGCGGGGTATATCGAGCTCCATATCGAGCAGGGCCCGATCCTGGTCGCCGACAGCCTGCCGACCGCCGTGGTGACCTCGATCCGCGGCAACCTGCGGCACCGCAGGATCCGCTGCATCGGCGAGGCGGGGCACTCGGGCGCGGTCCCGCGCGGGCTCAGGAACGATCCTGTCATGGCGACCGCCGCGCTGATCCACGCGCTGGACAATCACTGGCAGGACTGGCTCGACAAGGGGCACGACATCGTGGTGACCACGGGGATCGTCGAGACCGACGGGCGCGCGCATTCGGTATCGCGCATCGCGGGCGAGGTCGATTTCAGCTTCGAGGTACGAAGCGAGGACACGGCGACCCTCGAAGGGTTTTACGAGCTGATGCGAAGCGAGTGCGACCGGATCGCCGCCGAACGCCGGGTGATGTTCAACTTCGACCGAAGGGTCGACGCGGAACCGGCGGTCATGGATCGGCGCTGGGTCGACAGGCTGCTGCAGCACGCTCGGGCGTTGTCACTGCCGGAGCGGACGATCCTGAGCGGCGCGGGGCACGACGCGGTCCTGTTCGCCTCGGCCGGCATCCCGTCGGCCATGATCTTCATCCGCAACCATAACGGCTCGCACAACCCGAACGAGGCGATGGATATCGACGATTTCCTCAAGGGCGCCGATCTTCTGTATCGCGCGCTGATGGACCCCCCGTGACCGCCGAACGGATCGACATCGCGCGCCCCGACGACTGGCACCTTCATCTCCGCGACGGAGCGATGCTGGAGGCGATCGTGGGCTTCTCGGCGGCGGTTTTCGGCCGCGCGATCGTGATGCCCAACCTGGTCCCGCCGGTGCGAACCCCGGCCGAGGCGGAGGCCTATCGCGCGCGCATCCGGGCCGCCCTGCCGGACGGCCACCCCTTCGAGCCGCTGATGACCGCCTACATGACCGACGCCGCCGAGCCGGACGATATCAGGGCCGGGTTCGAGAGCGGCCTGTTCCGCGCGGTGAAGCTCTACCCCGCCGGCGCCACCACCAACTCGGCGTTCGGCGTAACCCGCATGGAAGCGATCCGCCCGGCGCTGACGGAGATGGAGAGGATCGGCATGCCGCTCCTCGTCCACGGGGAGGTTGCGGATCCCGAGGTCGACGTGTTCGACCGGGAAGCGATCTTTATCGAACGCGTGCTGGATCCGATGCGGCGCGACTTTCCCGGCCTGAGGGTCGTCCTCGAACACGTCACGACGGCCGAGGCCGTCGATTACGTGCGGTCGGTCGAGCGCGGGCTCGGCGCGACGATCACGCCGCATCACCTGATGATCAACCGGAACGCCATCTTCCGGGGCGGAATCAGGCCGCACATGTATTGCCTCCCCGTGGCGAAGCGGGAACGTCACCGCCTCGCGCTCCGGGCGGCGGCGACCTCGGGCGATTCGCGCTTTTTCCTGGGCACCGATTCCGCGCCCCATCCGCGCCGCGACAAGGAGACGGATTGCGGCTGCGCCGGAATCTTCAATGCTCCGAACGCGCTGCAATGCGTCGCGCAGGTTTTCGACGAGGAGGGCGCGCTCGACCGGCTCGAGGGTTTCGTGTCCCGCGCGGGCGCCGAATTTTATCGCATGGAGCCGAATTCCGACCGCATCGTCCTCGAAAAGGGAGTAGGTTCCGAAACGCTAGGACAGGCGGTGGCGGTGGGGGACGACACGGTGCGGGCTTTCGAGCCGGACACGCCGGTCTCCTGGAGGATCGTCTCCGGCCTCAGATGAGCCGGCCGGGCGCGTGGAGCGAGGGCGACCGAGGAGAGGAACGGATGCTGCCGACGGCGTTTCCGGACGAATCGCAGATCGCCGAGATGACGGCGCGGATGCTGATCGAGGTCGAGGCGGTGCGTTTCCGCGCGGACGACCCCTACCGGTTCACCTCGGGCTGGGCGAGCCCGGTCTATATCGACTGCCGGCGGTTGATTTCCTTCCCGAGGGTGCGCCAGACGCTGATGGACTTCGCGGCATCCTCGATCGTCCGCGAGGTCGGGTTCGAGACCATCGACGCGGTGGCGGGCGGCGAGACCGCCGGCATCCCGTTCGCCGCCTGGATCGCCGACCGGCTGATGCTCCCGATGCAATATGTGCGCAAGCAGGCCAAGGGGTTCGGCCGGGACGCCCAGATCGAGGGCGATTTCGAGGCCGGCTCGCGCGTCATCCTGGTCGAGGACCTGACCACGGACGGGCAGAGCAAGATCCGCTTCTGCCAGGCGCTGCGCGAGGCGGGCGCGATCGTCAACCACACCTTCGTGATCTTCCACTACGACATCTTCCCGCAGACCCACGAGCTGCTGGAGCGGATGGACATGAAGATGCTGTCGCTCGCCACCTGGTGGGACGTGCTCGCGGTGTGCAAGAAGCACGCCTATTTCGACGCCGCGACGCTCGACGAGGTGGAACGGTTCATGAACGATCCGGTCGCCTGGTCCGCGGCGCATGGCGGCGCCTCCCGGCTCGCCGGCTGAAGCGAAGCGGCGGCGCGGCACGCGCAGCGCGGCGCAACGAAAAAAGCATCGCCCGGGCGGTGTTCATCCGGCGGTCCGCTGCTGTAATGTTCCCGTGACGGAAGGTAGCCGCTTCGCGCCGGAATGTGCGTCCGCGCGTTCCGGAGCGGTTCGTTTTTGCGCGAAAGGGCGGTAATCTCTCTGTTCGTGCCAGCCCATAAGGGGAGAGGAAACAGATGACACGCAAGCTCAGCTCGGTCGCGCTCGCGGCCGCGGTTTCCGCCGCGATCGCGGTCGGGAGCTTCGGCGCATCGGCGGCGACCAAGATCCGGCTCACGCTCGACTGGATTCCGCAGTCGACTCACGGGCTGATTTTCATCGCCCAGTACGAGGGCTACTACAAGGCCGAAGGCCTGGACGTGAAGATCGACGCCGGCCGCGGCTCGGCCGACGCGGTCAAGAAGCTCGTCAGCGGAACCCACGACATCGGCCTCGCCGACATCAACGCCTTGATCCAGTACAACGCCCAGAACAAGGGCAACGAGATCAAGAGCGTGATGATGATGTATGAGCAGCCCCCCTTCTCCATCTTCGTGCTGAAGAAGTCGGGCATCACGCATCCCAAGCAGCTCGTCGGCAAAACGCTTGGCGCTCCGGTGTTCGACGCCAGCTACAAGCTGTTCCCCGCCTTCGCCAAGGCCATCGGCATAGACCCCAACGCGGTGAAGAAGAAGAACATGGACCCGCGCCTGCGCGAGCCGATGCTCATCAAGGGCCAGGTCGACGCGATCTCGGGGCACGTGTTCTCCTCGATGCTCAACCTCAAGGCGGCCGGTATCAAGGAAGACGAGGTCACCTTCTTCATGTACGGCGACTACGGCATGGAGTCCTATGCCAACGGCGTCGCGGTGCGGCCCGATTTCCTCGCCAAGAACGCCGACGCGGTGCGCGGTTTCGTCCGCGCGACGATCAAGGCGACCCGCGACATGGTGCAGAAGCCCAAGCTGGCGCTTTCGTCCGCCAAGAAGTTCGAGCCGCTGCTCAACGAGGCGGTCGAGGCCGACCGGCTGAGGCTCGGCATCAAGTGCTGCGTGCTGACGCCGAACGTGCGCAAGAACGGCTATGGCGGGATCGACATGGCCAGACTCCAGCGCTCGATCGACCAGGCGGCGGACGCCTATGGCATCAAGGAGCCGCCGAAAGCCGCCGACATGTGGCTCGACGGCTTCTTGCCGCCGCAGTCCGAACGCTTCATCCACAAATAGGGTCGCAGGGGCGGGCCGCGCGCCCGCCCCTTCCCTTTCGTTCAGGCGATCGATGGCTTTCATCGAAATCGACGAGGTCGACCTCATCTACCGCAACAGCGCGGGCGATGAGGACGATTCCGGAACGCTGGCGCTCCAGGGCGCCAGCGTGACGATGGAACGGGGCGACTTCATCGCGCTGGTGGGGCCGAGCGGCTGCGGCAAGTCGACCCTGCTCAAGGTGGTCGCGGGGCTGATCCGGGCCAACAAGGGCCGTGTCTCCGTCGCCGGGCAGGTCGTCGACCGGCCGCTCAAGATCGTCGGCATGGCGTTCCAGAACGCGACCCTGCTGCCGTGGCGCTCGACCCGGGAAAACGTGCTTCTCCCACTCGAGATCGTCGAGCCGCACCGCCAGCAGTTCCGCAGGGAAAAGGCGAAATACGAGGCGCTGGCGGACGAGCTGCTGGCGACGGTGGGCCTGGAAGGGTTCGGGGACCGCGCGCCATGGCAGCTGTCCGGCGGGATGCAGCAGCGCGCCCAGCTGTGCCGCGCCCTGGTGCACGAGCCCGATCTGCTGCTGCTCGACGAGCCGTTCGGCGCGCTCGACGCGTTCACCCGCGAAGAGCTCTGGGACGTGCTCCAGACCCTCTACATGAATCGCAAATGCACCGTGATGCTGGTCACCCACGACCTGCGGGAAGCGGTATATCTCGCGGACAAGGTGTTCGTGATGAGCGCGCGGCCGGGGCGGATGATTCTCGAACGGGACATCGAGATGGAACGCCCGCGCACGCTCGAGCACATGTACCGGCGCGAGACCGTGGAGCTCGTCCAGGAGCTCCGCCATCACATAAACATCGCGAGATCCGACGATGAGTAGCAAGACCGTCGAACGGCTGTCGCCCTGGCTGGTAACGCTGGCGTGCATCGTCATCTGGGAAATCGGCGTGCGCCTGTTCGACGTGCCCGCGGTGGTGCTGCCGACAGCGAGCTCGTCGTTCTACGCGATCTGGGAGTTCCGCGTGGCGCTTTGGCACAACGCGGTCCCGACCCTGATCGCGACGCTGCTGGGCTTTGGCATCGCGGTCGTATTCGGCATCGTACTCGGCGTTTTCATCGGCATTTCCAAGCCGGTCTACGCGGCGCTGTACCCCCTGCTCGTCGCCTTCAACAGCATCCCCAAGGTGGCGGTGGTGCCGATCCTGATGGTCTGGTTCGGCATCGGCCTGACGACGGCGACGATCACCGCCTTCATCCTCTGCTTCTTCCCGATCGTGGTGAACGTGGCGGTCGCGCTCGCGACCATCGAACCGGAGCTGCGCGACGTGCTGCGCGCGCTCGGCGCGCATGAGCGCGACATCGTGATCAAGGTGGGCATCCCGCGCTCGCTGCCCTATCTCTTCGCCTCGCTGAAGATCGCGATCACGCTCGCCTTCGTCGGCGCCGTCATCGCCGAGACCGTGGCGGGCGGCGACGGGATCGGGCACCTGATGCTGGTCGCGAGCTCGAACTTCAACATGTCGCTGATGATCGCGGGGTTGATCGTCATCGCCGCCATGGCGATCGGCATGTACGCGATCTTCGCGGTTCTCGACAGCCGCCTCACCGGCTGGGCGACGCGCGGCGACATCCAGTACGCGACCGCCGGCGGCTAGCCGCCGGGTTGCAAGCTCTTATCGGGTGTGATACCAAGCGCTGCCTTCGAAAACGGGCGTCCGGGCCGGGTGCCTCGATAACCGAAATGCGTTGTCTTTCAAAGAGTTGCCGTCGATACGGTCGGGGTTAGATATACGTGTCCGCAACACCGATAGACGTGTCCGGCCTTCCCGGCCGATACGCCCATGCCCTGTTCGAACTCGCCGATGAGCAGGATGCGCTCGACGAGGTCCGGGGCGACCTGACCGGCCTGCGGACGATGATCCGCGAGGCGCCCGACCTCGCGCGGGTCCTGACCAGCCCGGTGGTGGGTCGGGACGAGCAGGCGGCGGCGGTCGACGCCGTGATGGAACGCGCGGGCATCGGCGACCTCACGCGCCGCTTCGTCAACGTCGTCGCGCGCAACCGGAGGCTGTTCGCCCTGCCCGGCATGATCGAAGTCTACGGCGCACTGCTGGCCGAACGACGGGGCGAGATGACGGCGGAGGTGACCTCGGCCCGGCCGCTCAGCGACTCCCAGCGTTCCGCCCTCGAGAGCGCGCTGATGCGCTCGGTCGGCGCCAACGTGTCGATCGACGCCCGTGTCGATCCGGGCATTCTCGGCGGGCTGGTCGTCAAGGTCGGCTCGCGCATGGTCGATTCCTCGCTCAGGACCAAGCTCGACAAGCTGCAGATATCGATGAAAGGGGCCGCGTGATGGACCTCCGCGCCGCAGAGATCTCCGCCATCCTCAAGGACCAGATCGCCAATTTCGGAACCGAGGCCGAGGTCGCCGAAGTGGGCCAGGTGCTGTCGGTGGGCGACGGCATCGCGCGCGTCTACGGCCTCGACCGCGTCCAGGCGGGAGAGATGGTCGAGTTTCCGGGCGGCGTCCGCGGGATGGCGCTCAACCTCGAAAGCGACAATGTCGGCGTCGTGATCTTCGGCGACGACAGCAACATCAAGGAAGGCGACACCGTCAAGCGCACCGGGGCGATCGTCGACGTGCCGGTCGGCAAGGGGCTGTTGGGGCGCGTCGTCGATGCGCTCGGCAACCCGATCGACGGCAAGGGGCCGATCGAGAGCGACGAGCGCCGCCTGGTCGAGGTCAAGGCGCCGGGCATCATCCCGCGCCGGTCGGTGCACGAGCCGGTGCAGACCGGGCTCAAGGCGATCGACAGCCTGATCCCGATCGGCCGCGGACAGCGCGAGCTGATCATCGGCGACCGGCAGACCGGCAAGACGGCGGTGGCCATCGACACTATCATCAACCAGCGCGAAATCAACGCCGGCGACGACGAATCGAAGAAACTCTACTGCGTCTACGTCGCCATCGGTCAGAAGCGCTCGACCGTCGCCCAGATCGTCAAGCAGCTGGAGGAAAACGGCGCGCTCGAATACAGCATCGTCGTCGCCGCGACGGCCTCCGAACCGGCGCCGCTCCAGTTCCTCGCCCCTTATGCCGGCTGCACGATGGGCGAATATTTCCGCGACAACGGCATGCACGCGCTGATGATCTACGACGATCTCTCCAAGCAGGCCGTCGCGTACCGCCAGATGTCCCTGCTTCTGCGCCGCCCGCCGGGCCGCGAAGCCTTCCCCGGCGACGTGTTCTATCTGCATTCGCGCCTGCTGGAGCGCGCGGCGAAGATGAACGAGGAAAACGGCGCGGGCTCGCTCACCGCCCTTCCGGTGATCGAGACGCAGGCCGGCGACGTGTCGGCCTATATCCCGACCAACGTCATCTCGATCACCGACGGGCAGATCTTTCTGGAGACCGACCTCTTCTATTCCGGCATCCGGCCGGCGGTGAACGTGGGGCTGTCGGTGAGCCGGGTGGGCTCGGCGGCGCAGATCAAGGCGATGAAGCAGGTCGCCGGTTCGATCAAGCTGGAGCTGGCGCAGTATCGCGAGATGGCGGCCTTCGCCCAGTTCGCCTCGGACCTCGATGCCTCGACCCAGCAGCTCCTCAACCGCGGCTCACGCCTCACGGAACTCCTCAAGCAACCTCAGTTCGCGCCGCTCCCGGTGGAGGAGCAGGTGGTGGTTATCTTCGCCGGGGTCAACGGATATCTCGACAGGTTCCCGCTCGAATCGGTGCAGCGCTTCGAGCACGGCTTCCTCGCCGGCGTGAAGGCGAACCACGCGGACATCCTCGACGGCATCCGCGAGAGCCAGGAGCTGACCGACGAGCTCAGGCAGAAGCTCACCGACGCGCTGGATTCCTACGCGGCGACGTTCGCCGCCTAGCTACCTCGCGCGGAACCCGACCCCATGCCCAGTCTCAAGGACCTCCGCACGCGGATCAACAGCGTCAAGTCGACGCAGAAGATCACGTCCGCGATGAAGATGGTCGCGGCGGCCAAGCTTCGCCGGGCGCAGGAACAGGCCGAGGCGGCGAGGCCCTACGCCGAGCGCATGGAGCGCATGCTGGGCTCGGTGGCGGCGAGTCTCGGCGGCAGCGAGGGCGCGCCGCGGCTTCTTGCCGGAACCGGCAAGGACGACGTCCACCTGCTGGTGGTCGCGACCTCCGACCGCGGCCTTTGCGGCGGGTTCAACTCGTCGATCGTGAGGGAGGCCCGGCGGTCGATCCGCGAACTGACCGCCGCCGGCAAGACCGTCAGGATCCTCTGCGTGGGCCGCAAGGGCCGCAGCCAGCTGGTCCGCGACTACGGGAGCCTGATCGTCGACACGATCGACGATGTCGGCCGCCCGCGGCTCGGCTTCGACGATGCCCAGGCCATCGCGAACCGCCTGCTCGCGCTCTACGACGAGGACGGTTTCGACACTTGCACGGTGGTCTACAACCGGTTCCGGTCGGTGATCACGCAGATCGTTACGGTCCAGCAACTCATTCCCTTCGGCCCGCCCGAGGGCGGAGACGAAGAAGCGGAAGCTGACTCCGGCGGCGCGAAGGCGGTCTACGAGTTCGAGCCCGAGGAAGGCGAGATACTGGAAACGCTGTTGCCGCTGAACCTTTCGGTCCAGGTCTACCGGGCATTGCTCGAAAACGCGGCCTCGGAACAGGGGGCGCGGATGGCGGCGATGGACAACGCCACCCGCAACGCGGGCGACATGATCGACCGGCTTACGCTCGACTACAACAGGTCGCGCCAGGCCGCCATCACCAGCGAGCTTATCGAGATCATCTCCGGCGCCGAAGCGGTCTAGGCGCCGGATCCAGTCAAAGAGGAAGAGAGATGGCAACGACGGGCGAATCGGGACGCATCACCCAGGTGATGGGCGCCGTGGTCGACGTTCAGTTCGACGGCGCGCTGCCGGGCATCCTCAACGCGCTCCACTGCGACAACAAGGGCACCCGCCTGGTCCTCGAAGTGGCGCAGCATCTGGGCGAGAACATGGTCCGGACGGTCGCCATGGACACCACGGACGGGCTGGTCCGCGGCCAGGACGTCCGCGACACCGGAGGTCCGATCACGGTCCCGGTCGGGCCGGACACGCTGGGCCGCATCCTCAATGTCGTGGGCGACCCGGTGGACGAGCGCGGGGCGGTCAGCTCCAACAAAGCCTATCCGATCCACCGCGAGGCCCCCGCCTTCGTCGACCAGTCGACGGAAGCCGAGATTCTCGAAACCGGCATCAAGGTGGTGGACCTCCTCGCCCCCTACGCCAAGGGCGGCAAGATCGGGCTGTTCGGCGGCGCCGGCGTCGGCAAGACCGTCATCATCATGGAATTGATCAACAACATCGCCAAGGCGCATGGCGGCTATTCGGTGTTCGCCGGCGTGGGCGAGCGCACCCGGGAGGGGAACGACCTCTATCACGAGATGATCGAGTCGGGCGTGATCCAGCCCGACGGAGAGTCGAAGGCGGCCCTTGTCTACGGCCAGATGAACGAGCCCCCGGGGGCGCGGGCGCGGGTCGGGCTGACCGGGCTGACCCTGGCGGAATATTTCCGCGACGAGGAAGGCCAGGACGTGCTGTTCTTCGTCGACAACATTTTCCGCTTCACGCAGGCGGGCTCCGAAGTCTCGGCGCTCCTGGGGCGAATTCCCTCGGCGGTCGGCTACCAGCCGACTCTCGCCACCGACATGGGTACGCTGCAGGAGCGCATCACGACCACCAACAAGGGCTCGATTACCTCGGTCCAGGCGATCTACGTCCCGGCCGACGACCTCACCGATCCGGCGCCGGCGACCTCGTTCTCGCATCTCGACGCGACGACCGTGCTGTCGCGCCAGATCGCCGAGCTCGGCATCTACCCGGCGGTGGATCCGCTCGATTCGACCTCGCGCATTCTCGAACCGCGCGTGGTGGGGGAGGAACATTATGGCGTGGCGCGCGAGGTCCAGCGCATCCTCCAGACCTACAAGTCGCTGCAGGACATCATCGCCATTCTCGGCATGGAGGAGCTTTCGGAAGAGGACAAGCTCATCGTCGCGCGCGCGCGCAAGATCCAGCGCTTCCTCTCCCAGCCGTTCCATGTCGCCGAGGTCTTCACCGGCACACCCGGGGTGTTCGTCGGGATCGAGGACACCATCAAGGGCTTCAAGGGGCTGTGCGAGGGCGAATACGACGACCTGCCGGAGGCCGCCTTCTACATGGTGTCCACCATCGAGAGCGCCGTCGACAAGGCGAAGCGCATGGCCGCCGAGGCCGCCTGACCGGAACGCGCGAAGCCGGGATCGCATGTAATGGCCGACACCGTCGAATTCGAGCTGGTCTCGCCCGAAAGGTTGCTGCTTTCCGTCCCTGTCGAGATGGTCGTCGTGCCCGGCAGCGAGGGCGATTTCGGCGTTCTGCCGGGTCACGCGCCGATGATTTCCACGGTGCGGCCGGGCGTCATATCGATCTGGCGGGACGGCGTGGTGGACCGGCGCGTGTTCGTCGCGGGCGGGGTCGCGGAAGTCCAGCCGGAGCGCTGCACCGTTCTGGCGGAAGACGCGGTTCCCCTCGAGGACGCGGACGAGGCGGACGCCGACCGCCGCGTCGCCGAGGCGGGGGAAGCGCTCGAGCGCGCCGCCGATGAAGGGGCCGCCCGGGAAGCCCGCAAACGGCTGGCCGCCGCCGAGGCGCTGCGCACGGCGATCGCAAGTACCCGCGCCTGATGGCACGACCGCACCCGCGCGCCATCTTCCTTCGACAAGTTCGCTTTCTTTCGAACCGGGCCTACAAAGAAGGCTCGAGCGCGCCATCCCGCACCGTCGTGCCCGGACTTGTTCCACTGCCGTCCGGTTTAGCAGGCTGGGTCGGGTTCAAGCCGTTGGTTCAGGCGGCTTTCCGACCCATCGACCGGATCGGGACACGGGTCGCGGCACGCCCGCACTTCCCGTTGTCGTTCCCCACTGCCGCTCGGCCCCCCCTTGTCGCCCCGGCCTTGCGCCGGGGTCCAGGATCACAGGCCCGGGCGTCGGCCCGGTTGCTCTGGACCCCGGCACAAGGCCGGGGCGACAGCCTGGGACACGCGCGGGCGGTGCGGGCGACCTCCGCCACCGCCCCGTATCGTCATGGCTGGCCCCCGGAACGAGTCCGGCCATGACGACGTGGGGGCGGAATCGGCATCTGAGTCTAAACCGGACAGCAGTGGACTTATTCTGGGCATGACGGAAGAAATGCCGCGGGTCTCCGGCCCGTCAACTCATCTTTGTAAGCCCCTTTCGAACCGCCGCCAGGCCCGCGGAACCGGTCGATGCCGGGCTGTCGGCTTGACATATCGAGATTCGGGATGATTTCCTAGCTATTGGATGTCTACAGAAGGCGAGTAACATCAGGAGGGGTGTCGGGATGGCAGGATGGACCCTTGCCGATATTCCTTGGGATGAATTCGACCCGGGCCGGGTCGATCCGGACATTGTTCCGATCGTCAAGGCGGCAAGCCTTGTCGAGTACAACGCCGAGGACTATCGGGCTTATCTGAACGGCGTCTTTCACGACGATCCGCGTATGAAGGTCGCGGTCGACGGCTGGGCCGAGGAAGAGGTCCAGCACGGCGTCGCGCTCGGCCGCTGGGCCAGGATGGCCGACCCGGAGTTCGACTTCGAGAGCAGTTTCGCGCGTTTCCGCGAGGGCTTCAGGCTCCCGCTGGGCGCGAGCGATTCCGTACGCGGCAGCCGCAGCGGGGAATTGGTCGCGCGCTGCATGGTCGAGACCGGGACGAACACCTATTACAGCGCGCTCGCGGAGGCGACCGACGAGCCGGTACTGAAGGAGATCTGCCGCCGGATCGCGGAGGATGAGTTCGCCCACTACTGTCTCTTTCACACGCACATGAAGCGCTATCTGGACCGCGAGGCGCTGGGATTCTGGAGCCGTTTCCGCGTGGCGGTGTCGCGAATCGGGGAGACCGAGGACGACGAGCTCGCCTATGCCTATTACGCCGCGAACGGAGGCGACCGGCCCTATGACAGGCGGCGCAACAGCGGCGCCTACGGCAATCGCGCGCTGTCGTGCTGCACGCCGGGGATTCTCGAGCGCAGCGTGGACATGGTGTGCCACGCCGTCGGGATCAAAACGCGGCGCTGGATTTCGAAGCCCGCGGCGGCCGTGTTCTGGGTGCTCTTGAAGTTCAGGATGTCGATGCTGGCGCGCGGGGCGCATTAGATCCCGAGGCGGTTTCGCGTACGATGCGGTCCGAGAACGCGGCGACGAGCGCGCCATAGACCTCGCGCTTGAACGGCACGATCTGCGCGGCCACCTCGGACAGCTCCATCCATCGCCAGGCGTCGAATTCCGGCGGGTCGCCAGCCCGGATATCGATATCCCCGTCTTCGCCGGTGAAGCCCGCGAGAAACCATTTCTGCGCCTGCCCGCGGTAGCGCCCGCCCCACATCCGCGCCCGCAGATCGCCCGGCAGATCGTAGGTCAGCCAGCCCTCCATGGCCTGGACGATGACGGCCCGGTCGGTGCCGGTCTCCTCGGCCAGCTCCCTGAGGGCGGCCGCCTCCGGCGCCTCGTCCCGGCGGATCCCGCCCTGCGGAAATTGCCAGGCGGGGGGCCGGGTATCGCTCCGGCGACCCGCGAAGACCCGGCCGTTACGGTTGAACAGGACGATCCCGGCGCAGGGTCTGTACCCGTCGGGCGGGGGCGTGGCCCCGGCCATCCGCCGACGCCGCCATGTTCTCAGTTCGTGGCCTTGTTGTCGAACAGAGCGAGGCCGCGCAGCAGGTCGAGGGCCCGCGAAAGCTGGTAATCCTGCGGCCGCCCGTCGGTTTCTTCCTCGGCCTTCGCCGCTTCGCCCCCGCGTTCGTCCGTCCGACCCTGTTCGTTCGGATTGCGCAACGCGCCGCGGAGATCGCCCTCGCGCCGCCTTCCGTCTTCGTCGATGACCTCGACCCGGGCCTGCTCCACCACGATGTCCGGTTCGATGCCCTTGGCCTGAATCGAACGACCGGACGGGGTGTAATACTGCGCCGTGGTCAGCCGGATCGCGCCGTGCCCTTCCAGCGGAACTATCGTCTGCACCGAACCCTTTCCGAAGGAGCGCGTGCCCATGACGATGGCGCGGCGGTGATCCTGCAACGCGCCGGCGACGATTTCGGAGGCCGAGGCCGACCCGCCGTTGATCAGCACCACGATGGGCAGGCCGTCGGCGTCGTCCCCGGGCTTGGCGTTGAAGCGCTGCGCGTCGTCGGGACGGCGCGAACGGGTGGATACGATCTCGCCGCGGTCGAGGAAGAAATCGACCACCTTGATCGATTGTTCCAGCAACCCGCCGGGATTGTTGCGGAGATCGAGAACCAGCCCCGTCAGCCCTCCGCCGATCTCGGCGCGAAGCTTCGTCATCGCGCGTTCGACCCCGCCCAGGGTCTGCTCGCTGAACGAAATGATCCGGACATAGCCGATATCGCCCTCGGCGCGGGATCGCACGGACTGAATCTTGATGACGGCGCGGGTGATCGTGACGTCGAAGGGCTCGCGGTCGGCGCGCCGGACCGTGAGCATGATGTCGGTGTCGGGCGGGCCGCGCATCCGCTCGACCGCCTCGGACAGGGTGAGCCCGAGGACCGCTTCGCTGTCGAGATGAGTGATCAGGTCGCCGGACTTCAGGCCGGCGCGATAGGCAGGCGTGTCGTCGATCGGCGAAACCACCTTGACGAGGCCGTTTTCCATCGTCACCTCGATCCCGAGCCCGCCGATCTCGCCCCGGCTCTGGACCTGCATCTCGCGGAAATTCTTGGCGTTGAGATAGCTCGAATGCGGATCGAGCGAGGTCAGCATGCCGTTGATCGCGGATTCGATCAGCTCCTCGTCGCTGACATCCTCGACATAATCGGCGCGCACCCGCTCGAAGACGTCGCCGAACAGGTTGAGAAGGCGGTAGGTATCCGTCGTGTTCGACTGCGCGGCGGCCGGAACCGGGGCGGTCAGTAGAAGAACGGCAGCAGCCGCTGCCAATGTCGAGGCTCGCATCATCCGCCCACCTTGTCGCTGTTTTCCGTCAGCCAGGGCAACGGGTCGACAGGCCGGCCGCCGCGGCGCAGTTCGATGTAGAGGCGATGCGGCGTTCCGGAGCCCGACCCCATGAGTCCGATGGGCTCTCCGGAAACCACCTCATCGCCGACGCGAGCGTCCACTCGTTCGAGGCCCGCCAGCAGCATATGATATCCCCCGCCGTGGTCGATTATCAAGAGTTCGCCGTAGTCGAGGAACGGCTCGGCGAACACCACCTTTCCGGAACGGGGCGCCACCACCTGGCCCCCGGAGCGGGTCCCGATCGCGCTGCCCCGGGAGGTCCAGCCGTTCCCGACGGGCTTCCCGAACCGGCCGACGACGGGGCCGGCGGCGGGCATCCGGGATACATCGTCCAGCGAACCCTTGCCGGTCGCGGCGATCGTGGCGTCGGGACCCGCGCCCGGCGGCGAAATTCCCGCCATGTCCCCGGGCCGCAGCCGCGTCCTCTCCCTCGCGTGCGCGAGGCGGTCGATCAGCTCCTCGATACTCTCGATCCGGCTAACCGGATCCCCAGACCCGTCCCACGGATCCGCGCCTGGCCCGCCGAGCCTCCGAAGCCGCTCGGAGCGAATCTCGATGAGGGCGGCAAGCACGCGCCGTTCCTCGTCGAGTCTCCGGATTGCCCGGCCGCGAAGGCTGCGTTGCCTTGCGATCCGGTTCCGGAGCGAGGCGTGCTTGCGCAAATTCTCCGCCAGAGCGCGCGCTTCCCGTTCCAGCGCGGGCATCGTCGCCTTCAGAAGAATGCGTCCGTGAAGAATGTCGTCGGGATCGCCCGACGCGGCCGGGAAGGGAACCTCGGGACGGCGTGCGAGCCTGTGCAACGCGGACAGCAGCCGCGGCAGGTCGTCGCGCCGTTCCGCCAAGACCTTCGCGGCGGCGCGCTCCCGGGCTTCCAGCCCGGGGATCACCTCTTCCAGGTCTATAAGTCGGGCTTCGAGTTCGAGTATGGAAGCGGCAACCGTCACCAGTTGCTGCCTCAGGGCGCTCAACGCCCGCTGTTCGGCCTCCGCCTCGTGTTCGGGCGCGGCGGGGTTCGCCATCGCGCGCTCGAGCGCCCGCTTGGCCCGTTCCAGCGGGTCTCCGGCCGGAATCGTCTCCGCCGCCGCGGATACCGCGAAAAGCGAAGCCAGCGCCGCCGCCAACCCGAAGATACGGGCCAGGCGAGCCATCCGTCCGGCGGTCACCCGCCCTTGCCGCCGCGATGGTACGGATGCCCCGCGAGGATTTCCTGGGCGCGGAAGATCTGTTCGATCAGCATCGCGCGGACCAGAAGATGCGGCCAGGTTGCCGCCCCGAAGGCGAGCACAAGATCCGCATCCGAGACCAGGCGGGAGGAAAGGCCTTCGGCTCCTCCGATCAGGAATACGACCTCGCGCCGGCCGCTGTCCCGCATGTCGCCCAGGTGCCGCGCAAATCTCTCGCTCGACAGCGCCTTGCCCGACCCGTCGAGCGCGATCACATGGGCGCCGGCCGGAATACGAGAGGCCAACAGATCGGCCTCGCGGCGAATCGTTTCGGCGCGCGCGCGCCGCCCCTTCGCCTCGACTTCCCGCAACTCCACGTCCCAGCGGATGCGGCGGCGGTAGCTGTCGAACAGCGTGCGTTCCGGGCCGTCCCTGAATCGTCCGACGGAGGCGATGATGAGCCGCATCGGACGCGTCCCCGCGACGGATCAACCGCCGGCACCCGACGATCGGCCCCCGGACTCCGACGCCACGCCCCACATCTTCTCGATATTGTAGAACTCGCGAATCTCGGGGCGGAACAGGTGAACGATGACGTCGCCGGCGTCGATCAACACCCAGTCCCCCTGGCGCAGACCTTCGGGCTTCAGCCCGACCAGCCCCCGGTCTTTCAGGCGATGCAGCAGACGTTCCGCGAGAGATGAGACCTGCCGGCTCGAAGTGCCGGTGGCAACGACCATATTGTCGGCGATCGACGACTTGCCTGTCAGGTCGATATTCGCGACATCGATCGCCTTTAGATCCTCCAGACACGTCAGAATGACGTCGATCAGGGAGGTAGCGTCCGGGTTGGCCGGTTCTTCGGTCGCTATGGTGCGCTCCTGTCTCGGCGATGCCGGGCCGTCACCGGCCCGCGCTCCGTCGCGGCGAGCGGCGGCCCCGGATCGTGTCGGACGCACCGGCCTATCGCCGAATCCTGCCGAATTCGCGTGTGGGAGAAGTTCCGTGCCGGCGGCTCTATTTCCACCAACCTGTGGACTTCCTCGACCCTCAATCTGCCCCTCTGGGACGCGCGGTCCGCTTTCTTGCGGCCGCAAGAGAAGAATAGGGGCCACCGCGCGAAACCGCAATGGGCGCCGACATGGGCGCCGACCCGCGTCGCGATCGGGCGGTCGCGGTTCAGACCAGCCCGGGCAGCCACAGGCAGGTCGCCGGGACCGCCAGGATGATCGCGACCCTGACGAAGTCGCTCAGCAGGAACGGCACGATGCCCCGGAACGAGTCGCCGAGCGGGACGCCGTCGGCGAGCGAATTGATCACGTAGACATTTAGGCCGATCGGCGGAGTGATCAGTCCGACCTCGACGACGATCAACGCGAGGATCCCGAACCAGATTGCGATCTCTTCCTCGGTGAAGCCGAAATCGAGCCCCGTCACCAGCGGGAAGAACACCGGCACCGTAAGCAGGATCATCGCCAGACTGTCCATCACGCAGCCCAGCACGAGATAGACCAGGAGAATCCCGACCAGGATGGACATCGGCGAAAGGCCCGATTCCCCGAGCAGGTCGGCGAGCTCCACCGGTATCTGGGACAGCGCGAGAAACCCGTTATAGATCTCGGCGCTGATCAGAATGATGAAGATCATCGCGGTGGCCTGCGCCGTCTCCAGCAGGCTGGAGACGAAGCTCTCCCAGCTCAGCCGGCCGAAAACGATGGCCACCAGCCCGGTCGCCGCGGCGCCGATCGCCGCGCCCTCGGTAGGGGTGAACACGCCGAGATAGATGCCGCCGATGACGAGGAGAAAAATCGCCGCGACCGGCCATACCGCGCCGAGACTCCGCACCCTCTCGCGTAACGGGACGGACGGCGCGACCGGGCCCGCTTCCGGGTTCAGCCGGACATAGCAGGCGATTGCGGCCGAATAGCCGACGGTCGCGATGATGCCCGGGATCAATGCCGCCAGGAACAGTTTGCCTACCGACTGCTCGGTGATGATCGCGTAGATCACCAGGATCACCGAGGGCGGAATCAGAATGCCTAGCGTGCCGCCGGCGGCGAGCGTGCCGGTCGCCAGCGCGCCGGAGTAGCCGTAGCGCTTCATCTCGGGCAGGGCCACCGAAGCCATCGTCGCCCCCGTCGCGATCGACGAGCCGCAGATCGCGCCGAACGCCGCGCATCCGCAGATCGTCGAAATGGCGAGCCCTCCGCGCCGGTGTCCGACCCAGGCGCGGGCCGCCTCGAACAGCGAGCGGCTCAGCCCGGCCTGGGTGGCGAATTGCCCCATCAACAGGAACAGCGGCAACACCGAGAGCGTGTAGCTCGAAACCCGCCCGAACGGCCCCGTATTGAGAAGGTTGAGAAACGCGGACCACCCGGCGAGCGAGACGAAACCGAACCCGCCCACCACGAACATCGCGACACCCACGGGCATCCGGAATGCGATCAGGACCAGGCAGACACCGAACAGGAGCGCGCCGAACTCGATATTGCTCATCGGGCGAGCGCGCGGATATGACGGTAGAGCACCCAGGCGCAGACCACGGTAAGCAGCACCGCACCCACGAGCGCCGGGAAGTAGCCCCAGTGGATCGGGATGTCGAGGAACAGGGTGGTCTCTTCATCGGCGAGCTTGTGCAGGCCGCCCACCAAAAGCCGCCAGGCGATCAGCGCGGCGACCGCGGTGAAGGCGAAATTGTGCGCCGTGTCCAGCATCGTCTTGCGCCGCGCCGACAACGGGGCGGTAAAAAACTCGACGACGATATTGGCGTTCCGCATGTGGCAGTACGGGAAAAAGGCGAACACCGCGACGCCGCAGACGAGCTCGGCGATCTCGTAATCGCCCGGAATCGGCGCATTGAACGCATAGCGCCCGATCACGCTGATCACGGTCATCGCCATGACCCCGATCAGCAGCAGCCCGCCGGCCAGCGCGGCGGCGCGGCTCACGCCTTCTACCCATGCGCCGAGCCGGGAGTCCGGGACCCCGGAAGCCGGACCTCCCGGCCCGGCTTCCCCGCGATCGGCGATCACCCGCCGGAGCCTCGGTCCTACTTGCTGTACTTGGCGACCAGCCGCTTCGCGTCGGCGACCAGCGCCTTGCCGTCATGTCCTTTCTTGGAGACCTTCTCGATCCAGGCGTCGACGACCTTCTGGGTGATCTTCCTCCAGCGCTCGCGCTCGGCGTCGCTGAGGGCCAGGATCTGGTCTCCCCGCTTGACCGCGAGCGCGCGTCCGGGCTTCTCATCGTCCTGCCACATCCGGCCGAGCCGCCTGGCGAGCGCCATTCCCGTACTGTCGTCGACGATCTTGCGGATGTCGGCCGGCAGCCCGTCGTATCGCTTCTTGTTCATCGTCATCAGGAAGAGCGCGCAGGAGAGCGCGACCTCGGTGTGATACTTGGTCACCTCGTGAAGACGGAACGGACGCATGATGGTCCAGGGAATCCAGGTTCCCTCCACCACGCCCCGCGACAACGCCTCGTACACCTTGGGAATCGGCATGCCGACCGGGACCGTGCCGAGCGCTCTCAGCATCGCGGCGCTCGCCCGCGAAGGCGCGCGCATCTTCATGCCCTTCAGGTCCTCGAGCTTCCGGATGGGCTTCTTCGCGGTGTGGATGTGACCCCGAGCCGTGGCATGGAACACGAGAGGTTGCGTGTCCTTGTACTCGTCCTTCATCCACTTGCCGTGGAACTCGGTCAACGCCTGGCTGGTCGCCACCGCGTCGCCGGCGACGAAGGGCAGCTCGAACACCTCGGTCAACGGAAAGCGGCCGGGCGAGTAGCCGGGAAGCGTCCAGACGATATCGACCACCCCGTCCCGCGCCTGGCCGTAAAGATCCGATGGCTTGCCGCCGAGCTGCATCGCCGGGAAGACCTGGACCTTCACCTTGCCGCCCGACTTCTTCTCGATCTCCTTCGCCCAGGGCCGCATGAAGAGGCGGTTGGCGATAGCCTTGGGCGAGTTGAAATTGTGCACGCGCAGGGTGATCTCCTGCGCTTCGGCCGGACCCGAAGACCCGAACGGAGAAACCGCGCCGAGCACCGCGAGTGCCGCGACGCCCGCAATTCCGCGCATCACGCTCATCTGTTCCCTCCCATTCGTCGGTTGGCGGTTGTGTCGGTCAGAACGGCCTGCCGCCCTTGATGGTCACCCGCTGCATGGTGCGCCTGACGGGATAGTAGTCGTTGGCGGCATAGTGCTGGGTCGACGGGTTGTCCCAGAAGACGATCGAATCCGGCTCCCACCTGAACCGGAACTGATATTCCGGAATACGCGGCAGGGTGAACAGGAACTCGAGCAGCGCCCTGCTCTCGTCCTTCCGCATGTCCTTGATGCCGATGGTGAACTGCTCGTTCACGAACACCGCCTTGCGTCCGGTGACGGGGTGGGTGCGGATCACGGGGTGGGCGGGGTTGGGGAGCTCGATCTCCATCTCGGCGAGCTTCGCGTGGCGGGCGCGCGGTTCCATATGGTCGAACTTGTGGCGGAAATTCTTGAAGTCGTGGATCGCTTCGAGGCTCGAGAGGAAGCTCTGCATGCGGTCACTCAGGCCCTCGTAAGCCGCGCACATATCGGCCCACATCGTGTCGCCCCCGACCGGCGGGATAGTGACGCAGCGAAGGATCGAGCCCATCGGGGGCTCTTCGCGGAACGTCTCGTCCGAATGCCAGATATCGGTCGAGAACACCGGGTTGTCCTTGTGGTTGTCGAGCACGATGACTTCGGGAAGGTGTTCGAGATGCGGAACGAAGGGGTGGACGCTGACTTCGCCGAACCTGCGGCCGAAGGCGAGATGCTGTTCGGGCGTGATGTTCTGGTCGCGGAAGAAAACGACCTTGCGGTCCATCAGCGCGTCGTGGATGGCGGCGACGGTCGGGTCGGAGAGCGGCAGGGAAAGGTCGACGCCGCGTATTTCGGCGCCGATCGTGGGTTCGATCGGAAGGACCTCGATTTCGCTTTCCGCCGGTTCGGGGCGGCTCCGCTCGGCAAGCTGCGCCATGTCTTACCTCCAATCTTCCGTTCGGAAGCCCGTTTCCGAGGCGATCGAAGGCTAGCACGCGCCTCCTCGGAGGCGCAATTCGCGCTACTGTTAGGTCAAGCCGACGGACCGACGGACCGCTGCCGTGCCCGCGTTACGGGAGGCCCGGTCCAGCGTCCTTCCCGCGCGGATTTCGGTCGCCGAAGCCGGGTGCAGCCGGGTGTGGAAAAACGTCCACGCGGGCGGCCTCGCCTCCGCCAGCTTGTGCGCATCCTGCGGCCGCGACTTGAACCTGGAGAATGCCTGCGCCGCCTTTCCGGCCAGCGCGTCGAAGGAATAGGGCGCGCGGTCGAACACGGCGATCGGGACCAGGTTGAAGATCCTGGTCCATCTCTTCCATTGCGCGATCTGCACCAGATTGTCCGCGCCCATGATCCAGACGAAATGCATGCGCGGAAAGCAGAAGTCGAGCGCGGCAAGCGTGTCGGCGGTATAGCGCGTGCCGAGCCGCAGCTCGATGTCGGTCACCGAAATCGCGGGGTGCTCGGCGAGCGCTTCGGCACTCGCCAGACGCTCCTCGAAAGGGGCCATTCCGGCGGTCGGCTTTAGCGGATTCTGCGGCGAGACCATCCACCACACCTCGTCCAGCCTGAGATGCTTGAGCGCCAGAATCGAGATGTGGCGATGGCCGTCGTGGGCGGGATTGAACGACCCGCCCAGCAAACCCACCCTGAGCCCCGGCGCGTCCAGACCGCGGCGAATCGACGTGTAAAGCGTCAGGGCCGGACCTGCCCGGACCCGCGCACCACATATTTGAAGGTGGTGAGCTGTTCTACCCCGACCGGCCCCCGCGCGTGGAGCCGCCCGGTCGAAATGCCGATTTCCGCCCCCATGCCGAACTCTCCGCCGTCGGCGAACTGGGTGGAGGCGTTGTGAAGGACGATCGCGGAATCGACCGCGCCGAGGAAACGCTCGGCCGCGGCTTCGTCGGCGGTGACGATCGCGTCGGTATGGTGCGAACCGTGGGTGTTGATATGGGCGATGGCATCGTCGAGACCGTCGACCTGCTTCACCGCGATGATCGCGTCGAGATACTCGGTATCCCAGTCGCTGTCCTCGGCCGGCACCACGCGGCCGTCGAGCGCCCGCGTCTCGTCGCAGCCGCGCAACTCGCATCCGGCCCGGGCGAGGTCGTCGAGGATCGGCGGCAGGATGTCGGGCGCGACGGCGCGGTCGACGAGCAGCGTCTCCGCCGCGCCGCAGATTCCGGGTCTTCGCATCTTGGCGTTGAAGGCGACGCTTCGCGCGGTCTCGGGATCGGCGCCGCGCTCGACATAGACATGGCAGTTGCCGTCGAGATGAGCGATGACCGGTATCCGGCTCTCGCGCTGGACCCGTTCGATCAGCGACTTCCCGCCGCGCGGGACGATGATGTCGATCAGGTCGGACATGGTCAGCATCGCGCCGACCGCCGCACGGTCGGTCGTGGGCACCGTCTGGATCGCCGCCGTGGGCAATCCCGCCTCCTCCAGCCCGGCCTGCAGGCAATCGACGATGGCCTTCGAGGAACGATAGCTCTCCGATCCGCCGCGAAGGATGGCGGCGTTTCCCGACTTGAGACAGAGCGCGCCGGCATCCGCCGTCACGTTGGGCCGCGACTCGTAGACGATCCCGATCACGCCCAGCGGAACTCGGACCCGTTCTATGTGGAGTCCGTTCGGACGGTCCCAGGCCGCCATTACCTCGCCGACGGGGTCGTCGAGCGCCGCCACCGCCTCGATTCCCGCCGCCATGGCCTCGATCCGGGCCGGCGTCAGCTTGAGCCGGTCGACGAAGGCCTCTGACAGGCGCGTCTTATCGACGGTCGCAAGATCCTCCGCATTGGCCGAGAGCAGCGCGTTCTCGCTCGACCTGATCCGCCGCGCCGCCGCTCGGAGAGCCCGGTTCTTGTCCCCGGCACCGTGCTCGCCGAGCGCCCGCGCCGCCGCCTTGGCATCGCGCGCCAGACGTTCCATCAGGGCGTCGGTATCGGCCCGGTCGACAACGTCCTGGGTTGCCACCCTGCCCTCCCTTCAATCGAGGACGAGATCGTCCCGGTGGATGATCTCGTCGCGTCCACGGTATCCCAGCAGCGCCTCGATTTCACGGCTTTTGTGGCCGATGATCCGCGCCGCGTCCGCGTCGGAGTAGGCGCTGAGCCCGCGTCCGATTTCCGTCCCCGCCTCGTCCCGCACCAGCACCGCGTCCCCCCGGTCGAAGCGCCCCTCCACCGCGACCACGCCGGCGGGGAGGAGACTCTTGCCGGACTTGAGCGCGCGTACCGCACCGCCGTCGACGGTCAGGGCACCGCTCGGATCGATCGCACCGGCGATCCAGCGTTTCCGCGCCGTCCTCGGTCCGGTTTCGGGGTTGAACCAGGTGCATCGCCCACCGTCCGCGACGGCCGCGAGCGGATTCAGCCGCCGCCCGTCCGCGATAGCCAGGCGGCACCCTGCCGCGAGCGCGATCTTCGCCGCATCGAGCTTGGTGATCATTCCGCCCGAGCTGTAGCCGGGCGGCGCCTCCCCCGCCATCGCTTCGATTTCCGGCGTGACCTTGCGGACCTCCGGCACGAACTCGGCATTCGCGTCCCGCCGCGGGTCGGCGGTATAGAGCCCGTCGATATCCGACAGCAATACCAGTGCATCGGCGCTCATCATCTGGGCGACCCTCGCCGCGAGGCGATCGTTGTCTCCGAAGCGGATTTCCTCGGTCGCCACGGTATCGTTCTCGTTGATGACCGGTACGGCCCCGAGCCCCAGCAGCGCCTCGATCGTCGAGCGGGCGTTGAGGTGACGCCGCCGCGCTTCGGTATCGGCGAGCGTCAGCAGGATCTGCGCGGCGGTGATGCCGTGCCGGCCGAGCGCTTCCTGGAAGGCATGCACCAGGCGCGCCTGCCCGGTCGCCGCGGCGGCCTGCTTCTCCTCGAGACGGAGCGGACGGTCGGGAAGGTCGAGCCAGGTGCGGCCGAGCGCGATCGCGCCCGAAGACACGATGACGATTTCCGAGCCGGCCCCGCGCAGCGCGGCAAAGTCGTCGGCCAGCGCATCGAGCCAGTCGCGGCGGACGGCGGCCCGCTTCTCGTCGACCAGCAGCACCGAGCCGATCTTGACGACGATTCGCCTGGCACCGGAAAGCCCGGCGGTCATGACAACGCCCCGTCGGCCTCGAACTCGCGCACGGCGCGACGGACCTGCCGCAGAATGTCCGCGACGCCCTCTCCGGTGACCCCCGAGACCGCCGCCACGGCTTGGCCCGACGCTTCCTCAAGCGCGGCACGCCGGGCGGCGCGCTCTTCTCCGCTCAGCGCATCGGCCTTGTTGAGGACCACGATCTCCGGCTTTTGGGCCAGGTCGTTCCCATAGGCCATGACTTCGTCGCGCACGGTTCGCCACGCGGCCGCCACGTCGTCCCCGGTCCCGTCGACCAGATGGACGAGGATCCGACAGCGCTCGACATGCCGGAGGAACCGGTCCCCCAGACCGGAACCTTCATGCGCCCCCTCGATCAGGCCCGGAATATCGGCCATGACGAACGCGTCGTGATCGATTTCCACCACACCGAGGGCGGGCACCAACGTGGTAAACGGGTAGTCGGCGATCTTGGGACGAGCGCCCGACACCGCCGCCAGCATGGTGGATTTCCCGGCGTTCGGGAGACCGACGAGCCCGGCATCGGCGATCAGCTTCAACTGCAGGACAAGCGTGGCTTCCTCGCCCGGCGCGCCGGGATCCGCGCGGCGCGGCGCCTGGTTGGTGGCCGACTTGAAGCGCGCGTTGCCGCGGCCGCCCCGGCCGCCGCGCGCGATCAGGAAACGCTCGCCCGTTCCGGTCAGGTCGCAGATGGTGTCGCCGGTCTCGAAATCGAGGATTTCGGTCCCCTCGGGAACCCGCAGCACCGCATCCGCGCCGGCGGCGCCGGTCCGGTTGCGTCCGGCCCCGTTCCCGCCGCGCCCCGCCCGATGGTGCTGGCGGAAGCGGAAGTCGATCAGCGTGTTGAGGCCTTCGACCGCCTCCGCCCAGACGTCGCCGCCGCGCCCGCCGTCGCCGCCGTCGGGACCGCCGAACGCGACGAACTTCTCACGCCGAAAGCTCAGGCAGCCGTTGCCGCCGTCGCCGCTGCGGACGTAGACCTTGGCCCGATCGAGGAATTTCATCCCGAGTACCGCGCCCCTGGCGCGGAGCCGCTATTGGGCGGTATCGACGGAAACGTGGACCCGCTTGTTGGCGCGGCGCCGAAACGCGACCCGGCCGGCGGCGGTGGCGAAGATCGTGTGGTCCTTGCCGAGGCCGACATTCTCGCCCGGATGGTACTTGGTGCCGCGCTGGCGGATGATGATATTTCCGGGGATCACCGCCTGTCCGCCGGCCTTCTTGACTCCAAGTCTCCGGCCCGCCGAATCGCGGCCGTTGCGGGAGCTGCCGCCGGCTTTCTTGTGCGCCATTACGAATTCTCCTCTTCGCCCTTGCTGTCTTCGGGCGCATCGGCGCCGGTCGCGGAGCCCCCGGACAGGATATCGGTGATGCGAAGCACCGTCTGGTGCTGACGGTGGCCGTGCTTGCGCCGGTAGTTCTTGCGGCGCTTCTTCTTGAAGACGACGATCTTGTCGGCCCGGGTCTGGTCGAGCACGGTCGCGGCGACGCGGGCGCCGTCCACGAGGGGGCTTCCGACGGTCGGTCCCTTTCCGTCGTCGAGCATAAGGACCTGATCCAGCTCGATCGCGGCGCCGGGCTCGCCCTCCAGGCGCTCGACCTTGATCACATCGTCCTTGCTGACGCGGTATTGCTTCCCGCCTGTACGTACGACTGCAAACATCGTTCCGACCGATTAGAGAAAGCCCGGCCCGGATCGTGCGTTCCGCAACCTGAGCGGAAACGGTGCAGTAGACCCGCGCTGAGCGAAGGCGGGACTATAGCCGCGAAGCCGGCATTGTCAACGGCGCGGCCCGGGCTCAGGCGACCGGCGGCGCTTCGATACTCTCGAACAGAGCGGTAATCCCGTCGCTGAACGCCTGCCGCATCCTGCGGAGATAGGCGTCGTCGGCCGTTACCTCGATCCGGGTTCCTCCGTCGAACGCGTCGCGCCGATAGACCATGAGATCGATGGGCGGCCCGACCGAGATGTTGCTGCGCATCGTCGAATCGAACGAGATCAACGCCGCCTTGGCCGCGTCGGCCAGCGGCATGCCGTAGCGCACGACCCGGTCGAGGATCGGCTTTCCGTACTTGGTCTCGCCGATCTGCAGGAAGGGGGTCTCGGGCGTTGCCTCGATGAAGTTTCCCGCCTCGTAGATCTGGAAGAGACGCGGCGGGCGGCCGGTTATCTGGCCCGCGACGAGAAAGCTCGTCCAGGGATCGGCTCCCGATGCGCGCACCGTCTCGGCATCCGTTTCCATCACTTCCCTGAGCACGGATCCGACGATCCTCGCGGCGTTGAACATGCTCGAAGACTCGAAGATGCTGTCCTGGCCTTCGCGGGTGCCGAGGCGCTCGCTAACCACCGAAACCACGGACTGCGAGGTCGCGAGGTTGCCGGCGGACATCAGGGCGATCATACGTTCGCCCGGTTCGGAGAAGACGGTGAGCTTACGAAACGAGGCTACGTGGTCGACGCCGGCCGCCGTTCTCGTATCGGCGGCAAGCACAAGCCCTTCATCGAGCAAAATACCGACGCAATATGTCATCGGTTGGGTGTTCTCCCGGACGGAAAATCGATATGCGGACCGGTTCAGGATGCGGGTCGCCGCTTTTCCCTGACATCCACCGAGACGCTCAACCGTTCCGCCGACTCTCCGCCTTCGCGGATACCGCGCATCGGACAGGCGCTTTCGTAATCGAGGCCGACGGCGGTGCCGACATAGCACTCGGTGCCGCAGGTGCGGTTGGCGACATCGAAACTGACCCACCCCAGCCCTTCTATCCAGACGGCCGCCCACGCATGGCCCGCGGGCGCCGGCGCGTCCCGGTCCGCCACATGGAGATAGCCGCTGACATAGCGTGCCGGGATATGCAGCGCGCGGCACACCGCGATGAAGACGTGCGCGTGATCCTGGCAGACGCCGTAGCCGTTTCGCAGCGCCTCGGAAGCGGAGGACTGTACGTCGGTGGCGCCTTCGCGGTAGTCGATCCGGTCGCGGATCGCGGTGGCGATCCGGTGCGCGCCATCGAGGCGGTCGCGCGACACGGCCTCGGCGTGGGGCGCCGCGAAATCCGCGACGGTCTCGTCGGCATCGGTAAGCGGCGTCGGGCGGAGATAGGTCTCCACCGGGACGCCGCCCTGTTCGTCGGGCAGAACGCCCGTGGTGTCGCTCGTCTCCACCTCGCCCGCGGCGACGATCTCGATCCGGTCGCCCGGATCGTCGAAGATCAGCGTGTCGCACGAATTGCCGAACGCATCGGTCCAGCGGGTCAGCTTCCCCGGCGCCTCGACGGTCCAGCGGATCACCCGCTGGGAGGCGTTGGCGTAGGGCGTCAGGCGCAAATACTGGATCCCGAACGAGACCGCGGCATCGTACTGGTAGGCCGTGCGGTGGACGATCGAAAGCCGCATCAAACGGGGATCCTGGACCGTTGCAGCATCATGAAGTCGTGCTCGATCTGGGCGCCGAGGTCGGCATTGCGCGCGATGAACCGGGTCAGAAACTCGTGCAGCCCCTGGCGGAAAATGTCGTCGATCCGGCCGAAGCGCAGGCTCGCATGAATCTCGCCGGCGATCCGCTGGCACTCCTGCGGCCGCCCCTGGCACAGCGACTCGAGCTGGCCCGCGATGCGGTCGAAACACGCCATCAGCGAGCGCGGCATGTCGCCCCGCAGCAGCAGCAGCTCCGCCACCCGGCGCGGCTCGATCACGTCGGAGTAGATCTTGTGATAGGCGCGGAAAGCGCTCAGCGAGCGCAGAACGGCACCCCACTGGTAGTAGTCGACGGAACCGCCGACATGTTCGTCCCTGGGAAGCAATACATGGTATTTCGAATCGAGCAGCCGGGCCGTGTTGTCCGCGCGCTCGACGGCGAGACCCATATCGAGGAACGCGTAGCTTTCGTCGCGCAGCATCGTCGCATCGGTCACGCCTCGGAAGGAATGGGTGCGCTCCTTCACCCAGTCGCAGAAGTCCCGCACGCCGCCGTTGAACAGCGTCCTGCTGTCGTAGTCGCGCAGTTCCAGCCAGGTGGTGTTGATGCTCTCCCACATCTCGCTGGTGATCGACACCCTGAGCGCCCGGGCGTTCTCGCGCGCCGCGCGAATGGAGGAAAAGATGCTGGACGGAAATCCGTCGTCGAAGGCAAGAAACAAAACGACGCCGGAGCTTGAGATCTGCCCTCCGAAGGTGACGAAATCCTCGGGGTAGCCCGCCACCTCCAGCGTCGAACCCCATACCGACTCGTGCGCCTGGCCCGGAACGTCGAGCAGCACCATCCGGTTGGCGACGTCGATCAGCCGGGCCATGTTCTCGGCCCGCTCGATATAGCGCGCCATCCAGTAGAGCTGGTTCGCGGTGCGGCCGAGCATGGTCATGAATCGAGCACCCACGTGTCCTTGGTCCCGCCGCCCTGGGAGGAGTTCACCACCAGCGAGCCCTCGGTCAGCGCGACGCGGGTCAGCCCGCAAGGAACGACGCTGACCGTCTCCCCGCTCAGCACATAGGGGCGGAGGTCGACGTGGCGGGGCGCTATGCCTTCGTCGACGAATGTCGGGCAGTGCGACAATGCAAGCGTCGGCTGGGCGATGAAATTCTCGGGGCAGTCGAGTATCCGGGCGCGATAGGCCTCGCGCTCCCCGGCCGTGCTCATCGGGCCGACCAGCATGCCGTAACCGCCGGAACCGTGGACCTCCTTGACCACGAGGTCCGGGAGATGTTCCAGCGTATAGGCAAGATCGTCGGGCTTGCGCAGCACGTAGGTCTCGACATTCTCGAGAATCGGCTCCTCGCTCAAATAGAAGCGGATGACGTCCGGCACGAACGGGTAGATCGACTTGTCGTCGGCGAAGCCGGTGCCGAACGCGTTCGCGAGCGTCACTCGGCCGCCGCGGCAGACCGACAGGACTCCCGGCACGCCAAGCGTCGAATCCGGGCGGAAGACCAGAGGGTCCATGAATTCGTCGTTGATCCGTCGGTAGATCACGTCGACCCGCTTGAGGCCTTCGATGGTCCGCATCAGCACCTGGCCGTCGCGCACCGTGAGGTCCTGCCCCTCGACCAGCTCGACCCCCATCTGGTCGGCGAGGAAGGCGTGCTCGAAATAGGCGCTGTTGTAGGAGCCGGGGGTGAGCACGACCACGGTGGGATCGTCCACGCCCGCCGGGGCCGTGGCGCGGAGGTTGCGCAGGAGCTCCTGGGGGTAGTGCTCGACCGCCTGCACGTCGACGCTGGCGAACAGGTCGGGGAACAGCCTCATCATCGTGTTGCGGTTCTCCAGCATGTAGGAGACGCCGGACGGCGAGCGGAGATTGTCCTCCAGCACGTAGAACCGGTCTTCGGCGACGCGGACGATGTCGATCCCCGCGACGTGGACATAGACGTCGCGCGGCACGTCGAGACCGTGCATGTGCGGTTCGATCAGGGCGTTGGCCAGAAGGGTCTCGGCGGGCAGCGCGCCGGCGCGGATGATTTCGCGCTCGTGATAGATGTCGTGGACGAACATGTTGAGCGCGCGCACGCGCTGAATCAGCCCGGCGGACAGATGTTCCCATTCCCTGGCGGAGAAAATCCGCGGGATGATGTCGAACGGGATCAGCCGCTCCGCGCCGCCCTCCTGGCCGTAGACCAGAAAGGTTATGCCGAGACGGCGGAACAGCATCTCGGCCTCGTCGCGCTTCGACTTGAGGCGCTCGACGGGGGTGTCCTCGAGCCATTGGGCCAGCGCCCGGTAGGCGCCGCGCACCTCCCCGTCCGGCAGGCTCATTTCGTCGAAGAATCGCGTCACCGGCTCCCTCCGTACCGTCGCCACGCCGCCCGATGCCACCGACGAATAGTGCGAATCCTCACAGAAATGTATAGGGGTCGATGTCGACATGGATGCGGACCCCGCGCCGCATGGGGACCTGGCGCAGCCAGCGCTCGATCGTGGGCTGGATGCGGACCCCTTGCGGAGCCTTGACCAGGAAACGGCGGCGGTGCCGGCCGCGGATGAGCGCCAGGGGCGCGGGCGCGGGGCCGAGAACGCGTATCTCTCCGCCGCGCGGCGCGGCACGGCCGAGGGCGCGGCACGCCGTATCGACCGCCGCCTCGCTGCGTCCCGAGACGACGATGCCGGCAAGGCGGCCGAAGGGCGGCATTCCGTGGGCTTCGCGCGCCCGCGATTCGCTGGCGAGGAATCCGTCGCGATCGCCGGCGACGAGGGCCGCCATGACGGGGTGATCGGGATTGTAGGTCTGGATCAGCGCACGGCCGGGCCGGGAACCCCGCCCGGCGCGTCCCGCGACCTGGTGCAGCACCTGAAAACTGCGCTCGGCGGCGCGCAAATCGCCGCCGTCGAGCCCGAGATCGGCATCGACCACCCCGACCAGGGTGAGGTCCGGAAAGTTGTGCCCCTTGGCGACGAGCTGGGTCCCGATGACGATGTCGTAGTCGTGCCTCCTGATTCCTCCGATCAGCTCTTCCGCGGCGGCAGCGCTTCGCAGCGCGTCGCTCGACATCAGCGCGGTTCGCGCGCCGGGAAAGGCCTCGTCGGCTTCTTCGGACAGGCGCTCGACACCCGGCCCGCAGGCGACGAACGCATCGTCGGCCTCGCATTTCGGGCAGGCTCCGGGCGGCCTGGCCGCGAAGCCGCAGTGGTGGCATTGCAGTTTGCGGGCCAACCGGTGGTCCACCAGCCATGCGCTGCAGTTGGGACACTCGATCCGGTGGCCGCAGGCTCGGCACAGGGTGAGCGGCGCGTAGCCGCGGCGGTTCAGGAAGAGAAGCGCCTGCTCGCCCGCGCCGAGCGTCCGCGTCACCGCGTCGCGAAGGCTGGGCGACAGCCAGGTCTGGGACGGGAGCGACTCCCGGCGCATGTCGATCGCGGCGATCCGGGGCATCGCCGAGCCGCCGAAACGCTCGGGAAGAACGATTCTCTCGTAACGGCCGCGCTCCACGTTGACCACGGTTTCGAGCGTGGGCGTGGCGGAGGCGAGCACGACCGGGCACGCCGCGTGGTGCGCCCTCACGACCGCGATGTCGCGGGCGTTGTAGATGACCCCGTCCTCCTGCTTGAAGCTGCCGTCGTGCTCCTCGTCGACGACGATCAGCCCAAGGTCGGAAAACGGCAGGAAAAGCGCCGAACGGGCCCCCACCACGACGCGCGCTCTACCGGTCGACACCGCGCGCCAGGTTTCCCTCCGCCGCGCGCCGGTGACGTCGGAATGCCAATGGAACGGCGGCGCGCCGAACCGGTTCTCGAATCGCCGCAACCAATCGACGGTGAGCGCGATTTCCGGCAGCAGAACGAGCACCTGCCGGCCGCGCGCGAGCGCGGCGGCGATCGCCTCGAAATAGACTTCCGTCTTGCCCGAGCCGGTAATCCCGTCGAGCAGAGTCACCTTGTCCTCGGCGTTGGCGGCGATCTGTCCCCGAAGCCGCGTCGCGGCGCTCTCCTGCGAAGGGGTCAGCGACGGGCCGCGCCGCCGCCAGTCGGGCCGCGGGACGTCCATCGCGGGCTCGACCGAGACCGCCCGCACGAGGCCGCGACCGACGAGACCGCGCACCACGCCCGCGCCGGTTCCCGTCGCCCGCGCGATCTCCGCCGCCTTCCGGGCACGACCGTCGGCAAGAAAATCCAGAACGCGCTTGCGGGCATCGGTCATACGCACCCCGTCCGACGCCGCGGCCGGGGCGACGACATAGGCGGTCTCCACCCGCGGAGGATCGAGCGCTTCCGGCACGCTCATCGCCATCCGCAATACCGCGCCGGGCGGCGTCATCGTGTAGGACGCGGTCCAGGCGACGGTCCGCAGGAGGTCGGCGGGGAGCGGGGGAATCTCCAGCACGCCGGCAATGTCGCGCAGCTTGGTTTCGTCGATGTCGCCCTCGGCCGCGCCCCATACGACGCCGGTCACCTCGCGGACGCCGAGCGGTACACGGACGAACTGGCCGGGCGCGAGTTCCATGCCTTCGGGAACCCGGTAGTCATAGGCCCCCGCGACCGGCAGGGGGATCAGGACCGCGGCTCGATCCGAGACGATTCGCGACGGCGTCCTGACAAGCCCGGGTTTCATGAATTACACTTTAGTGCCTCGTTCCGAGGCGTTCACGCAGCGTCGCCCGTCAGGAAGGGAACCGCATGAAGTTCTTCGTCGACACGGCGGACGTTGACGAAATCCGCGAGCTCGCCGCGACCGGGCTTCTCGACGGCGTAACCACCAACCCTTCCCTGGTCGCGAAATCGGGCCGGCCCTTCCTGGAGGTGATTCGGGAAATCTGCGAGATCGTCGACGGTCCGGTAAGCGCCGAAGTCGCCGCGACCGATCATTCGACGATGCTGTCGGAGGGCCGCAAGCTCGCCCAGCTCGCGGGCAATGTCACCGTCAAGGTGCCGCTGACGCCGGACGGCCTGAGGACGTGCCGGGTGCTGGCCGACGACGGGGTGATGGTCAACGTCACCCTCTGCTTCTCGCCGAGCCAGTCTATCCTTGCCGCCAAGGCGGGCGCGGCGTTCGTATCGCCGTTCATCGGCCGCCTCGACGACATCAGCCGCGACGGGATGGGGCTGATCGCGGATATCCGCATGATCTACGACAATTACGAGGAATTCACGACGGAGATACTGGTGGCCTCGGTACGCAGCCCCAACCACGTCGCCGAAGCCGCCAAGATCGGCGCGGACGTGGCAACCATCCCGCCCGGCGTTATTCGCCAATTGTTCAACCATCCGCTGACCGACAAGGGCCTCGACGCCTTCCTGGCGGACTGGGCCGGGACCGGCCAGTCCATCCTTGGCGCGTGAGTCGATGTCCAAGGCCGTCGACGACCGGAAAATCGTCCCGCGTCCCGGGCTTGACGCGGAATCCGTCCGCGAATGGCTCATCGCCAACCCCGATTTCCTCGACCGGAACATCGACCTGCTGATCGCGCGGGACACGGGCAACGCGGAAACCGTCCCGGGTGTGGTCGATCTGCGCCACCGTATTCTCGAGGGTCTGAGGCGCAGCCTCGAACGCCAGAAGGTGCGCGAGCGCGAGATATTGCTCGCCGCCGAGGACCGTGCGCGGACGGCCGCACGGACCCAGGACGCGGTTCTGCTGGTCCTCAGACAGAGTTCTCTCAACGCGCTGGCCCAGCGGGTCGCCTCGCAGTTTCCGGTGTTGTTTTCGACCACGGCGGCATCGTTGATCGTCGAGGGCGAGCCCGAGTCGGGACACGGGGACCTCATGGCGCTCCCGGCGGACGCGATCGACAAGCTGATCCGCCCGGGCGAGGAAGTCCGCCTGGGCCGGGCGACGGAAAGCGACCGGGGCGTTCTGGGCGACCGCTTCTCGCTGGTCGAATCGCTCGCCGTGATCCGTCTCGGAACCCGGCGGGGCCGCTTCCTGCTCGCTCTCGGTTCGTCGGCGGCGGACGGATTTACGGCGGATCAGGGGACCGACCTCCTCGACTTCCTTGGCAGCGTGCTGGAGGTCGCGATCGACAGATGGCCGCGCCGCCGGCGCTAGACCGCTTCGCGGCCGCGCCCGACCTCGCCGAGGCGATCGCCGCCTGGCAGAGCTGGCTGGAGACCGAGCGCCGGGTCTCGGTCCATACGGCCGCGGCCTATATGCGCGACCTCAAGATCTTTCTCGACTTCCTCGCGGAACACCTGGGCGGGTTCGCCGACCTCGCCGCGCTCGAAGGGCTCGGACACAACGACTTCCGATCCTATCTCGCACAGCGGGCGATGAACGACCGGGCGCGCAGCTCCACGGCGCGCGCCCTTTCGGTTCTTCGCGGCTTCTTCCGCTTTCTGGAGCGGACCGATCGGGCGCGCAACGATGCGATCGGGGCGGTCAGAACGCCCCGCCTGCCGCACAGCGTTCCGAAACCCGTCGCCGCCGGGGACGCGCTCGCGATCGTCGCGCAGGCGGGAGACACGACGCGCAAGAAGCCGTGGGTCGCCGCGCGCGATACGGCGCTCCTCCTGCTGCTCTACGGCGCCGGTCTCCGCATCGACGAGGCCCTGAGCCTGAACGAGGATCAGGCGCCGTCCGGCGACTCGCTGAGAGTGCTGGGGAAAGGCGGCAAGGAACGCATCGTCCCTATTCTGCCGGCAGTGCGGGAGGCGGTGGCTGCGTACAAGCAAGCATGCCCCTATTTCGTCCCGGGCGGGCCCCTCTTCCTCGGAGCGCGGGGCGGGCGGCTCAACGCGGGGGTCGTTCAGCGCGAGCTGCGCAGGATCCGCGGCGCTCTCGGCCTGCCGGAAACCGCGACGCCGCACGCGCTCCGCCACAGCTTCGCGACCCATCTGCTGCAGGCGGGCGGCGACCTGCGCGCGATACAGGAACTCCTCGGCCACGCCTCGCTATCCACCACGCAGCGCTACACCGAGGTGGACACGGCGCGGCTGGTCGCTGTTTACAACGACGCCCATCCGCGCGCGCGGGGCTGACGCCGGCGTCGGCGGCCCCTCAAAGATGGATCTGGCGACCCGCGACCGCGAGCGCGGCTTCCTTGACGGCCTCGTTCAGCGTCGGATGGGCGTGGCAGGTGCGCGCGATGTCTTCCGACGATGCGCCGAACTCGATCGCGAGAGCGAGCTCGGCGATCATCGTGCCGGCCTCGGGTCCGACGATATGGGCGCCGAGGACAGCGTCGGTTTCGGCATCCGCCAGGATCTTCACGAAGCCGTCGCCGATCCCCTTGCCGCGGGCGCGGGCGTTGGCGGAGAACGGGAACCTGCCGACCTTCACGGGACGTTCCAGGTCGTTCAACTCTTCCTCGGTCCTTCCGACGGAAGCGGCCTCGGGCGCGGTGTAGACGACGCCCGGGACGGCGTCGTAGTTGATGTGCCCCGCCTGGCCCGCCATCGTTTCCACGGCGGCGATGCCCTCTTCTTCGGCCTTGTGCGCCAGCATGGGACCCGGGACCGCGTCGCCGACGGCGAATATTCCCTTCACGTTGGTCTCGAAACGCCGGTCGACGGAGACGAACCCGCGATCGTCATGCCCGACCCCGACCTCCTCCAGCCCAAGACCGTCCGTGAAGGGCCGCCGGCCGACCGCGACCAGAACCGCGTCGCAGTCGACGGTTTCGCCGCCGCCGCCGTCGACCGGCTCAAGCGCGACCCGCAGCGAATCTCCCCGCCTCTCTGCTCCGATCGCTTTGGTGGCGGTCCTGAACGTCATGCCCTGCCGTTCGAGCAAGCGCGTCATTTGCGCGGAGACTTCGCCATCCATCCCCGGCAGGACGCGGTCCAGATACTCGATCACCGTCACCTTCGCGCCCAGCCGCTGCCAGACGGAACCCAGCTCGAGCCCGATATAGCCGCCGCCGACCACGACAAGGCGGCCCGGAACGGCCTGCAGGGAGAGCGCGCCGGTCGACGAAAGGATGCCCGTCTCGTCGATGGCGAGCCCTTCGAGTTCGGCGTGCTCCGAGCCGGTCGCGACCAGAATGCGGTCGCACTCCAGGACCCTGGGCTCTCCCGTTCCGTCGACCGGGGCGACCTCGACCCGGCCGGGGCGAAGGATGCGCGCGCGGCCGGTAATGCCGTCGACCCCGTTCTTCCTGAACAGGAAGGCGATTCCCCCGGTCAGGTCGCCGACGATCTTGTCCTTCCGGGCAAGCATCCGAGAGAGGTCGAAGGAGAGGCCCCCGACCGCGATCCCGTGATCCCCGAGATGATCCCGCGCATCGACGAGGCGTTCCGTGGATTCGAGCAGCGCCTTGGACGGGATGCAGCCGACATTGAGGCAGGTTCCGCCCCAGGTCGCGCGCTTGTCGATACAGGCGACGGAAAAGCCGAGCTGAGCGGCGCGGATCGCGGCGGTATAGCCGCCGGGCCCGGCGCCGATGACGATCAGATCGTAACGCTCTCCCGACACCGCGCGCCCTTCAGGCTTCGAGCATGATGCGCTCGGGATCCTCGATGCATTCCTTGACGCGGACGAGGAACGTCACCGCCTCGCGCCCGTCGACGATCCGGTGGTCGTAGGAGAGCGCGAGATACATCATCGGGCGCACCGCCAGCTCGCCGTCCAGAACCACGGCGCGCTTTTCGATCTTGTGCATCCCGAGGATGCCGGACTGGGGCGGGTTCAGGATCGGCGTGGACAACAGGGAACCGTAGACGCCGCCGTTCGTGACGGTGAAGGTCCCGCCCGTCAGCTCCTGCATGGTGAGCCTGCCATCCCGCGCGCGGCTGCCGAGGTCGGCGATGCCCGCCTCGATACCGGCGAAGGAGAGCGCATCCGCGTCGCGCAGGACCGGCACCACCAGCCCCTGCTCCGTGCCGACGGCGACCGCGATGTCGTAGTGGTTCTTGTAGACGATGTCGGTGCCGTCGATCTCGGCGTTGACCGCCGGGACCTCCTTGAGCGCCACGATGACGGCCTTGACGAAGAAGCTCATGAACCCGAGCCGGACGCCGTGCTTCTCCTGGAAGGCATCGCGGAGGCGCGCGCGCATCTCGATGACCGCCGACATGTCGACCTCGTTGAAGGTCGTCAGCATGGCCGCGGTGTTCTGCGCTTCCTTGAGCCTTTCGGCGATGCGCCGGCGCAACCGGGTCATCGGCACGCGCTCCTCGCGCGCACCGGCCGGCGCCGGCTCGGCGGTCGGGGGAGGGGAAGGCGCCGGATCGTCGGGAGCTCCGGATGCGGCGGCGAGATGTGCCAGCACGTCGCCCTTGGTCAGCCGCCCGCCTTTTCCGGTTCCGGCGATTGCCGTGGGGTCGAGCCCGTGCTCGTCCACCAGCTTGCGTACCGCGGGCGACAGCGACGGTTTGGCCGCGGGCGGCGGCGCCTCGGGTCGGGCGGCGGGACGCGGAGTCGGCGCGCCACTCCCGCCGGACGCCTCGATCGAGCCCAGTACGGCTCCCACTTCGACGGTCTGGCCCTCGGCCACCTCGATCGCGCCGAGCACTCCGGCGGCGGCGGCGGGCACTTCCAGGGTGATCTTGTCGGTCTCCAGCTCGACGAGGGGCTCGTCGATCGCGACCGCGTCGCCGGCCGATTTGAGCCACTTGGAAACCGTCGCCTCGGTCACCGATTCGCCGAGCGCGGGTACCACGATCTCGGTTGCCATCGTCTCCTCTCTCCGCCGGCCGCCTTGCGCCGGCTCTAGGCGGGGGCCAGCGCCTCGTCCGTCAGGGCCTTCTGTTCGCGGGCGTGCTGGGCGGCAAGCCCCGTCGCGGTGGACGCGGCCTCGGGCCGTCCGGCATAGACCGGCCTGTCCGCCCGCACGTCGAGAGTCGCCAGAAGTTCTTCGATCCGGCGATCCATGTACGTCCACGCCCCCATGTTGCGGGGCTCCTCCTGGCACCAGACGACCTCGGCGGCGGGATAGCGCGCAAGCTCGGTCCCGAGGGAGATATTGGGGAACGGGTAGAGCTGTTCGACCCGGACCAGCGCAATGTCGCGAATCCCCCGTTCCTCGCGTGCCGCGAGGAGGTCGTAAAACACCTTCCCGGTGCACAGGACGACACGGCGGATTTCGCCGTCCGGCACCACGGGACCCGGCTCCGGCAGAACGCGCCGGAACGAGCTGCCGGCGCACATGTCGTCCAGGCGGGAAACGCAGAGCTTGTGCCGGAGCAGCGACTTCGGCGTCATGACGACCAGCGGCTTGCGGAAGCTGCGGTGGATTTGCCGCCTCAGCGCGTGAAAATAGTTGGCGGGTGTGCTGATGTTGCACACCTGCATGTTGTCTTCGCCGCAGAGCTGGAGATAGCGCTCCAGCCGCGCCGATGAGTGTTCCGGCCCCTGGCCCTCGTAACCGTGCGGCAAGAGGATCGCCAGCCCGGACATGCGCAGCCACTTGGTCTCGCCGGAAGAAATGAACTGGTCGACGATGAACTGGGCGCCGTTGGCGAAATCGCCGAACTGCGCCTCCCACAGCACCAGCATGTTGGGATCGGCGAGCGACATGCCGTACTCGAAGCCCAGCACCGAGGCCTCGGCCAGCGGGCTGTCGCGCACGGCGAGCCGCTCCTGGCCTTCGCAAATGTGGGCGAGCGGCGTGTAGGCTTCCTGGGTCTCCTGGTCGATCAGCACGGAATGGCGCTGCGAAAAGGTCCCGCGGCGGCAGTCCTGGCCGCTGAGGCGTACCATGTAACCCTCGGCAAGGATCGTCCCGAAGGCGAGCGCCTCGGCGGTAGCCCAGTCGACCCCCTCGCCGGTCTCGAACATCGCCTTTCGCGCGTCGATGAAGCGATTGAGCTTGGGATTCAGATTGAAGCCGTCCGGGATCGCGGTGAGCGCGCGGCCGACCGTGTCGAGCGCTTCGCGTGTCACGGCGGTCTTGCCGCGGCGCTCTTCCAGCGACGGCGCGGTGGTAAGGTCCGCCCATTCCCCCTCGAGCCAGTCGGCCTTGTTGGGCTTGTAGCCCTTCGCGGCCTCGAAGGCGTCCTCGAGCCGCTGCCGGCAGTCCCGGGCGACGCGCTCCACGTCGTCGTCGGTGAGCAGGCCCTCCTCGACCAGCCGCTCGCCGTATACCGAGGCGACGGACGGCCGGTCGGCGATCGCCTTGTACATCACCGGCTGGGTAAATGCCGGCTCGTCGGACTCGTTATGACCGAAGCGGCGATAGGACCAGATGTCGAGGACCACGTCCTTCCGGAAGGTGTCGCGGAATTCGGTCGCGATCCGCGCGACATGGATCACGGCTTCCACGTCGTCGCCGTTGACATGGAAGATCGGCGCCTGCACGGACTTGGCGATCTCGGTCGGGTAGCGCGAGGCGCGCGTCGCCGACGGGTTGGTGGTAAAGCCGATCTGGTTGTTGACGACCAGGTGGATCGTCCCGCCGGTCCGGTAACCGGCGATATCCGAGAGACCGAAGGTCTCCGCCACGATGCCCTGGCCCGCGAACGCCGCATCGCCGTGCATCAGGATGCCGAGCACGCGCCTGCGTTCGCGATCCCCGCGCTGGCGCTGTTTGGCGCGAACCTTGCCGACCACCACCGGATCGACCGCCTCGAGATGGGACGGGTTGGCGGCCAGCGACAGATGGACCTTGATGCCGTCGAATTCGCGGTCGGCGGATGCGCCCAAATGGTACTTCACGTCGCCGGAGCCGCCGACCTCCTCGGGCTGGTAGGACATGCCCCGGAACTCGGCGAAGATCGCGGCGTAGGGCTTGTGCATCACATGGGCGAGCACGTTGAGCCGCCCGCGATGGGGCATGCCCAGCACGACCTCCTCGACCCCGAGCTGGGACCCGCGCTTGAGGATCTGTTCCAGGGCGGGGATCAGAGATTCGCTGCCGTCGAGCCCGAAGCGCTTGGTCCCGGGGTAGCGGACATGAAGGAACTTCTCGAAGGATTCCGCCTCCACCAGGCGCTCGTGGATGGTCTCCTTGCCGCGCTCGGTGAAGTCGGTCTGGTTGTGGATCGCCTCGATGCGGTCCTGGATCCAGATCTTCTCCTCGGCGGAGGTGATGTGCATGTATTCCACGCCGACGGTGCCGCAATAGGTCCGGCGCAGCTTATCGACGATCTGGCGGAGGGTGGCGCGTTCGAAACCGAGCGTGTTCACGTAGATCGGGCGGTCGTAATCGGCTTCCGCGAAGCCGTAGCTCTCGGGATCGAGCTCGCTGTGCGGCGCCGGGTTCTCCAGCTTGAGCGGGTCGAGGTCGCAATAGAGATGGCCGCGTACCCGGTGGGACCGGATCAGGGTCAGCGCCTGGATCGAATCCCGCGTCGCGCGGCGCAAACCCGTCCCGTCCGCCACCGGCGGAACCGTCTGCGCGGCAGCGCCGCCGTTGGTCGCCGCATCGCTCGAGCCGTTGTCGATGACGCGCGTGTCCCGGGGGGCCCAGCTCGCGCCTTTCAGGGCCTTGAGGACTTCGGGCGCTTCGTCTCGAAGGTCGGAGAAAAACGCCGCCCAATCGGGATCGACCGAGGCGGGATCGGCAACGAACCTGGCATAGAGCTCTTCGACGAACGGTCCGTTCGCGCTTGCGAGGAAGCCGGTATCGGCGGTTCTTGTCATAGGCTTTGGCTCGGTTCTTCGATCCGCGTCCACTACAACGCCGAAAGGGCCGACCGCACCGGGGCGGCGGCAAACGAAGCTTCAGCCGCGCATCGCCTCGGCCATCGTCCGACCGATGGCGGCCGGAGAAGCCGCGACCGTAATGCCGGCCTTCCTGAAGGCCTCGATCTTGTCTCCCGCCGCGCCCTTGCCGCCAGAGATGATGGCGCCGGCATGGCCCATCCGGCGGCCCGGCGGGGCGGTTACCCCTGCGATAAAACCGACCACCGGCTTCCTGGTCTTCGACTGCTCGATGAAGGAGGCGGCGTCTTCCTCGGCGCCGCCGCCGATCTCGCCGATCATGACGATGCCCTCGGTCTCGTCGTCGGCGAGGAAGGCTTCGAGACAATCGACGAAATCGGTGCCGTTGACCGGATCGCCGCCGATCCCGATGCAGGTCGACTGGCCCAGCCCCTCCGCCGTGGTCTGCGCCACCGCCTCGTAGGTGAGCGTTCCGGAGCGCGAGACGATGCCGATCCTGCCGCGCCGGTGGATATGGCCCGGCATGATGCCGATCTTGCACTCGTCGGGGGTGATCACGCCGGGGCAATTCGGCCCGATCAGGCGCGACCGGGAGCCGTTCAGGACCCGCTTGACCCGCACCATGTCGACCACCGGAATGCCCTCGGTGATGCAGACGATCAGCGCCATTCCGGCCTCGATCGCTTCCAGGATGGCGTCCGCGGCGAACGGCGGCGGCACGTAGATCACGGAAGCGTCCGCGCCGGTCTTCTCGACCGCCTCGGCCACGGTATCGAACACGTCGAGGTCGAGATGCTTCGTACCGCCCTTCCCGGGCGTCACGCCGCCCACCATCCTGGTGCCGTAGGCGATCGCCTGCTCGGAATGGAAGGTTCCCTGAGCCCCGGTGAAACCCTGGCAGATGACCCTGGTGCCGGAATTGACGAGGACGGCCATCAGGCGGCCTCTTCGACGGCGTGGACGACGCGCTCCGCGGCCTCGGCGAGCGTGTCGGCCGATATGATCAGAAGACCGGAATCGGCCAGAAGTTTCTTGCCGAGTTCCACATTGGTGCCGGCGAGGCGGACCACCAGGGGCACGTTGAGATTGATCTCGCGGGCCGCGGCGACCACGCCTTCGGCGATGACGTCGCACCGCATGATGCCGCCGAAAATGTTGACCAAAATGCCCTCGACATGGGGATCGGACAGGATCAGCTTGAACGCGGCCGTCACCCGCTCCCGCGAGGCGCCGCCGCCGACATCGAGGAAGTTGGCCGGCTCGCCGCCGTGCAGCTTGATGATGTCCATCGTCGCCATGGCGAGCCCGGCGCCGTTGACCATGCAGCCGATATTGCCGTCGAGCTTGATGTAGTTGAGGTCGTGCTTGAGCGCCTCGCGCTCCATCGCGTCCTCTTCGTCCTCGTCCCTCAGCTCGATCACGTCGGAGTGGCGGAACAGCGCGTTGTCGTCGAATGACATCTTGGCGTCCAGCGCGACCACCTCGCCCGCGCCGGTCACCACCAGCGGGTTGATTTCGACGATCGAGGCGTCGAGCCCGACGAAGGCCTCGTAGATGCCCATGATGAACTTGACCGCGGCGCCCACCTGCCTGCCCTCGAGCGCGAGGCCGAAGGCGATCCGGCGCGCGTGATGGGGCTGGATGCCGGTCGCCGGATCGATGTCGACGGTCAGGATCCGCTCCGGCGTATCGGCCGCGACTCGCTCGATCTCCATGCCGCCCTCGGTCGAGGCCATCAGGGTCAGCCGGCCGGTTTCCCGGTCGACCAGCATGCCGAGATAGAGCTCGCGCGCGATGTCGCAGCCTTCCTCGATATAGACCCGCTTGACCTGCCGCCCTTCCGGCCCGGTCTGATGGGTGACGAGGTTCATGCCGATCATCGCCTGCGCCGCGTCACGCACCTCTTCTATCGACCGGACGACCTTGACTCCGCCGCCCTTTCCGCGGCCGCCGGCGTGGATCTGCGCCTTGACCACCCAGACGGGGCCGCCCAGCTCATTCGCCGCGTCGACCGCTTCGGCGGCGGTGTAGGCGACCTTGCCGCGCGGCACGGCGACGCCGTAGCGGGACAGCAGCTGCTTGGCCTGGTATTCGTGAATGTTCATCCTCGACCCCGCGCGGCGCCAGGCTATTTCCTTGCGGTCTTGTTTATGCGCTTGACCACGTCGACCAGATCCCTGACCGAGCCCACCGATGCGTCGAACGCCTTCCGCTCCGACGCGTTGAGGCCGATCTCGACGATCCGCTCCACCCCGCCGGCGCCGATCACCACGGGCACGCCGATATAGAGGCCGCGGACCCCGTACTGGCCGTTCAGCATCGCGCAGCAGGGCAGAACGCGCTTCTTGTCCTTGAGATAGGCGTCGGCCATCTGGATCGCTGACGAGGCAGGGGCGTAATACGCCGAGCCGGTCTTGAGCAGGGCGACGATCTCGCCGCCTCCGTCGCGGGTTCGCTGGACGATCTCGCTGAGCCGTTTTCTGGTGGTCCAGCCCATCTTGACCAGATCCGGAAGGGGGATGCCGGCGACCGTGGAGTAGCGCGCGAGAGGCACCATGGTGTCTCCGTGCCCGCCGAGAACGAAGGCGGTCACGTCCTCGACCGAGACATCGAACTCCTCGGCGAGGAAGTAGCGGAAGCGCGCGGAATCGAGGATGCCGGCCATTCCGACGACGCGTCTGGACGGAAAGCCGGTCGCTTCCCTCAACGCCCAGACCATCGCATCCAGCGGGTTGGTGACGCAGATCACGAAAGCGTCGGGGGCGTTCTTCCTGATCCCCTCGCCGACCTGGTTCATCACTTTGGTGTTGATTTCGATCAGGTCGTCGCGGCTCATGCCGGGCTTGCGAGCCACGCCGGCGGTCACGATGACGACATCGGCGCCCTTGATCGCGGAGTAGCGCGAGGCCCCGAGCATCTTCGCATCGAAGCCTTCGATCGGCGAGGATTCGACCAGGTCGAGGGCCTTGCCCTGCGGCACCCCGTCGACGATGTCGAACAGAACGATGTCGCCAAGCTCCTTGAGCCCGGCAAGATGCGCCAGCGTCCCGCCGATATTGCCCGCGCCGACGAGCGCGATCCTGTTTCTCGCCATTGGCGAAGCCCCGTTGTTGTGCATCCGCGGCACCCTGCCGGCGACGCCGCGTCCGGCGCTGCTTACCCCGTTTCGAATGGCCGCACAAGTGCCGCCCGGGGCACCCGGTCAGTCGAGATGGTCCGCGGCGAGATAGGCGGCGGACTGCATTTCGTGCAGCCTCGAAACCGCCCGCTTGAAGGCGAAAGCCGCGTCTCCCGCGGGGTAAAGCCCGTCGGGCGGGGCCTCCGCCGACATTACCAGCTTCACCTTGTTCTCGTAGAGCGCATCGACGAGGTTGACGAAGCGCCTGGCCTCGTCCGCACGGGCGGCGTGGAGCCTGGGAACGCCGTCCAGCACGAGCGTGTGGAAGTTCCGCGCGAGCGCCAGATAGTCGGCGGCGCCGAGCGGGCGGCCGCACAACGCCTCGAAGGTAAACGCCGCGACGCCCCTCGCCGCGCGCGGCACGTGCACCACCCGCCCCAGAACGGGAATCTCCGCCGGGCATGCCGCCGCCCCCTCGGTGAGCGCCAGGAATGACTCTTCGAGCGCCCTGTCGGCGGCCGGTCCCAGCGGGGTGTGATAGACGGCGAGGTCGCGGATCCTGAGGCGCCGGTAATCCACCGCCCCCTCCAGCGCCAGAAGGTCGAGCCTTTCGCGGATCAGCTCGATAAAGGGCTCGAAGCGGTCGCGCTGCAGCCCGTCCTTGTAGAGGTCGCCGGGCGCCACGTTGCTGGTCGCGACCACCACGACGCCCTTCGCCAGAAGCGCCTCGAACAGGCGGCCGAGAATCATGGCATCGGCGATATTCTCGACCTGGAACTCGTCGAAGCACAGGAGCCACGCCTCGTCGGCGATTTCGCCCCCGAGCCGGGTCAGCGGATCGGCGCGCCGGTCCTTGCGAAGGGCGTGCAGGCGGTCCTGGACCTCGAGCATGAACGCGTGGAAATGGATGCGCCGCTTGAGCGCCACCTGGGCGCCGTCGAAAAAGATGTCCATGAGCATGGTCTTACCGCGCCCGACGCCGCCGAACATGTAAAGCCCCTGCGGCGCGTCTCCGCGCCGGCGCGCGAGGCCGAGACGCGCCCGCCATCCGCCCTCGCCCGTGTCGGGACGATACCCCGCGAGCGCGTTGTGAAGGCTCTGGAGCTTCTCGGCGGCGAGCGCCTGGTCGGGGTCCGGTTTCAACGCGCCCCCGCGAATGCGGGCGCGGTAAACCGCGAGCGGTCCTTCGTTCATCGCATCTTATGTCGGTCTGGACGCCCCGGCGCCGAGTGGTCGGGCCCCAATCTCTTCCGGCCGCCGGTCCCGGTCAACCTGCGGACGAAAGGAAAGACCGGGTGGCGGAGACGGCGTCGGCGAGGCCGACACGTTCTACCGGGACCTCGGGCGGGAAAGCGCCGAGGAGGCGCGACGGCATCATCGGGTCGAGCAGGACGAATACTCCGCGGTCGTCGGCCTTGCGCACCAGCCGGCCGAAGGCCTGCTTGAGCCGCAGCCGGGCCAGCATGTCGTCGTAGCGGATGTCGGGAAACGCCTTGCGCCGTTCGCGGTGAAGGATGGTGGGGCGCGGCCACGGCAAACGGTCGAACACGATCAGCCTGAGCGAACGCCCCGGAACGTCGACTCCGTCGCGCACCGCGTCGGTGCCGAGCATGCAGGTGTCCGACTCGGCGCGGAAAATGTCCACCAGACTCGCGGTATCGAGCGTGTCGACATGTTGGGCGAGCAGCGGAAACCCGGCATTTTCCATGTCGACGGCAATTCTCTCGTACACCGCGCGCAGGCGTGAAATCGCGGTGAAGAGGCCGAGCGCGCCGCCGCCGGATGCCTGCATCAGCGCGCGGTAGGCGCCGGCGACCCGGTCGACATCGTCCTTGCGGACATCGGTGACGACGAATACCCGTGCGAGCCGGGCGTAGTCGAAGGGCGACGGCGCCTCGACCCGGATGGCGGGCGATGCGAGATGCCGGGCGCCGGTGCGCATCTCGGCCGCGCGCCAATCGGCCTCGACGTCGCCGGTCCCGTCGCGCAGGGTGGCGGAGGTGACGACAACGCCGTGAGCCGGCGCCACGACCGTTTCCGCGAAGGGCAGCAGCGGATCGAGCCAATGGCGGTGCATCGCGACGTCGATGTCGCGCCCCTGGTAGCGGCTGACGGAAAACCAGTCGACGAACGCCTCGGGCGTGGCGTCGTCCAGCGCCCGGAGCATGGAGCGCCAGTTCTCCAGCTGGCCCTCGATCCGGATCCGGAGACCGCGCGCGGCGGCGTCGAACCGGTTGCGGGCCGGCGTGTCGAGATGGTCCGCCTCCTCGTCGAGCAGGGCGTCGAGCCGCGCCGCGATCGCCCGGGCGGGAGCGATCAGCGCGCCGAGCGCGTTTTCGAGCGCGTTGGCCGCCTCGATCAGCCCGGGCACGGGGGGCCGGGTCTCGGCTTCGAGATCGTAGGGGATGCTCGTGTCCCTCGCCCGGGAGTAGACCTGCCGGCGAACCGCGGCGAGGAAGGTTTCCGCGGGACCGCGCGGGGAGTCGGACGCCAGCCGCGCGTTCCAGCCGGCGGCCGGCAGGGTCCTCGCCGCCTTCACGGTTTCCGCCAGCGCCTCGCCGAGCGCGTCGTCGATCGTGGCGGCGTCCTCGATCCGGCGGGCGAGCCCGCGCGCGCGGCGTCCGCGCGTGTCCACGGCGCCGAGCAGCCAGCGCCTGAGGTCGACACCCTCCAGGCCGCCCAGCCGTACCGCGAAAGCATCGTCGGCGGCATCGAAGACATGGTGGCCCTCATCGAAGATCACGCGGCCGGGCACGAACCGGTCGTCGGCCCCGCCCACGGCGGCGAGGGTCATCACCAGCGCATGGTTCGCGACCACTATGTCGGCCCGCCGCGCACGTCTCGCGGTGCGTTCGATGAAGCACTTGTGATAGTGCCCGCAGGCCGAATAGATGCACTCGCCGCGCCGGTGGGCGAGACCCAGCGTGTTGCGCGGCCCCAGCAGGTCGGCGAGCCACGCGGGGAAATCGCCGCCCATCATGTCGCCGTCCCGGGTGGCCGCCGTCCAGCGCGCGACCAGACCGAGCGCGATGTCGTCCGCGCTGTCCGCGCCCCCCCGACCCAGCGCCTCCTCCAGGTTCAGAAGGCACAGATAGTTGTCCCGGCCCTTCCGTATCACCACGCGTCGGTGCTTCACGTGGGGATCGGGGTGAAGCCGGTCGAGTTCGGCGTCGATCTGGCGCTGCAGGTTGCGGGTGAACGTGCTGATCCAGACCGGACCGCCGTTCCGTTCCGACCAGAGACTCGCCGGCGCGATATAGCCGACCGTCTTGCCCACGCCGGTACCGGCCTCGGCGATCGCGACGGCGGGCGCGCCCTCGCGGTCGCGCGGGACGAATGCCGCGGTCAGCGCGGAGGTGAAATCGGCCTGGCCCGGACGGTCTTCGGCCGTCGGGCCGAGCAGGTCGGCGAGGCGGCGTCTCGCTTCGCCGGGCTCCACGGGCGCGTTCCCGGGCTGCGGCTGAGGCGCGTGTTCCGCGACCTCCGGCAGCCGGCTCCAGACGCGAAGGCCCGACGCGTCCGACGGGATCGGGGCCGCGCCGCCGAGCCGGGCCAGAACCGCCCCCGCCCACGGCCAGCCGGCGCCCGCCATGAAGGAGGCGATGCCCGCCGCGTCCGGATCGCGTTCGGCGTCGAGCTCGTCGAGCAGCATCCGGGCCGCCCGCGCGAGGGTGGCGGCTTCCCCGGCCAGCCCCTCCGGCCGGGGGAGATCCAGCGCGTCGGCGAGTCCGCCCGCGGTCGGGAGGCAGGGCGCCGCCGGGCGGACGAACGCGAACAGTTCGAGCAGATCGCAGGCCCGGAACGGCCTCGCACCCAGCCTTTGCGCCAGGACCTTGCGGTGGCAGACGACGGGAACCGTCCCCGTGGCGAGCACGGCGGCGGCGTCGCGGTGCCGAATCGTCCGCGCCTTTCCTTCGGCGTCGAGGATCAGGGATTCCCGGATATTGGCGACCAGAACGGGATGGCCCTCCCGGTCGCCAAAGAGGTCGGCGGATGCCATATCCCGACTATACTACACGGTCGCCGATTGACGCCGGACGACGGGAAACCTAAGCAGGCCCCGCGATGAGCAGGCAGAAGCCAGCCAAAGAACCGCGTTCGTGGCCGTTCGAAGAGGCGCGCAAGGTCCTGAAACGGACCGGCGGCGCGGTTCCCGAGAAGGGCTACGTCCTGCTGGAAACCGGCTACGGCCCGTCGGGACTGCCGCATATCGGCACGTTCGGCGAGGTCGTGCGCACCCAGATGGTGCGGCGGGCGCTGGCCGAGTTGTCGGACATGCCGAGCCGGCTGTTCGCGTTTTCGGACGACATGGACGGGCTGCGCAAGGTTCCGGAGAACATTCCGAACGCGGACATGGTGGAACGCCACCTGGGCAAGCCGCTCACCGCGATCCCCGACCCGTTCGGCACGCATGAGAGCTTCGGCCACCACAACAACGCGCGTCTTCGCGGCTTTCTCGACGGGTTCGGCTTCGACTACGAGTTCAAGAGCGCGACCGAGTGCTACCGGTCGGGCGCTTTCGATTCGACGCTGCTCGCCATCCTCGCCGACTACGAACGCATCGCCGATGTGATCCTCCCGACGCTGGGGCCGGAACGCCGGGCGACGTACAGCCCGTTCCTGCCGATCTGCCTCGAGACCGGCCGGGTGTTGCAGGCGCCCGTGGTCGCGCGCGATGCCGAAGCGGGCACCATTACCTACGAGGCGGAGGACGGCCGGAAGGTCGAGGTTCCGGTCACGGGCGGGCACTGCAAGCTGCAATGGAAGGCGGACTGGGCGATGCGCTGGGTCGCGCTCGGCGTCGATTACGAGATGTCGGGCAAGGACCTTATCGATTCGGTCAAGCTGTCGGGCCAGATATGCCGGCTGCTGGGCGCCAGGCCTCCCGAGGGTTTCACCTACGAGCTCTTCCTCGACGAGGCGGGGGAGAAGATCTCGAAATCGCGCGGCAACGGCCTGTCGGTGGAGGAATGGCTTTCCTACGCGCCGACGGAGAGCCTCGCGCTGTTCATGTACGGCTCGCCCAGGAAGGCGAAGCGGCTCTATTTCGACGTCATCCCGCGCCAGGTCGACGACTATATGGGCTGGCTGGAGAAATTCCCCGGCCAGGGGGGAGCCGAACGCATGGACAACCCGGCCTGGCACATCCACGCCGGCGATCCGCCGCCCGCGGAAGGGCATGTCGGTTTCGGGCTGCTGCTCAACCTCGCCTCGGTCTGCAACGCCGAGGACAAGGCGATGCTGTGGGGTTTCATCACCCGCTACGCGCCGGACGCGACGCCGGAGACCGCGCCGCTTCTCGACCGCCTGGTTGGACACGCGATCGCCTATTACCGGGACTTCGTCAGGCCCAACAAGACCTACCGCCCGCCGAACGGGGAAGAACGGACGGCGATCGGAGAGCTCGCCGATGCGCTCGAAGGGCTGCCACCGGACGCGGACGCGGAAACCGTTCAGAACGAGGTCTACCGGGTCGGCAAGGAACGCGGCTTCGAAAACCTCCGCGACTGGTTCCGCGCGCTCTACGAGGTGCTGCTGGGCCAGAGCCAGGGCCCCCGGTTCGGCTCTTTCGTCGCGCTCTACGGTATCGCGGAGACGGTCGCGCTGATGCGCCGCGTGCTCTCGGGCGAGTCCATCGCCGCGGAGTAGGCGTCAGGCGGCCCGGCGGCGGCCTTCGCGTTCGGCGAACTCGAAATAGAGCCGGCGGGCCAGGCGGGCCATCGGTCCTTCCGGGTAATCCCGGTCCTCGACCCTGGCGATCGGCAGGACCTTGGAATAGTTGCCGGAGAGAAACACCTCGTCGGCGCCCATCACTTCCTCGACCGACAGCGTCGTCTCCTCGACGCGCACGCCCGCGCCGCGCAGGAGGGCAATCACCCGCGAGCGCGTGATGCCGGCGAGGAACGTCCCGTTCGCGGCCGGCGTCTTGACCGTCCCGTCCTTCGCCATGAAGAGGTTGTTGGTCGCGAACTCCGCCACGTTGCCGTCGGGATCGAGCACCATCGCGGTGTCGTATCCCTTCTCCCGCGCCGCCCTCATGCAGCGCACGACGTTGGGGTAGAGGCAGGACGCCTTCGCGTGGGTCGGCGCCGTTTCGGGAGCAGGACGCCGGAACGGCACCAGGCAGGCCGTCAAACCGCGCCAGGGGGGCAGGGGCGACTCGAATATCGTGAGCAGGAACTTCGCCGCGTCGTAATCCGGCACGACGAAACCGCCGGTGAAGTAGAACATGGGCCGGATATAGAGTTCCGCATCGGCGCGAAAACGGCCGATCCCCTCCCAGCACAACGCCTCGATGGCGGGGCCTTCGATCTCCGGAACGATCCCGAAAGTCTCGGCCGAACGCACCACGCGCGCGCAGTGGAGATCGAGGTCGGGGGCGAGACCTCCGAACGCCCGGGCGCCGTCGAACACGCTGGAGGCCATCCACCAGCTGTGATCCATCGGTCCGAGCAGCGGCGGGTTGCCCTCGTGCCAGGCCCCGTCGTGCCAGGTAAGAGATTTTGCCGTCATGCCGCGCCTAGGGAATCACATCGGGCGCCCCGACCGCAATCCCGATATTCGATTTGCGCCGGACTTCTTCTAGGATCGCCGCCGCAACGGGCGGAGACGATCGATGGACCTCCAGCTGCCTTCGTCGAAGGACGAAATCGAAGCGATCCAGAGCCGCCGCAGGCGCGTTGCCTTCGCGCAGGCGAGACGCGCGCCGTTCTACGCCGGCAGGCTGGACGGCATCGATCCCGACCGGCTCGACGATCCCGACGAGTGGGCAAAAATCCCGATTGTCGACAAGGAAGCCCTGCGTGAGATCCCGGCCGATTCGTTCGAGGACATGATGGTCGCCTGCGAGCGGCGCGAAATCGCCGAGTACTGGCGCTCGGGCGGCGCGACCGGGGTTCCGATCTACTACCCGCGGACGGCGGAAGACATGCGTTACAGCTTCCTTCAGCTCGTCCGCTGCTGGGTTTGCGCGGGCGTCGAGCCGGGCGATCTGTGCCACATGTCCTTTCCCTTCGGCGTGCATCCGGCGGGACAGTTGTGGTCCCGTACCGCCAACGACGCCGGCATCGGCATCGTCTGGGCGGGCGCCGGCAACACGATGCCGTCGGAAATGCAGCTCGACCTGCTGTCCCGGCTGCGGCCGACGCTGTGGATGGGCATGCCGAGCTACGGCCTCCATCTCGCCAACCTGGCGGAGGCCAGGGGCATCGACCTCGCGGGCGGGCCGGTGCGCAAGCTGCTGGTCGGCGCGGAGGCGCTGTCGGCGGCCAAGCGGGAGAAGCTCGAGCGCATGTGGGGGGTGGACGAGGTGCGCGACCTCTTCGGCATGACCGAGATCGGCATCCTGGGCGCCGACAGCAAGGTCGAGGAAGGGTTCCACATCTGGACCGACCAGGCGGTCTTCGAGGTCGTCGATCCCGAGACCGGCCGCGCCCTGCCCGAAGGCGAAGACGGCCTGATGGTCATCACGCCGCTCTTTATCAACAACGCGACGCCGTTCCTGCGCTGGAGCTCCGGCGACATCGTCAGCATTCGAAACGAGACGTCGCTCGAAGGACCGTTCTCCGTGTTCCCGGTCATGCGGCACGCCCACCGGACGGTCGGTTTCTTCAAGATCCGCGGCATCAACGTGAACCACGCGGAGTTCGAGGACTTCATGTTCCGCCGGCCCGCGGTCACCGATTTCCGGGTGGAACTCGTCACGGAGGACGACCGGGAGGTCCTGCGGCTGCTGATCGAGGTCAAACGGGGAATGGACGACGACACGGTTTCGCGGGAGGTAGCGACCGCGGTGCGCGGAACCTTCGAGATCCGGCCCGATGTGGAGGTGTTGCCGCTCGGCACCCTGGCCCGCGATTTCGAGACCAGCGTCAAGGCGCCCCGGTTTCAGGACCTGCGGGGCTAGACGTCCGCCGTGGCCGAGGCGAGCTCGTGGATGCGTTTGACCATGGCGTGCAGGCCGTTGGCGCGGCTGCCGCTCAGATGCGAGCCGAGCTCGAGCGCCTCGAAGAAAGACGGGGGAGTCGCAAGGATCTCCTCCGGCGTGCGGCCTGAATAAATCCGGAGCAGAAGGGCGATCAGCCCCCGGACGATGATCGCGTCGCTGTCCGCCCGAAAGCGGAGCCTGGTTCCGTCGCGGTCGGCGTAGAACCAGACGCGGGACTGGCAGCCGGGCACCAGCCGGTCGTCCACCTTCTCCGCCTCGTCGAGCCCGTCGAGGCCCTTGCCGAGATCGACGATATATTCGTAGCGCTGCACCCAGTCGCCGAGGAAGGCGAACTCCTCGACGATGTTGCGCTTCGCTTCGTCGATGCTCTCGATCTGTTCGATTGCGCCGGACAAATCCATGGGCTCCCGTTCGCGTGGCATCGGATATAGAGCACGGCCCGGGGTCCGGCAAATCCGGGGCGCTTTCCTTTTGCCGGTCGGCGTGGCATCCACATGGCATGGCTGCGAACCCCGTTGCGCTGACCGGCGTCCGGCC
>JAJEHI010000094.1 GCA_022823775.1 Defluviicoccus sp. | reverse complement strand
CGCCGCCAGCCGAGGATGGCATAGAGGTGCTCGCGCTCGAGCGCGATGTCGCCGACGCAGCCGATGCAGCCGGCGACGGTGCCGGCGGCGAAGTCCGCTTGCAGGGTCATCGTCGCCGTGAACTCCTCCGCCAGCGGCTCCACGCCGGGCCGGCGGTAGCGGTAGACCCCGCCGGCGCTGCCGGCGTAGCTCGCCGTGCCCGAGACCGGGAGCTCGGGCGGGACGCGCGCGTCGAGCTCCGGACCGTCGACGAAGGGGACGATCTCGGCGTCCGCCGGGTCGAGGCGCCGTGTCGTCATTGTCCCAGCTCACCACGGCGTAGGCGAGCGGTAGGCAGGCGAAACGGGCAGCGGCCTCCATGATATCCAGTCTCCTCGATCGAATTGGCGCGACAGGAAATCGCCGCCCCGATGGGTTTGTGCCGGGCGGGGAATGCCCTCGTTCCGGTCGACCCGGCGAAAGGCGACAACGCCACCGTTGGCCAGGGGCGGTGCGACGATGCTCAAATGCCGCGACGAGCGGACGCACCGATTCCAGCGAAAACCGGTCGCCCCTGATCGAGTGCCGGGTTCCGTCGACGAGAATCATACGAGTTTACCATGGGTCTCATCGAGCAAGGACCATCAATCCCCGCCTGCGGCGACGCCCGGCTGGTCCGGGTCGGCCATTCCGTCAAGCTCCGGCGCCGGTATCTGGCAAGCCGTTGTCCGGGCATGGGATCAAGCCCCGGAATGCCTTGCGCCGACGATCATCTATGGGGACCGGCCTGTGGGTGTCCCGGTCGACATAAACGTGGACGAAGAATCCTTCCGCCGCCGCAGTTTCGTCGTCATTGCGGAACAGGCCGATCTCGTAGCGCACCGAGCTGTTGCCGAGAGCAGCGACCCGCAGGCCCGCCGTCACGCGATCCGGGAACGCAATCTCGGAATAGTACCGACAGCCGGTCTCCACGACGATTCCGTATGTTTGGCTCCCGCGCGGATCGAGCAGCCCGCGCTCGATCAACCAGCCGTTGACCGCGGTATCAAACAGGGAATAGTGCACGACATTGTTAATGTGGCCGTATACGTCGCTGTCCATCCAGCGGGTCTGGAGCGGATAGAAGGTCGGATAGTCCGGGCGCCTGCCCGGCGCGCACGACCTTGGCATCTACCAAGCCGCCCTGTAAATCCCGAGCGCATCCCTCTCGCCGACTTCGCGCGGATTGTTGACCAAGAGGCGGGTTTGCAGCATCGCGTCCGCGGCAAGCTTGGCGATGGCGTCCTCCGGGATATCCACCTCGCGGAGGCGGGTCTGCATGCCGAGCCGGGCGGCGAGATCGGTGAGTGCGTCGATGAAGGCGGCGCAGCGTGCCTGGCTGCCCTCGATCCGGTCGAGAGACGGAAACGTGTCAACCGCGATTTCCGCGTAGAGCGCGCCCGCCTCCGGTGCGTTGAAGCGCAATACATGCGGGAGCATGAGCGCGTTGGAAAGCCCGTGCGGAACGTGGAATATCCCGCCGATGGGATAGGCGAGCGCATGAACCGCCGCGACCGGCGAATTGGCAAACGCCTGTCCGGCCAGCATGGAGCCCAGAAGCATCGCGCTCCGCGCCGCGCGGTCTCCGCCGTCTAGAACGGCGGTTTCGATATTGGCGCCGAGAAGGCGCAGCGCCTCGCGCGCCAGCAGCCGCGACAGTGGGTTGTTGTTGGTGTTCTTCGATGTATAGGCCTCGATGGCGTGCACCATGGCGTCGATGCCGGTGGCGGCGGTGATATGGGGAGGAAGCCCCAGGGTAAGGTCCGGATCCAGCACCGCGAGGTCCGGCAGGATCATGGGCGAAGATACGCCGCGCTTTTCTTCCGCGCCCACGGTGACGATCGAAACCGGCGTCACCTCCGATCCGGTTCCGGCCGTGGTCGGCACCAGGACCAACGGCAGGCGCGGCCCCCTGGCGCGGCCGACGCCCCAAGCCTCGTCGAGACTCTCGCCGGAGCCGAGGAGCAACGCCGCAAGCTTGGCGACATCCATCGAGGAGCCGCCGCCGAAGCCGACAACCCCAGAGGCCGCGGCCTGGCGTCCCGCCGCCACTGCCGCCAACAGCGTTTCGCGCGATGGATCGGCCTCGACCTCGTCGAACACGGTCACGTCTAGACCGGCCTTGCTTAGCGAAGCTATAGCCGGATCGGAGAGACCCAGTCGGCGGAGCTCCGGATCGGTGACGAACAGGCAGGCAGTGCCGAGCGCCTCGCCCGCAGCCTCCGCCAACCGGGAGGCCGCACCCGGTTCGAACACGAGGGACTTCGTGGTGTTAAACGAAAAAGGGGTCACGTATTCGTCCTCTGTCTGACGGCCGGACGCGCCATGCGGCCGGTCGATGGTACCGGTACAGGCAATTTTCCCGGCCCGAACGCCGCACTCTCCGCCGATGCGCAGTCATCGGGTTGACGAACATGGCACCGTGGCACGGGCTGGTATCGATGCCTTCGAGACGGCCAGGCGGTTACACCATCGCGAATCCACCATTCAGACTGATGGTCTGACCGGTGATCCAGGACGCCTCGTCGGAGGCCAGGAACGCCACCATCGGCGCAACGTCGTCGGGTGTGCCGATCCTGCGCAGCGGATAGGCCTTGACGATCCTTTCCATGTTCCGTTCCAGGAAGTCGGCATCGCTGTGCGCGGTCTGTACCAGACCCAGCGAAAGCGTGTTGACGCAGATATTGGACGGACCGAGCTCCCGCGCAAGGGACTTCCCGAGAGCGATGGTGCCGCCCCGCGCGGCCGCCGCCGGTGCGAGGTTGGCCTCCCCGACGCGCGAGCTGTCGCCCACGATATTGACGATCCGCCCGTCCTTCCGTTCGATCATGTAGGGAGCCACCGCATGGCAGCAATGTATCGTGCCGTAGAGGCAGGTGTCGATTTGAGCCTTCCACTCTTCCGGCCCGGTCTCGACGAATTTCCGGTAGACGACATAGCCCGCATTGTTGACCAGGATGTCGATGCGGCCGAATGCGGCAACCACGCTCTCAACCATCGATCCGACTTGTTCATAATCGCCGATGTCGGCCCGAAAGGCGCTCGCGACGCCGCCCCCACTCTCGATGGAGGAAACGACTCGTTCGGCTTCGGCCCTGGATTTGCGATAGTTGACCGCCACGGCGGCGCCCTCCGCAGCCAGGATCTCCGCGATCCGCCCGCCTGTATCGCGCCCGCCGCCGGTAACCAGCGCCACCTTGCCTCGCAGTCCCAGTTCCATCTCCCGCTCCTATCCCATTCCACGGCCCGCCGCCGCGATAAGCCGGTGAAGCCTGTCCGGAGTGATCGGCAATTCGTCGACCCGAATGCTCAGATGCGAAAGCGCATCGCAGACTGCATTGGCGATCGCCGCGGGTGCCCCGATGGTGCCGCCTTCCCCCATCCCCCGAAACCCGCCGAGGTTGTCTGGGGTCGCGTTCTCCGGATGAAGGACGTCGATGTCGGGAAGCTCGGCCGATGTAGGCACCAGGTAATCGGCCAGGGTCGCCGCGATCGGCTGACCCGTTTCGTCGAATTTCAACTCTTCGAGAAGCGCCGCGCCCACACCCTGAGCCACACCGCCGTGCACCTGGCCGTCCACGACCAGGGGATTGATGACCTTCCCGCAGTCCTCGGCGACCAGGAAACTGCGCAGCCGCACGATCAGGGTCTGGGAGTCGATCTCCACGACGGCCGCATGGGTTGCCGAGCTCGTCGTACCCGACACCGGATCGTAGGTCTCCTGGGCCTCAAGAGTCTGACGGGCTTCCACCGGCAGGGCCGACATGTCCGAATAGACTGCCTTCGCCAGACCCGCAAAGTCCGTCGACAGGTTTGTGCCTGGTACGAATATGCGCCCGTCTCCGGTTTCGATGCGGTCAGGTTCCACATCGAACAACGTCGCTGCCGCACGCTTGATTTTCCGCGCAAGCGTTCTGGCGGTCTTGATCGCCGCACCACCGCCGATGACCGCCGAACGGCTGGCATAGGTCCCCGTACCATGCGGCGTGCCCGCGGTATCTCCGTGAACGATCCGGATCCGTTCAGGACTCGCGCCAAGCTCTTCGGCGACGATCTGGGCCAACGTCGTCTCCAGACTCTGACCGTGCGAGGCGACGGCGAAGGTGGCAACGATGCTGCCTGTGGAATCGATGCGAATGCTGGCGGTTTCAGCTCCGGTATTCATCGGCATGCCCGGTGCGACGGCTATACGAGAACCGATCCCGGTCAGTTCCGCGTAAGAGGCGAAGCCGACACCGATCCACTTGTCCTTCCGTGCGGCCTTCTCGATCCGGAGCGCCGGCAAGTCGACCGCTTGCTCCACGGCCGTGAGACACTCCTGGAACCCCGAGCGATCCCAGACGATGCCCGAACCGATGCGATGGGGAAATTCCTCAGCCTCGACCAGATTGCGTCGCCGAAGGTCGACCGGAGAAACGCCCAGTCTTGCCGCCGCCATATCCACCAGCCGTTCCAGCGCGAAGACCGCCATCGGGCGCCCTACGCCTCGATAGGGACCGGTCGGAGGCTTCGGCGTGCAGACCCCGCGGACATGGCCACGATAGTGCGGGATGCGATAGGGGCCGGGCAGGAACCCCGCGACCTGCACCGGTTCCAGCGCCGCTGTCCAGGGATAAATCGAGTAGGCACCGACATCGCCGACGATCTCCGCATCGAGCGCGATGAATCGGCCGTCACCGTCGAACGCCAGAGTTGCGTCGATCTCCTCGTCGAAAGCCTGGCTGCCGGACGTCAGGTCCTCCAGGCGGTCGCTCACGAACTTGACCGGGCGGTCCAGGTGCCGGGCAAGCGCGGCGACCGCGACCTCCTCCGGATAGAGCGAGGCCTTGACGCCAAATCCGCCGCCCACATCCGGCGCGACAACGCGAATACGGTTGCCGTCGAGACCCAGGAGCCGCGAGATCTCATCCCTGACAATGCCCGGAATCTGGGTCGCGCTGTACACTGTCACCATGTCCCGGCCGGAATCGTAATCGGCAACGGTGGCGCGCGGCTCGATGGGCGTCGCTGTCTTGCGGGTCAGCCGGAAGCGGCCGGATACGGAGTGAGGCGTCCCAGCGATCGCGGCCGGCGCGTCGCCCTCCACAAAAGTCCGCTCGACGATCACATTCGAGGCCAACCCTTCGTGCAGGACCGGCGCGCCGGGCGCCAACGCTTCGGTCGCGGTTACGGCGACTTCGAGCGGCTCGTAGTCTATCTCCACAAGCGCCGCGGCATCCTCCGCCACGTAACGGCTCGTGGCAGCGATCGCTGCCATCGGTTCGCCCACATAGCGGACCACGGAACGGGCGATAACCGGACAGGCGGTTCTCACATAGCCTGGCATCGTGGACTGCGCCTCGATGTCAGGGATATGTGCGAAATCGCTTGCTGTGAATACGCCGATGACCCCGGCAATGTCCCGCGCGGCGCCGGTTTCCACCCTGGCGATCCGTGCGTAAACCCGATCCGACCGGACGAAGGCCAGATGTACCATGCGCGGCAGGCGGATGTCCGCGACGAAGCGGCCGCGTCCGGTCAGTAGCCGCGGATCCTCCATCCGCTGGATCGGCTTGCCGATAAATCTCGGCCGGGAGAATTCAGTCGAGGTACCCTCGACGGATCGTTGTTCAGCCATCCGGCCTCATGTGTCGCAAGATCGTCATCGCCGTACCCGATCCGGTGCCGTTGTCAACGTACACGTACAATCCCGTCCCTTTCATCGACCAGATCGCGCACCGCCTTGACGATATGATCGTAGCCGGTGCAACGGCAGAGATTGCCGGAGAGCAGATCGCGAATCTCTTCGTCGGTCGAAAGCGGTCGATTGCGCAAAATCTCGCGCACTGTCATCAGGAACCCCGGCGTGCAAAATCCGCATTGCAGGGCGTGTCGCCTGCTGAAAGCCCGTTGGATCGCATGCATGTCTCCCGGACTAGCCAGCCCCTCGACCGTCTCGATATCCGAGCCGTCGAGCTGGACAGCGAACAACAGGCAGGACCGCGCACTCACGCCGTCCACCATTATCGTACAGGCCCCGCAGACGCCGTGCTCGCAACCTACATGAGTTCCAGTCAGGCCCAGCTCGTCGCGCAGAAAGTCGACCGCCAGCATGCGCGGCTCAGGATTGCCATCCACCCGTTCATCGTTGACGGTGAACGATATGGCGATCTTTCCTGTCATCGAAGGGCACCTTCCATCGCACGCACGAGCACCCGGCGAGCCAGCACTGGCACCAACGAGAGCCGGTAACCGGCCGAGGCGTGCGGACTGTCGGAGGGCTCGAGGCCGTTCGCGCTCAACGACAGCCCGGCCTCGATTGTGTCCGTAGTGGCGGGTCCACCCGCGAGCGCCTTTTCCACGGCTTCCGCCCGGACCGGGATGTCCGACACGCCGCCCAGCGCCAAACGAACTTCCGCCAAACGGCCGCGGTCCACACGCACCAGCGCACCTGCGGCCGCAAGCGCAAAATCTCCGGCCCTCAGGGACACTTCCTCGAACGCCATCCCGACCCTCCCATTCAGCGGGCGAAGATGCAGAGCGGTCACCATCTCACCATCCTCGAGCCCGGTGACCAGGGGAGCGACGAAGAAATCGTCCGGTGATGCGATTCGCGGACCGTTCCGGCCCAGGATTTCGATCTCGCCATTCAGGAGCGCCGCCAGTAGCGGCCATTCCGCTGACGGGTCAGCGTGGCAAAGGCTGCCCGCGACCGTGCCACGATTTCGGATCGCCACATGGCCCACATGGGCCATCGCTTCGGCCACGATCGGGAAATCCGCAGCGAGCAAAGCATCTTCCGCCGCTTCCGCATGCCGAACCAAGGCACCGATGCGAATCCTTCCATCCGTTCGCTCGATCCCGCCCAGCCCGTCGATCCTGTTGATATCGACCAGACGCTTCGGTTGCACCAGCCGGAAGTTCATCATCGGGACCAGACTCTGACCGCCAGCTAGAATCCTGGCGTCCTCATGCTCCAGCGCGGCAGTCGCCTCCGCCAAGGTGGCGGGACGCACATACTCAAAGGGCGAGGGTTTCGTAACTATGCTCCTCAAACGCTGCCGGAACTTCCCGGGCGTAACGGCGAGACTGCTCCGAAACTCGCCACCGGACACCCAACCTCCAGACAGGTCGTACGGTACAGGCCATGCGGTGCGACGACAACATCGTCCGTCGTTGAGGCGTGTGCGCGTTTTCCGCGTGAAAGATCTCGGGGTGAGCTAGCGGGACAACGTTTATCCTGGCGCTATCCCGGCTTCTGAGGTGAGCAGCGTCGGTGATTTTCACGCGGGAATAGAACGACGTGGGCGCATTGCGTGGCAGCGGGCGCGGGTTGGCCTGTGCCGGCGACCGGCCCGGTCGTTCGGCGATGGCCTTCAACGCCCAGAATTGAGCTCCGGGAACGTCACCGGGAATGCGACCGACTTGTCAGTTGCCGGCGTGGATTGGTGGAGCGGCCCGGCAACGCCATCCCTCCGGTTCTCTCTGTTGACATCCGGATCGAAAGTCTCCGGAATGAATATGTCGGTGTCAGGGAGGGTACGATATGACTTGGTCTCGGTCTTGGGGTTCGAGCTCCGCCGCCGGGCGGTTGATGACGATGGCGGCGGTTGCGTCCGTTCTGATTTGCGCGGCGGCGGCGCAGGCGCAGAAGCCGGGCGCAGGTTCGGCGGGTGCGCCGTCGAAACCGGGGAAGGCGGAGTTTCTCCTTCTGCACGGTGCGTTCCATGTGGGCGATGCGTGGGATGGCGTGATCGCCGCGCTGTCGAAGGCCGGCCATGGGGCGAGCGCGATCACCTTCCCCGGGCACGGCAAGTCGGCGAAGCGTGGCGGCGTCACGTTCGAGGACTACGAACGGGCGCTGGTTGCGGCGCTGAACGCGCGGGCGAAGCCGGTCGTTCTGGTCGGCCACTCGGCGGCCGGCGTGGTGATGCAGGCCGCCGCCCCGAGGGCCGCGGACAAGGTGGTGGCGCTGGTGATCCACAACGCGTTCCTGCTGGGCGACGGCCAGTCGATGATCGAAATCGTGCCGCCGAAGATCGCCGAGGCGTTCCGCGCCGCGGCGGCGGCCTCGCCCGACAACAGCATGCCGGTCAACGAAGGGTTCATACGCAACAAGCTGATGGCGGGCGAGAGCAAGGCAGTGACCGATTTCGTGTTGTCGCAGCTGGTTCCGCAGCCCTTCGGCTATTACACGCACAAGATCGCCACCGGGCCGTTCGACGCGATGGGGAAACCCCGCTACCTGCTGCTCGCGACCGGTGACGATTCGCTGCCGCAGGCAGCATGGCGCGGGATGGCGCGGGCTCTCGGCAAGCACAAGGTGATCGAAATCCCCGGCGGCCACGAAGTGCTGTACACGAACCCGGTCGCGGTCGCGCGAGGGCTGGCCGAAATTGCCCGCGATCTGGGGTCTTCGTAACGGCCGGGTTCCGGTGGCCCGGTTCGGCGCGGTGCAACAGTGGCCGCAAAGCGGATCGCAGCGGTCTCGTGTCGGACATCCCGCCCATCGCCCGCGCGCTCTCACGCGCCGGCGTTGCCCGGACCGCCGTGTTCGGGCGCTTCGGCGCGGCGATCTCCCAAAAGCTATGGGGTCCTGAACCGTAGCAGCGATACCCTGTAAGGCGCGCGCGATGCGGCACGGATCGAGGTGTCAGGTTGGCGTTTTGATTTTCCGGGCCCACCCTTCCCCACCGGCGCGCTCGCCGGGGCGCACGGTTGCGCGCAATTCTTTCTCCGCGATCCCGGGCGGCACCTCCATCTCGCCTCGTTCAATACTCGAGCAGAGTGCCGATATGGCGTCCGGGTGCGAGCGCGAACCCGCCGGCGACCAAGGCACCGATCATCGTTCCGGTCATGAAGCCGGCGTGCATGGCCACCCGCCGGGTTCGGACTGCGTAGACCGCAAGGGCCATGCTCAACAGGGTCCAGAACGTCATGCCGTGTAGCCAGCTGAACGATCCGGGATCGATCTCCCTGATCCAGAAAGAAGATGACGTCGTGCACAGCATAGCGGCGATCCAGGTTCAGCCGAACACCCGGTGGCGCCGGGGTCCCTTGGCGAGGATCAGGTTCGCGGTGCCCAGCCCGAGGGCGAGCAGCGCGGTTGCGAGGTGGAGGTGGAGCTGGATCTGCACGCGCCTTTCCTCCTGGATCCGATCGGGCCGCCTTTCCGTCAGCACCGGCGCGCGGATCGCAAGGGCGGGACTCGCGGCCATTTCCCCCGCTATGACTTCATGTCGTCGGCCGGCCCGGGGATGGCCGCTTGGTTCGCCGGGATCGCCCCGCGGGACCCCCCGCAGGGAGTCGGACCGGCATCCCGATGATATCCGGCAAACCGGGGAAGCGCAGCGGACGCGTTCTATTTCGTCGCGCGGGCCGGTTCGGACCTCAAACGAACGCGCAGTCGCAGGCTTCCGGTTTTACCAGCAGCAGCAGAGGCCGGCGGAGACCGCTTCGAGCTGTTCCTCGGTGAGGTTCGCGTCGGGCGGCAGCGCGAGATGTAGCGTCTCCATGTCGCTCTGGTGAACCACGACGGTGACGGATTCGGGGATGTCGATGTCCAGCTCGGCGCCAATGGCGGTTTTCGGGTCGGCGAGCAGCCGTTGCCTGAACTCCGAGTCCGAGGCGGACCGTCCCGGCGCGCGGCATGGCGTCCCCGACGCAGCCGTTTCGCGGGGTCGACGCATGGACATGTCGTATTCTTCTCTTCACACGGCGCGAATCGCAAACGATAGTCGAGCGACGAGCGCCCCTTCGAACCCGTGGGCCCCAATTCGGATATCGAATGCTTGCCACGAACGGCCGGACGCCCCATCGCCCTGACGATTCCCGCTCGATGATGCGCACGCGATGGTAGCCACGGTCCGCAATCTGACGTCGTCTTCCGCCGCGTCGGACTATTACCGTCACGAGGGGGGCTATTACCTAGACCCGGGCGAGGGCGCGCCTGATCTGGTTGCGAAGCAGGCCGAGCACCGGCGCGCGAGCGCGTGGTACGGCGAGGGGGCGGAGGCACTTGGTCTGGAGGAGGGCTGCGAGGTCGTGGCGGGGGTCTTCGAGCAGGTGCTGGAAGACCGGGTCCCGGGGACCGACAAGCGCGGACTATATCGGCAAGGACGCGCTGATGCGGATCAGGACGGAAGGCGTGAGCCGGAAACTGGTCGGCGTCGTGCTCGACGGCGAGGACAGGATCCCGGGATGCCCCGACATCGCGCCGGTGTACCGGGACGGCGAGGAGATCGGGACGGTCACCGCGATCGTTTGGTCGCCGCAGCTCGCGAGGAATATCGGCTATGTCTGGGTGCCCATCGAGCTGGCCGGCCCCGGCAACGCGCTCGAAGTGACGACGCTCTGCGGAACCGCGCCGGGCAGGACCGCCGCCGTGCCGTTCGTTGATCCCCGCAAATCGGTGCCAAGCCGGAACCTTGTCGCTTGAGCCGGCCCGCCGGACATGCTGCTTCTATTCCTTGTATGAGCCCTTGAGGTCGAACGCTGTCTGGAACGCGAGGGTGGTCACGCTGCCCACGGGGGCCGACTCCCGGAGGCGGTGACGAGACCAGAGCCCTTCCGCGCGAGGAATGGACGGTGCTGCTGTGCGATGCCCACCCGGGCTACATCACTTGGGAGCGGTTGGAGCAGAATGAGCGCCAGCTCCGGCACAATGCCCGGATGCACGCCGCGGCCGAGCGGCGCGGCGCCCCGCGCGAAGCTCCCCCGCTGCTGCAGGGCCTGGCGATCTGCGGCGTGTGCGGCAGGAACATGACGGTGCGCTACAAAACCGCAAAAGAGCAACAAAATTCCTATTGCCTGTGCAGTCCTGAAAGGATCGAGGCGGCGGGCGCACAGTATTGCCAGAACATATCCGGCGGGGTCATCGACCGGGCTGCTGGCGCGCTGCTTGTTGAGTTGATGACACCGCTTACGCTGGACGTCGCGTCGCAGGCCTAGGACGAGCTCGCCGCGCGCGCCGGAGAGGCGGATCTGTGGCGTACCCAGCGGGTTCAGCGCGCCCGCGAGGAAGCCGACCTGGCGCGGCAGCGCTTCATGCAGACCCGCCCCGACAACCGGATGGCGGCCGATGCGCTGGAGGCGGAGTGGAACGCGAAGCTTCGCGCGCTCGACGAGGCCCAGCGCGAGCGCGAGCGCGGCCGCGCGGAACTGAGCCAGGGGCTGGACGATGAGCAGCGTCAGAGGATCCTCGGGCTGGCCAGCAACTTCCCCCGCCTGTGGAACGATCCGGGGACGCCGCACCGCGAGCGCAAGCGGATGGCGCGGCTGCTGATCGAGGATGTGACGATAACCAAGGCAACACGGAGCCTCGGCGTGCGGCTGCGCGGCGGCGCGATCCGACAGATCGCCTGGACGCCGGACCTCCACCCCTCCCACCGCCACAAGACCGGCGACGGGGTCGTCACCGAGGTCGACAGGCTGATGAATGATCACACCTATGGCGAGATCGCAGCGATCCTCAACCAGCGCGGCTACCGAACCGGACACGGACACACCGTAGATCCGATCTCGGTCAGGGTGGTCAAGGTTAACTACGCTCTCAAGCCCCGCCGCGATCGACTGCGCGAACGCCGACTATTGGCCGCCCTGGAAATAGCCACCCGATTCGGGGTGTCCGACGACACGGTTTACAGATGACACGGGGCCGGGCTGCTGGGCGCACGCCTAAAGCGACAGACCCCGATACCTGTACGAAATCCTTGATCCACCACCCACCGAATAACCTCGGCCAAGCCCAAAATAGCGACCCTTCCCCGATCCTGCCGGCCGACAATGTATTGAGGTGCAGTATGGAACGTAATCATGGACGGGCAGGGCGATCGCAACCTACCCGGGCGCGACCCGGTATAGGACGCAGGGTGCGGCGACCGAAGCGCCAGTTCCGGAACAGCGACAGGCGTGCTGGTCGTCAACACCGCGTATTGACCTCCATCCCCACCGCAGTCAGGATTGGCGCACTGGCCTTATCGACGGAATGGAGGGGTCCATGAAACGCATCGGGCATCTTGGGTTGGCATTGGTGGCCATTGGCGGGCTCTCGCTGGTGTCCATCGCGACCCCGTCGGCGCGAACGAGATCGCCGAGCTGAAGGCGCAGATCGAGGCGCTGCAGGAGCGGCTGGCCAAGATCGAGGCCGCGCAGAAGAAAGCCGAGAAGACCGCGGTGACCGCCGGCGAAACCGGCGGTTTCAAGCTGCCGGGGAGCAACACCTCGATCTCCATCGGCAGCTACGTCAAGGGCGATTTCT
>JAJEHI010000085.1 GCA_022823775.1 Defluviicoccus sp. | reverse complement strand
CGTCCTCGCCGACCACCGGAACCGCGCTGATATGGTGGTCGGTCAGCGTCCGCGCGATCCCGGTCACCGGCTCGTCGGGACCCACCGTCACCACCCGCGTCGTCATGATGTCCTTCGCCCGCATCGCTCACCTCCCCTCCGTAATCCTCCCCGCAACGGCCAATCCTCGCCAAGCCGCCAGACAAACACATTGACCTGCATCAAGCCGGCGTGGCGAACCGGCATGCTCCCGGTCTTGTCGCTCGGATTGCGATATGGGCCCGGCCGGGCTCGGGGGGACGCTCTCGCCGTCTTTCCGCGCTTCGATCCGGGTATCGCCCGCGAGGTCTCCCCCGCGGCATCGTTTGGGAGACCCCCCTCAGTCGGGACCGAGCGGCAGCGTGCCCTGGATGCCGAAGCGGTGCTCGGGCCGCGCCTTGCCGCCCCACTGCACCTCCCAGGACGGTGAGACAGACACGCGGACTCCGCGCTCCGCCGCCCGGGGTTCATGGAGGACGGATACGGATGCCTGCCAGGGTCCCGGCGCCGCTCCCCGGCTGTCGTCGTTCTCGATTTCGGCCGCAACGTCGAGATCCGGCGCGGCGTAGCGCAGCGCCCCGCCAGTCGCGACTCCCGTGCCCGCCGCGCCGTCCCCGCCTTCATGACGAAGGCCAGCCTCCATCGACAGGGTCAGGCGCCGGTCCGGTCCCAGCGCGAAGCCGTGCGCGCCCTCCAGCAGCAGCCGCAGGCGGCTGCCTTCGGCTTCGACCGCTTCGGAGGTTATCCGCGTCAGGTAGGCGTCCGACTTCACCGAAAGCGCGAAACCGTCCGTTTCCTCCGGTGAAAGCAGGGCGCCCCGCATGCCGACCGCCGCCATCTCGAAGCCGATTTCCGCATGGCGGGGCGGTACCGGGCCCGCACTGCCGAAGCCGTCGTTCAGGGCCAGATCGCCGGTCCCGAAGCCGAGCGCGCTCCAGACCGACAGCTCGTCGCTCAACGCGAGGCGTGCATAGGGGTGCACGCTGTCGAGCGTGGCCCGAAGGCCGTACACGCCGTCCGACGCCCCGCCGCCTTCCGCGCCGGACCGGGACACCGCCACGCCCGAAAGCAGCCGCCCTCGCTCGTAGTCCGCCCCGACCAGGCCGATGAACCCGTCGCCGCCGCCGTCGCCCTGGCCGAAGCGCATCGATGCCGCTTCTCCCCAGCCCGACCACCGGCCGTTCGCGTCGTCGGGGTTTCCGGTGGCGAAGAGGAACGAGCTGTCGAGCAGGAACGCGCGACCGCTCATCTCCCGCACGCCGGCACCGGAGGCGGGGCCATTTTCGGGGTGCCTTGTTAAATCGCCGTTGGCGACGTGCTCTCGACCGGCGTCGGCGGGGGTCGCCGTCAGGCGGATGCGATGCCCGCCCGGCGCGACGCGGGATACCGAGTCATTGGCGGTCAGACGCCCGCCCAGCCGGTCGACCAGCGCGCCGGCGACCGCGCGCGCGAAACCGGACAGCCATCGCTGCGACCGGTAAACGGGAAGATCGAAAATGGTGCCCATCGCCGTGGCATGAAAGATCGGCGCGCCGCGCGGGTTCGACAGCGTCAGGTGCATCCTCTTCGAATGCTCGGGGCGTTCGTCGTGGATCACTTCCACGGTGACGGTCTTGCTGGTTTCCCTTGGCGCAAAGGTGAGCGTTCCGCGCGTCGCAACGTAGTCCACGCCCGCCATCGCCGTCCCGTCCGAGGTCGCGTAGTCGACCCGGACGATCTCCGGCTGGGGGCCGGGTAGCGTGACACTGAAGAGGAGCGACCAGCCGCTGCCGTCCCGCGCCACCGCGTCGCCGACCGACAGGCCGGCTCCGCACGGCATGTTTTTGAGGCGGCCGTCGCAGTTTCGCACCTCGCCCATGCCGGTATAGTCGACGGTGACGCTGGTGCGACGCCACTCGATGAGCCCACCGGTCAGGCGTGGGTCCCGCTTGCACAGGGCGGTCACGGTGCAGCGATAGTCGTCTCCGGAGATCGCGGGGACGGCGCTCGCGCCGGCGCAGGTCAGCGCGGCCGAGCTCGACCGTTTGAACCGCGCCACGCATCCCTCCGCGGTGACCGCGTCCGACCTGTTGCACAGATCGCCGATATCGGGGCAACAGGAGATCGACCCGATCCGGTGCCCCGTCCTGCCCGTTCTCGCGCTGCCATCGTTCAGGTGCAGCGTCCGGTCCCTGGCCATCTTGAGATCGACCTTGGCAACCACCTTGCCGTAGTCGGGGCACATGTTCCGCACCCGGTAGCTGTTTTTCTTGAATACGCCCCTGTTGTTCCATTCGGCGCTGAGACACTCGGCGTCGCGGTGGCTGATCCGCCGGCTTTTCTCGCATGCGGCTTCCGCGAAACCGGCCGCGAGGAACCCGAGCGGAAACGCCACCAGCAAGGCCCACCTCGCGATGTATGCGGACCGGCGGCGGCGGTGGCCGGTCGCAACCGTCCGTCCGGGAACGGCTGGCGCCGAATCCGGCAGACGTCGGGCCAGAAGGCGGAGTTGCTCGAACATGGCGGCCCTCCTCAAGCGTTGGGGCGGCCGGCCGCGCGTTCGTGCAATTAGATGTGGGAACGCCCGCGGCGCAGTTCCAGTGGGAGAGAATTGGCAGGACACGGCTTCCAGATGCCCACGCAGGACATGCACGGTATCGACGGAAGGGACGCGACGGCGACCCGGATATGCCGCGACGTCGAACGGTCTCCGGGGCTTCGTTCCGTCAGGCCGCGGGGAACGTGTTTCCCGCCGTGTCCGGGTCCACCCTCCGGGCCGGCACCGGCTTCCGCGGGCCCCACATGCGGTATTCCGGGGGCGGCATCGACCGGCGGAAGGCGGGCCGTTCCTTCATTCGTCGGTACCACGCGCGGACCGCCGGCAGGTCGTCCCACAGGGTTTCCAGGTCGAGATGCTCCACCCGGTCGAGGATGGGCGCCACGGCGATGTCGGCCAGAGAGTATGCGCCGCCGCATATCCACGGACCGCCGCCGCTCCGCAGGGTTTCCTCGAGATGCGTCATGTGCCATGCGAACCGCGATGAGGCGGCATCCACCGCGTCGCGGTCGGGCGGGCCGGAGACCCGCCGCAGGTAATTCTGCGCGCGGTCCTGATCGGGGTGGCGCGACGCCCACTCCCGCAACCGGTCCATGCCGAAACCCTCGCTCCTCAGCTTCATCATCAGGTTGAAGCTGAGCGTCACGACGAGCGGAAACAGGTACTCGCCTTCCTCGGCGATCCATTCGCGCATGACGGCCCGCGCGCCGGGATCGTCGGGCTGCAAACGGGGATCGGGGAACGTGTCGTCCAGATAGAGGGCGATGTCCGAGGACTGGATCACCGGCTTCCCGTCATGGACGAGGGTGGGGACCCGATGGTGGCGGTTAAGGTCCCCGTAGCCCGCCTGGAAATGTTCGAAACGGTGCGTGGCGATGTAGCGCTCGGCCCAGCCCAGCCCTTTCTCCGCCAGCACGAGGCGAACCTTGAAGCAGCACGGCGAATCCCAGAAATGATAGAGCTCGATCATCCGCCGCCTCCCGATCCCGCGGCCCGGGCAAACCTATCCCGTATCCGTTTCGGATTGAACTTCGGTCGGAGCCGAGGCACGCCCTTCGATAGCGGATTATTCCGACTACGCGACGGGCGGGAGGCCCGCGACATTTCTTCCGTCATGCCCGGCCTTGTTCCACTGCCGTCCGGTTCAATTCCCGTGGACCGGGTGCAAGGCCTGGGCACGGGCGGGTTATAGACCGCTCGGTCGAATCGAGGCCCGGATCGCGCCACGTCCGCGCCGCCGCCGAACACCGCATCGGCATCCGCATCTCCGCCCGGCGGTAGCCCCTCGCGCCGGGGCAGGGCGCAGGAGACGGCATCGCCCGACACGATACGTCCGATATAGCCGTGCGTCGTCGCCGTCTGGAGGAAAAACGTTGGGAAGGCGAATTGCGGTGACCGCAACGCCCTAATTTACAACGGATTGTCGGGAAAAGTGGTGCCCAGGGGTAGAATCGAACTACCGACACCATGATTTTCAGTCATGTGCTCTACCAACTGAGCTACCTGGGCACCGGAGGACGCCAGCTTATAGAGGAGAAGGGCGGAGCCTGTCCAGATGGCGGTCAGGCTTCGAAATCGTCCTCTTCGAGGTCGTCCGGCGGCTCGATCGCCGGCACCGCGTAGGCGCCGGAAAACCAGCGGCCGAGGTCGATCTCCCGGCAGCGGGAGGAGCAGAACGGCCGGTGTTCGGCCTTGCCGGGCCGGCCGCAGATGGGACAGGGGTCGCCGCTCGAGAGCGGGACCGGGCGGGTTCCCGTACCGTCAGTCATGGCCCGCCACGATATCGAAAGTTTCCCGCCCGCAGGTGGGCGATCGCTCCAGGGCGATTCGCCGCCCGAGAATCGCCGCGAGCTCGGACATCGCGGACGCCGCTTCGCCCTCCAGAAAATCCACCACGTCGCTCGCCGCGGTGACGACGATCGGCCCCGGTTTCGCGCCGCGCGCCTCCCGCTTCAGCGCGCGCATGATGACGAGCGCCGCGGAATGCGGCGTGCTCACCCGCCCGTCGCCGCCGCACGGCGCGCAGGGCTCGGTGAGCAGGCGCTGGAGGGACTCGCGCTGGCGCCGGCGCGTGATCTCCACCAGTCCCGCCGCGGTGCGTCCGATCAGGCGGGCGTTGTTTCTGTCTCCGGCGAGCGCGCCGCCGAGAGTGTCGAGCACCCGGTTCCAGTTGGTCTCGTCGTTCATGTGGATGAAGTCGATCAGGATCAGCCCGCCGATATTTCTCAGGCGCAGCTGGCGCGCCGCTTCCTCCGCGGCCTCCAGGTTGGTCCGGAACGCGGTGTCTTCGAGGCTCCCGCGTCCCGTGAACCGTCCGGAGTTGACGTCGACGGCGGTCAGCGCCTCGATCGCCTCGATCACCAGCTCCCCGCCCGAGGGCAGACCGACGCGGGGGCGGAGCGCGCACTCGATTTCTTCCTCGACCCCGGCGGCGGCGAAGACGTGGCCGGGACCCGAATGAAGCCGCAGCCGGCCCTTCAGCTTCGGCATGAAACGCCCGCAATAGTCCCGCGCCGCGGCGAACCCGCCGGGCGAATCGATGACGATCTCTTCCGTCGACGCGCTCACCCGATCCCGAAACAGCCGAAGCAGGGGCGGGGGCTCCTCGTGCACGAGGGAGGGAGGGGACGCGGCCCGGGCTCTTGTGTCCGTCTCGGACCAGAGTCGGCGCAGATACGCGGCATCGTCCGCGAGCTCGGCGCCGTCGGCGCCTTCGGCGGCCGTGCGAACGATAAATCCGTCGTCCGGTTCGGACGCATCCCGGACCAGCCCCTCCAGCCGGGCGCGCTCGTCCGCGTCCGCGATCTGGCGGGACACCGCGATCCGTTTCTGGGTCGGCGTGTAGACCAGGTGGCGACCGGCGACCGCGATTCTCCGGGTGAGCTGCGCGCCCTTGCGGTCGACCGCGTCCTTGGCGACCTGCACCCGGACCGCCTCTCCCTCGACGATATGATCGCCGATCCGGTCTTTCGCATCGCGAGGCCGGGGATCGCCGGTGCGCGCGCCGTCGAGGCCGAGAAAGCCGGACTTGCCGATCCCGATATCGACGAAGGCGGCGTCCATGCCGTCGAGGATGCGTTCGACCCGGCCGAGATAGACGTTTCCGACGAGGCTCTCGCGTCCCCGCCGTTCTATGAAGAGCTCGACGACGCGTTCGTCCCTCACCGCCGCGGCGCGAATTTCGCCGGGCATCACTTCGATCAGCAGCGACTCACCCAACGCTCCGATCTCCCGGGCGACGAAACCCCATGCCTTCGAGCAGGGTTATCGTCTCGTACAAGGGTAGGCCGACCACGTTGAAATAGGAACCGCCGAGGAACCTGACGAAGGCGCCGGCCCGTCCCTGGATCGCATAGCCCCCGGCCTTGTCCCGCCACTCGCCTCTCGAAACGTAGTCCTCGATTTCGTCCCGCGTGAGCCGCTTGAAGGCGACCGAGGTGACGACGTCCCGCGCCCGTCCGTTTCCCGCGGGGTCGATGACACGAACGCTGCCGAACACCCTGTGGCGGCGCCCGGACAGGATGGCGAGACACTCCCGCGCGGTCTCTTCCGTCGCCGGCTTGGGGAGGATGCGGCGGCCGCAGGCGACCGCCGTGTCCGCCGCCAGTATCCATGCTCCCGGACGCCGTTCCGAGACGACACGCGCCTTTTCGACCGCGAGCCGCCGCGCAAGGGCGCGCGGCAACTCCTTCGGCAGCGCCGCCTCGTCGATGTCCGCGGGCTCCACGAGATCGGGTTCGTACCCCGCCTGGCGCAGCAAGGCGAGCCGCCGGGGCGAGGCGGAGGCGAGGATCAGGGGCGGGTCTTTTTCGGCCATCGCCGGCCGTCATGCGGGCTCTCGATCCCCCGGTCAAGCGAAATGGCCGTTTATCGATGCGGAGTCACGAAGGCGGGCCGGCATTGTCGGCGAGCCGCGCCCGAATGCGCTCGGTCAGGAAGTCCCGGAGCGCGCGATACGCGTCGAGCCGCATGTCGCGGTTGCCTTCGACCAGCGAGGGGTCGAGGGTGTTCCAGTATTCGACCTCGGCGGCGGACGTCCTGGTCAGCTCTATCGAGCGGTGATGGGCCTCGGGCGAGAGCGAAACGATCAGGTCGAAGGAGGTGTCCAGCAGGTCGTCCATTTTCTTGGGCTCGTGCCGCGATGCGTCGATTCCGACTTCCGCGAGCACCTGGACCGCGAAAGGATCGATTTCTCCTTCGCGAACGCCGACGGAGTCGACATAGATCCGGCCGCCGAAATGATGCTTGGCGATCGCTTCGGCCATGGGCGAGCGCAGCGCGTTCTCGCTGCAGGCGAACAGCACGCTGCCGATCATGATCCGGGAGCGGGAGGCCGGCGCACCGGTCAGCCTCTGACGTGCAGCACGCAGACGAGCGTGAACAGACGGCGCGCGGTGCCGGCGTCGATCCGGATCGAGTCCGCGAGCCGCTCGCGAAGGAGCTCGGCGCCCTCGTCGTGCATGCTCCTGCGGCCCATGTCGATCGCCTCGATCCGTGCGAGGCTCGCCGTCTTGATCGCCTCGTAATACGCCTCGCACAGCGTGAAGTAATCCCGGACGATCCCGCGGAACGGGGTCAGGGAGAGGCGGACCGTTTCCGCGGCCGCGCCATGCGAATCCCGAACGTCGAAGACGAGCCGGTTCTCCTCGATTCCGATGGTGAGCGAATAGGGGCCGGGCGGTCCGTCGACGAGGACGAAGTCGTTCTCTTCCAGCAGGTCGAAGACCGCGACCTCCCGTTCGCGTTCGACCTCCCTGCTGCGGCGGATCACCGGGCCGTCGTCGAGCACGATGTTCTCGAGCCGGCGTGCGCGATCCGTGGCCATGGCTCAGCCTTCGGTCGGCGCGTTCGTCCGGATCGTCAGAGACAGCGCATGGGCGTCCAGCCCCTCGGCGCGCGCGAGGCTAACGGCCGCCGGAGCGATCGCGGAAAACGAAGCTTCGTCGCAGCCGACGAGGGAGGTGCGCTTCATGAAGTCGAGGACCCCGAGTCCGGAAGCGAAACGCGCGCTGCCGGCGGTGGGCAGGACATGGTTCGGGCCGGCTACGTAATCGCCGATCGCTTCGGGCGTATGGCGTCCGAGGAAAATCGCACCGGCATGGCGAACGCGTTCCGCAAGACCGTCCGGGTTCTCGACCGCGAGCTCCAGGTGCTCCGGGGCGATGCGGTCGACCAGCGCCGGCGCCTCGTCGAGGGACCCGACGACGATCACCGCGCCCCGATCCTCCCAGCTCTCGCGGGCGATATCGGCGCGCGGCAGCGTCGCCAGCTGGCTTTCGGCCGCTTCGACCACGGCGTCGGCGAATCGCGCGTCGTCGGCGATGAGTATCGCCTGAGCGAGCGTATCGTGTTCGGCCTGAGACAACAGGTCGGCGGCGATCCAGGCGGGATCGTTTCCGGCGTCGGCGACGACGAGGATCTCCGAAGGACCGGCGATCAGGTCGATTCCCACCTTGCCGAATACCTGGCGCTTTGCCTCGGCCACCCAGGCATTTCCGGGGCCGGCGATCTTGTCGACCGGACGGATCGTCTCCGTCCCCCAGGCGAGCGCCGCGACCGCCTGCGCCCCGCCGATTCGCCAGATCTCTTCCACACCGGCGATCGCCGCGGCCACGAGGACCAGAGGCGCGACCTCGCCGCCTGGCGCGGGCACCGCCATCGCGATCCGTTCCACGCCGGCGATCCGGGCGGGAACGGCGTTCATCAGCACCGAGCTCGGATAGGCCGCCGTGCCGCCCGGAACGTAAAGCCCCACCGCGTCGAGCGGCGTCCAGCGCGCTCCGAGACGCACGCCCGCCCGATCGACGTATGACAGCGGCTCGGGCATCTGCCGGGCGTGGAAGGCGGCAATGCGTCCCTCCGCCGCTTCGAGGGCGTCGATCAGGGCCGCCGGGCAATTCGCCCGCGCCGTTTCGATCTCCTCCGCCGGCACCCGGAGCGCAAAGACGCTTTCCGCCTCGAACCCGTCCAGCATGGCGGTGAGCCGAAGGAGCGCACGATCCCCGTTCTCGCGAATATCGGCGACGATTCTTGCCGTCTCGCCGGCGACATCGGCCTGCGCGTCGCGGGGGCGCGCCAGCAGCTTGTCGAAATCGTCGGCGAAATCCGCCTCGGCGCTGTCGAGCCTAGCCGGCATCGAGCGCGTCCCGGAACCGGCCGATCCAGCGATTGATCTCTTCCGACCGGGTCTTGAGCGCGGCGCGATTGACCGCGAGGCGCGAGGTGATATGCGCGATGGTCTCGACTTCGACGAGGCCGTTGGCCCGGAGCGTCGCGCCCGTCGACACCAGGTCGACCACGCGGCGGCACAGCCCGAGCCGCGGCGCGAGCTCCAGCGCGCCGTTGAGCTTGATGCACTCCGCCTGGACATCCCGCGCCGCGAAATGACGTTTGGTGATCGAGGGGTACTTGGTCGCCACCCGGACGTGGCTCCAGCGTTCCGGCTTTTCGGTTTCGAGGAGCTCCGAGGTCGCGGCCACCGCCATGCGGCACTTGCCGATGCCGAGATCGAGCGGCGCGTATATCTCCGGGTAGTCGAATTCCATCAGGACATCGTTTCCCGCGATGCCGAAATGGGCCGCCCCGAACGCGACGAAGGTCGCCACGTCGAAGCTGCGCACCCGGATGATCGAGAAATTCTCCACGCTGGTGGGGAACTGGAGCGCGCGGCTGTCGGTTTCGTCGAACCCGCCTCCCGGAACGATTCCGACCCGGGAGAGCAACGGCATCACCTCGCTCAGGATCCGGCCGCGCGGCAGCGCCAGCACCAATGCCTTGTTCGGGTCCACGTCGGGTCTGCCTCAGCTCTCGGGGTGGTCCGGCTTCAGCCGGGTCGGCCACCGCAGGTCAAGGTCGTCGATCCGGCAGGCGATTTCGTCCGCGATCAGCCGGATCGCGCCGCCCCCCGAAAAAACCAAGTCGATATACCCCGCTTCGGGCCGGATGGCGAGCAGGGACAGCACCCCGGTCAACCGGGCCGGGTCCAGATTCCGCCTCTTGACCGCGCCGATCCGGTCGAACCGGACAGCGCAGCTGACCCGCTCGAACACGTCGTTCGGCGTTTCCTCCCCTTCTTCGCGGTCTTCCCGGCAGAACCGGCTCGCGATGAGGACGAAACGGTTTTGTTCCGCGATGAAGGTTATCTCGTTAACCGGCACGACGGCGTCCTGGAGGATCGACGAAATCACCTCCAGGTCTTCGGGGTCGCGGGCGATGAGCGAGAGCTTCCGGGTCATGGCGGGGCCGCTATCCGTTCGATATCCGCTCCGCAGGCGGCGAGCTTGGCCTCGATCGCCTCGTACCCGCGGTCGAGATGGTAGATCCGGTTGACGACCGTCTCCCCCTCCGCGACGAGCCCCGCGAGGATCAGCGACACCGAAGCGCGCAGGTCGGTCGCCATGACCTCGGCGCCTTTCAGGCGGCTTACGCCCTGGATCACCGCGGTTGCGCCCCGGACCCTGATATCCGCGCCCATCCTGAGGAGTTCGGGAACGTGCATGAAGCGGTTCTCGAAGATGGTCTCGGTGATCCTCGACGCTCCCGAGGCGACGGTCGTGAGCGACATTATTTGCGCCTGGAGATCGGTCGGGAACCCCGGATAGGGCTGGGTGACGAGGTCCATACCGGCCGTATTGCCGCCCGGAGAGACGATGCGGAGCCGGTCTTGCGTCTCCTCTATGGCGACTCCCGCGTCGCTCAGCGTGTCGAGCAGCGCGCGCAACGTTTCCGGGTTCGCTCCTTCCAGAGTGACATCGCCGCCCGCCATGGATGCCGCTATCGCGTAGGTGCCGGCCTCGATCCGGTCGGCGATTACCCTGTGCCGCGCGCCCCTCAGCCGGTCGACCCCCCCGACCTGGAGAACGTCGGTTCCAAGCCCCTCGATCTTCGCGCCCATTGCGATCAGGCAATGTCCGAGATCGACGATCTCCGGTTCGCGCGCCGCGTTCCTCAGAACCGATTCGCCGCGGGCGAGGCAGGCGGCCATCAGGGCGTTTTCCGTCGCTCCCACCGAAACGGACGGAAAGGTGAAGTCCGCGCCCGCGAGGCGCCGAGGCGCGCGGGCTTCGACATAGCCGTCCACGAGGTCGATCTGGGCGCCCAGCCGCCGCAGCGCCTCGAGGTGAAGGTCGATCGGTCGCGTCCCGATCGCGCAGCCGCCGGGAAGCGACACCCGCGCGCGCCCGAACCGCGCGACGAGGGGGCCCAGAACCAGAACCGACGCCCTCATGCGCCGGACCAGGTCGTAGGGCGCCGTGGTGTCGCGCACGCGGGATGCGTCGAACGACGCCTCTCCCGCGGCCGTTCCGTTCGCGATCGCGACCCCGTGGGTGCCGAGCAGGGTCTTCATCGAACCGATGTCGGCGACGCCCGGCAGGTTCGCAAGCCGAAGCGGCTCGTCGGTCAGAAGGCTGGCCGCCATGAGGGGCAGGGCCGCGTTCTTCGCGCCGGCGATGGGGATGGCGCCGGAGAAGCTGTTGCCGCCGCGGAGACGAATGGCATCCATCGGTCAGCGGTCGAAAACGGGGAGCGGTCCGATCATGGGCAGCGTTGTATAGCCGCCAGCCGGGCGCGGTTCCAGAATCTGCGCCTATCGGGCGTCGGGCGCCTCGCCGCCGGGGGCGTTTCGTGCCCTGTTCTGGGCCTTCCGGCGCCGCAGGTTCTGCCGGAGCGCAGCGGCCTCTCTCTCGCGGCGGCGCGAAGTCTTGGCGGTGCCTGCGGACGACTCCTTCGCATAGCCGTCGCGCGTTTGCGGCAGCCGCCTGTCGAGCAACCGGCTCGCGACGACGGTTCTGAGGATCTGCGCCGTCCCTCCGCCGATGGCGAACATCCGGGCGTCGCGGACCATCCGTTCCAGAGGGCGGGACTGGGAATAGCCCGCGGCGCCGAAGACCTGGAGCGCGTCGTTGGTCACCCGGATGGCCATTTCGCTCGACAGCACCTTGGCCTGGGCGGCCATCAGCATGTCCGGAAACCCGTCTCCCGCCGAGCGCGCGGCGCGGTGGATCATCGCCCGGGCGGCCTCGATCTCGATCGACATGTCCGCCAGCATCCACTGCAAGCCCTGGAACTCGCAGATCGGGCGGCCGAACTGCTCGCGCGTCTTGGCGTATTCGAGCGCGTGGTCGAAGGCGCCCGCGGCCACGCCGAGCGCAACCGTCGCCGCGCCGACGCGCTGGCTGTTATAGGCGTTCATCAGGTCGGCGAAGCCCTTTCGCAGCCCCCGCGGCGGCACGACCATGGCGGACGCCGGGACCGTCATGTCCTCGAAAACGATCTCGGTCTCGGGAATGCCGCGAAGCCCCATGGTCCGCTCGCGCTCTCCGATGAGGAGGCCCGGAGTTTCGTCGCGGGTCGCGATGAATCCGGCGATTCCTTCCTCCTCTCCGCGCTCGTCGTAAACCCGGGCGAAGACGAGATGAAGCCGCGACACCCCGCCGCCCGTTATCCAGTGCTTGCGGCCGTTGAGGACGAAACCGTTTCCTTTGCGGTCGGCGCGCGTCGTCATTTCCGAAGCGGCGCTGCCGGCTTCCGGCTCCGTGATGCAGATCGCCGGCTTGTCGCCGCCCAGCACGCCGTCGGCCCATTGCCGCTTTTGCTCGTCCGTTCCGTATGCGAGCACCGCGGAGATCGCCCCCATATTGGACTCCACCGCGATGCGTCCGGTTACGGCGCAGACCTTCGCGAACTCCTCGATGACCAGCGAGGCGTCCAGAAAGCCGAGACCCTGCCCGCCAAGGGATTCCGGCACCGTCATTCCCATGAAACCGGCGTCCCTGAGCAGGTCCACCGTGTCCCAGGGATACTCCCTGCTCTCGTCGATTTCGGCCGCACGGCCGGCTACGTGATCCTGGGCGAGCGCCCGCGCACGGGCCTGAAGTTCGATCTGCGCCGGGCTCAGCGAGCCGTCCATGGTTTCATCCTTTCCCTTTGGCGGGGCAAGCATAGTCAAAGCGGCGGCGCTTCGCCGCATTTCTGTCGATCCGCCCGCGTGCTAGCTTGCCTCGGAGACAAAGGAGGGTCCGGTGACGACAAGAACGGATTGCCGCGGGCTTGAGATCAACGCCGCGAGCGACGAGGCGGTCGCGGGGTTCGACCGCACGGTCGGCGCATATCTCGGTCTCCGGATGGACACCGGCGACCATCTGAAGGCGACGCTCGAGGCCGACCCGTCCTTCGTCATGGCGAACGTGCTGCGCGGCTACTTCATGCTGCTGTTCGCGAGCCGGAGACTTCTTAAGCGCGCGTTGTCCTCCCTGGAAGCCGCTCGGGAGGCAGCCCGGGAGAACGGCTGCAACCGGCGCGAGAAACTGCATGTCGAAGCTCTGGACGCGTGGGTGTCCGGAGACCAGAAACATGCGCTCGACATTTGGGACGCGATCGTGACGGAGTGGCCGCGCGACGTGCTCGCCCTCAAGCTCTCGGAGTACTGGAATTTCTATCTCGGCGATTGCCGGGGCATGCGCGAGGTTCAGGCACGGGTCGCGCCGGCCTGGGACGAATCGGTGCCGGACTACGGCAAGGTGCTCGGCATGTCGGCCTTCGCGCTGGAGGAATGCGGCGCCTACGAAGAAGCGGAACGCCGCGGTCGGCGCGCGGTCGAGATCGATCCGACCGACATCTGGGCGACGCATGCGGTGGCTCACGTGATGGAGATGACGGGGCGCCAGCGCGATGGAATCTCTTGGGTCGACGGGAAGGCGGCGGATTTCGGTGGGTGCAACGCTTTCGCCAACCATCTCTGGTGGCATCGCGCGCTCTTCTATTTCGAGCTCGGCCGATTCGATGCCGTCCTCGACCTCTACGACCGCGAGGTACTGCCCTCGGACGCATTCGAATATCTCGACATCTGCAACGCCGTCTCGATTCTCTGGCGACTGGAAGAGGAAGGCGTCGATGTGGGCGACCGGTGGGGGCGGGTGGCGGATGCGGCCGCGGAACGGGCCGACGACCTGCAGCTCGTCTTTACCGACGTGCACTATGCGATGGCATTCGCGGCTGCCGGACGCAAGGACGCGCTGGACGCGCTGATCGCCGGCGCGGGAGCTTTGGCGCAGACCGCCAAGGGTACGCAGTCGGCAATCATGGCCGAATACGGGCTGGCGCTCTGCCGCGCCGCCGCGGCGTCGAAATCGGAAGACTGGGAAACGGCCGTCGATCTCCTCTACCCGAGGCGACGGGGTATTACCGCGATCGGCGGCAGCCACGCGCAACGCGACCTGTTCCGCCGGGTGCTGATCCACGCGGCGGAAAACGCAGGACGGGACAGGCTCGCTTCCTCTCTTCTCGCCGAACGATGCGAGGAGAAGTCGACCAGCCCGGTCGCGTTGGGGCGTTACGCGCGCGTGCTCTCGGCGCTCGGCGAGACCGACGCCGCGGAGGCAGCCGCCGCAAGAGCCGCGTCCCTGGTCCAATAGCCTTCGAGAACAGAGATGAGCGAAGAAAAAAATGTGATCGTCACCGGCGCCGCGAGCGGCATCGGGCAGGCCTGCGCCCGCGACCTGGCGGCCGAGGGGCATCGGGTTCTCGCGCTCGATCTGAGTTCCGACGCCATCGAAGCCGCCCATCCGGGAGCGGGCAATGCGCTGGTTCCCTTCGCCGCGGACGTCTCTAACGCAGACGATTGCGAACGCGCGGTCGAGACCGCCGTGGAGAGGTTCGGAGGACTCGACGCGATGATCCACTTCGCCGCGATCCATTCCACCGCCCCGTGGCGCGATCTGGGCGCAGACGAATTCAACCGCGTGCTCGCCGTCAACGTCACCGGGTCGTTCCTGATGTCCCAGGCGGCGGCACGGCCGATGGGCGAACGGGGCGGCGGCTCGATCGTCCTCACGGCATCGGGGATCGTTCATGTCGGCGGGGTCGGCGGCACGGGACGCGGCGGACCCGCTTATGCGAGTTCGAAGGCGGCGATCGTCGCGCTGACCCGCTCGCTCGCCCGTGCGCTGGGCGCGGACGGGATCAGGGTCAACGCGATAGCGCCCGGCGCGACGGAAACAGCGATGACGGCGGATTACACCGAGGAGGATCTGGCCCAGGCGCGGAGCCGTTCGGTGCTCGGCCGGATGGGTCGCCCGGAAGAGATAGCGGACGCCGCCCGCTTCCTGATATCCGACCGCGCGAGCTTCATTACCGGAGAGGTGATGAACGTCAACGGCGGCGGCAGCTTTGCCTGAGGGCGGGACGGGCTAGAAGCGGTCGGCGCGATAGGGGGTGCGGTCGATCTCGCTTTCCCGGCCCGCGACGAGGTCGGCGACCAATTGCCCGGTGATCGCGCCGAGCGTCAGGCCGAGATGGCCGTGGCCGAAGGCGAGGAACGCGCGCTCGGATCCCGGGACGGGACCGATCACCGGCAGGCTGTCCGGCATCGAAGGCCGGAATCCCATCCATTCCTCCGCATCGTCCAGCCTGAGATCCGGGACGATCTTCTGCGCCATCCGGCCCAGCATGCGCGAACGCCGGTAATTCGGCGGAGCGTCGAGGCTGGCGAGCTCCGCGGTGCCGGCGAGCCGGACGCCGTGGCTCATCGGCGTGATGCCGAATCGGTGGCCGCCCTCCAGCAGGGGGGTGCGAAGCTCGACCCCCGGCCGGGGGAGCATCAGGTGGTAGCCGCGTTCGGTGTCGAGCGGCACCCGCGCTCCCAGCCTGGCCGCCCATCGTTTCGAAAACGCGCCCATGGCGACAACGAGCCGGTCCACGTCGTGACGGCCCTTGTCGGTGATCACCGCGGCAGGTCCGTCGGCTCCGGCCACGATGTCGGTCACGGACTCCCGGAGAATGGAACCGCCTCCACGCACGACGGTTTCGGCCAGACGTTGGGACAGCGTCAGCGGGTTCGCGACGCGCAAGCAGCCCGGAGAGAACACGCCGAATTCGATATCGGGGGAGAGCGCCGGTTCGAGCTGGCGCATTTCCGAAGGCCCGACTTCTTCCATCGCAATCCCGAGGCGGCGGCGGCGCTCGTGATCGGGCTTCGCCGCTTCATATGCGGCGCGCTGGCGGTAGACGAAGAGTTCGCCTGTCGGAACGAACAGATCCTCCCCATCGCAAGCGGCGAGCAGCGGGCGGTATGACGCGTGGGCGTGCTCCAGCAGGGCGGCGAGGGCGATCGAGATCGATTCCACCTGGCCGGGGCGCGCCGCGGCGACGAAACGGATCAGCCAGGGCGCGAGCCTGACCAGATACCGCCAGCGGATCACCAGCGGCCCTTCCGGGTCGGTCAGCATTCGCGGGACTTTCCGCAGGATGCCCGGCATGGCGATCGGCAGCACCGCGTCGATCTGGATCAGGCCGGCGTTGCCGTATGACGTTCCCTCGCCCGGCGGCAGCCGGTCGATCACCGTGACCCGGTGTCCGTCGCGCTGGAGCGAGAGCGCCGAGCAGAGCCCGACGATCCCGGCGCCGAGGACGATGACGTCGCGGGGCTGGCTCACCGGCGGTTATTCCAGACCGAGAAACGCGCGGCCGTTGTTGAGGTACATGTCCTCGCGCTCCCGGTCCGTGCAGCGCAAATTGTCCATGACGGCGATGGTGTCCCGCATCAGGATCCGGCCGCCCTCGCGATCGAACGGGCAATCGGTCGCGAACAGCGAGTGGGCGGCGCCGAAGAATTCGAGACCGCACTGGCTCGCCGCCTGCGCGCCGAACATCGCGGTATCCGCGTAGAACATCTTGAAATATTCCGTTACCGGACGCTTGAGATTGTCCTTCAACGGGCCGTAATCGGTCTCGTCCGATTGCGACGACCGGCCTTCCCAATGCGGCAGCCGGCCTTCGGCGTGGGGTATGTAGGCGCCCCAGTGGTGCGCGAGCATCTTGAGGTCGGGCAGCTTGTCGAACATGCCGGAGAACACGATGCGCGCCATCGCCGCGGACGTTTCGTACGCCCAGCCGAGGCCCCAGAAGATCTCGTATTTCGACTCGTCCTCGGCCTGGTAGTCGGCATGAGCCATCGGTCGCGCGGGATGCAGGAAAACCGGCTTGCCGAGGCGTTCCAGCCGTTCGAATACCGGGAAGAACGCCGGATCGTCGAGCGCGCGGCCATTGACGTTGGAATGGATCTGGGCGCCGCACGCGCCGAGCTCCGTTACCGCCCGGTCCACCTCCTTCACCGCTTCGTCGGGGTTGTTCATGGGCAGGCTGAGGAGGAAGCTCGGGAAGCGGTCGGGATGCGCCCGGCAGATTTCCGCCATGCCGTCGTTCGCGATCCGGGCGAGCGCCGGCGTTTGCTCAGGTCCTCCGAGAATGTCGATGGGCGGCTGCGACATCGAAATGACCTGCTGGTAGTCGCCGAACTCGTCGAGCAGGCGGAGCCGCGCGTCCATGTTCCAGAGGGTGTCGATGGAGCGCCATCGCGCTACCGCGCGTTTGGGCATGGTCTCCGCCAGCGTCTCGATGAACACCTCGGGGAAAACGTGATTGAAGACGTCGAGCTTCATTGGCTTGAACTTCCTGTTGAGCCGGGCGGCGGGATCATAGGCTATCGCGCCGGTTCAGGCGCGCGCTTCGGAAAATGCTTGCAGCCGTCGCCGATACGATTCCATGTCTTCGATCGGCCGTGACGCCACGCCGCTTTCCATTGCCGCCCGCGCGACCGCGATCGGCACATCCACGGCGAGCCGTGGATCGAACGGCTTGGGCACGAGGTATCCGGGCCCGAACGCGAGGGATTCGCCCGGATAGGTCGCGCCGACGATTGCGGGCGGTTCGCCGCGGGCGAGCCCGGCGAGGGCACGCACGCACGCCGCTTTCATCGCGAGATTCACCGTCCTTGCGCCTACATCGAGCGCGCCGCGGAACAGGAACGGAAAGCAGAGCACGTTGTTGACCTGGTTGGGATAGTCCGACCGGCCGGTCGCGATCGTCACGTCGTCCCGCGCCGCATGCGCCTCGGGCGGGCAGATCTCGGGATCGGGGTTCGCCAGCGCCAGCACCAGCGGATCGCGGGCCATCGTCCGCACCATGTCGGCATCGATCAGGCCCGCCGCCGAAACCCCCAGAAAGACATCGGCGCCGGCCATTGCCTCGCTGATCGTTCGAAGGTCGGTCTTTGCCGCATAGCGCGCCTTGTTCGGCTCCATCGTCTCGTCGCGGCCCTCGTAAATGACGCCGCGACTGTCGGCGACGACGACCGAGTCGGCCCGAAGGCCCATTCCGGTAAGCAGGTCGAGGCCGGCGATGGCCGCCGCGCCGGCGCCCGAGCAGACGAGGCGCACGTCCTCCAGCCGACGCCCGGTCAGTTCGAGCCAGTTGACCAGGGCGGCCGCCGTGACCACGGCGGTGCCGTGCTGGTCGTCGTGAAAGACCGGGATGTTCATGCGCTCGATCAGCTTGCGCTCGATCTCGAAACACTCCGGCGCCTTGATGTCCTCCAGGTTGATGCCGCCGAAGGTCGGCTCGAGCCGCGCGACGGTGTCCACGAAGGCGTCCACGCCGGTCTCGGCGATCTCGATGTCGAACACGTCGATCCCGGCGAAACGCTTGAACAGGACCGCCTTGCCTTCCATCACCGGCTTGGACGCGAGCGCGCCGATGTTGCCGAGGCCGAGCACCGCGGTGCCGTTGCTGATCACGCCGACCCGGTTCGCGCGCCCGGTCATCTCGGCGGCGGCCGCCGGGTCGTCGACGATGGCGAGACAGGCGTCGGCTACGCCGGGGGAATAGGCAAGCGTCAGATCGTCGGGCGTCGATACCGGCTTGGACGCGACCACCTCCAGCTTCCCCGGGGGATCGGCGCGGTGATAGGCGAGCGCCCGCTCCTTGAGCGACATTCCCGTAGTTTCCCTGACGGTCGGCGGAGGCGGCACAGTATGTCAGAACGTCGCTTCTGGCGAGCCCCCGGCGGTCTTGGACGTGCCGGGACGCTGGTCTAAGGTCTGCCGCCGCGGGACGGATGGAGGATGGCGGGTATGCGCATAGCCCTGATCGGACAGCAGGCATTCGGAAAGGCGGTGCTCGAGGCGCTGCTCGAACGCGGCGAAGAGGTCATCGCGGTCTACTGCGCGCCCGACCGCGAGGGGCGCCGGGCCGACCCCCTCAAGGAGGCCGCGCTGGAACGCGGAATCCCGCTCCTGCAGCCGCCGTCCTACAAGGAGCCGGCGGTGTGGGAGGAGTACCGCGCCATGAAGCCCGATCTCGGGGTGATGGCGTTCGTCACGCTCTTCGTGCCCGAAGACTTCCTCTACATCCCGACGAAAGGGACGATCCAGTACCACCCCTCGCTGCTCCCGAGGCACCGCGGGCCGAGCTCGATCAACTGGCCGATCATCCAGGGCGCGACGAGGACCGGGCTCTCCATCTTCTGGCCGGACAACGGTCTCGATACCGGCCCGATCCTGATGCAGAAGGAGGTGGACGTTCTGGAGAACGACACTCTCGGGACGGTCTATTTCGACAAGCTGTTCCCGCTCGGGGTCGAGGCGATGATCGAGAGCGTCGATCTGGTGCGCGAGGGCAAGGCGCCGAAGATCGTTCAGGACGACAGCCAGTCGACCTACGAGAGCTGGTGCCGCAAGGCGGATGTCGAGATCGACTGGTCCAGACCGGCGCGGGAAGTCCACAATTTGATCCGTGGCGCCGATCCGGCGCCCGGCGCGTGGACCACGATCGGCGGAACGACGGTCCAGCTGTTCGAATCGAGGCGGGTCGACGGAGCAGGCGGCGAGCCGGGCGAAATCGTCGCGGTGGAGGAGGGGGGTCTCGTTATCGCGGCGGGCGACGGCCGGGTCTCGCTCGGTCGCGCGCGCCCGGAAGGCGGCGCCAAGGTTGCCGCCGACGATTATGCCCGGGAAGCCGGCGTCGCTGCCGGGTCGCGGGCGGGGTTGTAGCTCCTAGCCCGACGCTTCCGACTTGCGAAGCTCGGTCTTGAGCACCTTGCCGTAGTTGTTCTTGGGCAGCGCGTCGATGAAGCGATAGGCGCGCGGCCGCTTGAAGCGGGCGATGTTCTCTATGCAGAGACCGTCCAGAGCCGCCTCGTCGACCGCGGCCTCCGGCCGGGGAACGACGAAGGCCACGACTTCCTCGCCCATGTCGTGGTGCGGACGGCCGATCACCGACACCTCGAGCACGCCCGGATGCCGGAGCAGCACTTCCTCCACCTCGCGCGGATAGATGTTTGACCCGCCCGAGATGATCAGGTCCTTCGACCGGTCCTTGAGAGTGAGATACCCGTCCTCGTCGAAAGCGCCCATGTCGCCGGTATGGAGCCAGCCGCCGCGCAGCGTCTCCGCCGTGGCCTCGGGGTTGCGCCAGTAGCCGGTCATCACCACGTCGCCGCGCACCAGCACCTCGCCGATTTCGCCCGGCGCCACGTCCTCGTCGCGGCCGTCGCAGACCCTTACCTCGACATCCGTGCGAGCGATCCCGACCGAGGCCAGACGTTCCACGTAGCGCGGGTGATCTCGGTCGAGATGCGCCTCGCGCGACAGCCCGGTGATGGTCATGGGCGACTCGCCCTGGCCGTAAATCTGCACCAGCCGGGGGCCGAGCGCATCGAGCGCGCGGAGGCAATCCTCCGCATACATCGGTCCTCCGCCGTAGACGATGGTCCGCAAATTCGTGAGATCGGCGTCGCCGAGCGACGGCGCGTTGACCAGCCGTGTCACCATGGTCGGCGCGAAGAACGCCATGACATCGGTGTAGGAGGGGAGCAGGGCCAGAAATTCGTCGCCGTTGAAGCCCTTGCTCTCGGGTATCACCTGGCACGCGCCCTTGGCGATATGCGGCAGCAAGTAAAGGCCCGAGCCGTGCGACATCGGCGCGGCGTGGACGATCGTGCTGTCCGCGCTCACCCCGTCGATATCGGCGTAGTAGCTCAGCGTCATGGTCAGCAGGTTGCGATGGCTGAGCATCGCGCCCTTGGGGCGTCCCGTCGTGCCGCTGGTGTAGAACAGCCACGCGAGATCGTCGGGAGCCGCATCCGCCATCGGAGAAGGTTCTGCGGCGGAGAGCCTGGCGTATTCCATCCCGCCGACGACCGGAACCGCCCGGAGCTCCGGAAGATCGCCCGTGACGCCCCCGATCCCCTCCGCCAGGTCCTCGGTCGCGATGCACACCTTCGATCCCGAGTCGTCCAGGATGTAAGCGAATTCCTGCGGGTGGAGCTTGGCGTTGATCGGTACCGCCGCGAACCCGCCGTGCCAGGCCGCGAACAGGGCTTCCACGTATTCCGGCGTGTTGGTCATCGCCAGCGCGACCCGGTCTCCCGGCACGAGCCCATGGGTTTCGCGCAAGCCGGTGGCGATTCGCGCCGTCCTGTCGGCAAGCTCGCGATAGGTGAGTACGGGGCTGCCGCCGACGGCGACCGCCGGACGGTCCGACCACGCGGCGGCAGGCTTGGCGAGGAGCTGGGCGAGATTCATGGCGTTTCCGTCCCACATCGCGCCGCGCATCGTCAAGCTCTTGCATCGAAGAGGCGCAGGCGCGACAGTCCGGAAAATTCCTGGAGCGGACCCATGACCGAAAGCGCCGGATTGAGCTCGATCGAAGCCTACGACGATCTACGCGAAGCCGTGGGCGAGCCCATCCCGTCGATCGCGGAGAAGGAAATGCCGATGCTCGACAAGCACGCGCGGCACTTTCTCTCCTTGTCGCCCATCCTGTTCATTTCGACGGTCGGCGTGGACGGGCGCGCCGACATCAGCCCGCGCGGCGATCCGGCGGGCTTCGTCAAGGTGATCGACGACCGCACGATCCTGATCCCCGAACGGCCCGGCAACCGCCGCGCCGACACGATGTCCAACATCGTGGAGAACCCGGGTCATTCGGTCGCGCTGATTTTCCTCCTTCCCGGCGTGGAGGAGACCTTGCGCGCCTCGGGCCGGGCGCGGGTCGGCGACGATCCGGAGGCGCTCGCGGACATGGCCGTCCGCGGCAAGGTCCCGCAACTGGGGATTCTGGTCGAGATCGACGAGGTGTTCTTCCACTGCGCCAAGGCGCTCAAGCGCGCCCGGCTGTGGGATCCCGATACGACGATCGACCGCAAGGAGTTCCCGACGCTCGCCCAGATCACCAGGGACCAGCGGGAAAGCGATACCCCGCTGGAGGAGATCGAGGAAAGGATCCGGGAGAGCTACGAGAAGCGGCTTTACTGACTACAACCTTTTCCGACCCGACCGGGTCACGGCCCTCCCCCGGCCCCTCCCGCAAGCGGGAGGGGAGAAGATGAGTCGGAGTCGGCGAACGAGTCTCCCTCTCCCCACCGGGGAGAGGGCCGGGGTGAGGGGGATGCAGTCAGGCGGCAGCGGGCCCCAAGCGTGCCCGGCCGAAAAATGCCCTAACCTGGAGCCGACCGAATTGCCCTCCACAGCCTCTCCGGCGTCGCCGGCATTTCGATCTCGCCGATCCCGAGCGGGCGCAGCGCGTCGCTCACCGCGCTTATCACCGCCGGCAGCGCGCCTACGGTGCCGGCCTCCCCGGCGCCCTTGACGCCGAGCGGATTGGCTGGGGTCGGCACCGGGTTGCTCTCCACCTCGACGGTGCACAAATCGTCGCTACGCGGCATCGTGTAGTCCATCAGCGAGCCTGCCAGCATCTGTCCGCTGTCCGGGTCGAAGACCATCTGTTCCATCAACGCCTGTCCCGCGCCCTGGGCGACGCCGCCATGGACCTGCCCCTTGACCAGGAGCGGATTGATGACGGTGCCGAAGTCGTCGACCACGACATAGCGCAGGATACGGGTTTCGCCCGTCTCCTTGTCGATTTCGACCTCGCAGACATGGCAGCCGTTGGGATAGCTCGCGACGTGCGACCGGTAAGTCCCGGTCTCCATCAGACCCGGCTCTATGTCGGCCGGGAGGCGGGCCGGCTGGAAAGCGGCCTTCGCCACGTCGCCCAGGCCCATGCCGCGGTCGGTTCCGGCGATGGCGAAACGGCCGTCGCGGAACTCGATATCGTCCTCGGCGGCTTCGAGCACATGCGCGGCGATGCGCTTTCCCTTTTCAACGATCTTGTCGGCGGCGATCAGCAGCGCCGCGCAGCCCATCGCCGAGATTCGCGAGCCGCCGGCGCCGAAGCCGAAGGCGAGACGGTCCGTATCGCCCTGCACGAACTGGATTTCGTGCGCCTCCAGTCCGAGCCGGTCGCTCAGCAGTTGCGCGAACGTCGTCGCATGGCCCTGTCCCTGGGTCGTCGCGCCGCACAGCACGGTCGCGCGCCCCGACGGCGCGAAGCGGATTTCGGCGAATTCGAGCCCCGGCGGAGCGGCGCGCTCGATCGCGTTCGCGACGCCGAGCCCCAGCAGCCTGCCGTTCTCTGCCGCATCGCGCCGCCGTGCCTCGAAGCTGCCGGCCTCGGCAAGCGTCAGCGCGCGGTCCATGTTGGCCTCGAAATCGCCCGAATCGTAGACGAAGCCGAGCGGGGTGACGAAGGGGAGCTCGTCGCGGCCGATCATGTTCCGGCGGCGGAGCTCAAGGCGGTCCACGCCCAGATCTTCCGCGGCGGCGTCGATCAGCCGTTCGATCACGAAAGCCGCTTCCGGCCGACCGGCGCCGCGATAGGGAGCGGTCGGCTGGCTGTTGCTCAACGCGCCCCGGACTTCGACATGCGCCGCGGGCGTCCGGTAGACGCCGGCGAGAGAGCCGAGATTGTTCACCGCCGGTCCCGCGCCGAGCGGAGAGAGATAGGCGCCGAGATTCACCACGGTTCGCACACGGAGCCCGACGAAACGGTTATCCGCATCGAGCGCGAGCTCGGCATCCGTGACGTTGTCGCGCCCGTGATAGTCGCTCAGATGCCCTTCCGAGCGCTCGCTCACCCAGCGGACGGGACGGCCCAGCCGGCGCGCCGCCCACAGCGACAGCAGGTACTCCGGATAGACGTTGGCCTTGATGCCGAAGCTGCCGCCCACGTCGTCGACCTCGACGTGGATGCTCTGCTCGTCGACGCCGAACACCCGTCCTGCCAGCAGACCGCGCACCACGAAGGGATGCTGGACCGGCGCGCGCAGGAAGAGGCGGCGCGCGCGGGGATCGTAATCGGCGAGACAACCGCGCGGCTCCATCGCGTTGGCGAGCACGCGTGACAGCAGGAATCGGCGCTTGACGACATTGCGCGCGCCCGAGAAGGCGGCGTCCGTCGCGGCGCGGTCGCCGACCTCGTGGACGAAGCATTCGTTGCCGGGACAACCGTCGAAGACGGCTGGCGCGCCGTCGTCGAGCAGGTCGGCGGTCCGCGTCGCCGCGGGGAGGGGGGCGTAGTCGATCGCGATCCGCTCGGCGGCGTCCTTCGCCCGATCGAGGGTCTCCGCGACGATGAAGACCACCCCATCGCCGACGTGGCGCGCGTGGCCGTCCGCGAGCGGGAAATAAGGAGGGCTCGCCGGCGCCTCGCCGCTGCGCCGCTTGACCGGCGGCCCGATATGGGGGATCGGTCCCAGACCGTCCGCCAGGTAGTCCCGCGCGGTCAGCACCGCGGAGACGCCGGGCATGGCGGCAGCCGCGGAAACGTCGATCTCCCCGAACCGCGCGTTTGCATGCGGCGAACGCAGGACGTAGCCCCGCAGGGCCCCCTCGAAACCCGGTCCCGCATCGTCCGCGAACAGACCGCGGCCCGTCAGCAGCGCCGGGTCTTCCAAACGCGGCACGGATTGCCCGACGCCGAATTCGCCCATCGAAATTTCCGCCGGTTACTGTTTCAGAGCGCGATCAGCGGAGCGGTTCCAGGATGCTCGCGTAGTTGGCCACCGCGCTCCCGCCCATGTTGAACACGCCGGCGAGCCTGGCGTCGGGCACCTGGATCGCACCGGCGTCGCCGCGCACCTGCATCGCGGCCATCACATGCATGGAGACCCCGGTTGCGCCGATCGGATGGCCTTTGGACTTAAGTCCGCCAGAGGGGTTGATAGGCAGCTTCCCGGTCTTCTCGGCCCAGCCCTCCTCGACGGCGGCCGCGCCTTCGCCGCGTGCCGTCAGGCCGAGCGCCTCGTAGATGATCAGCTCGGCGATCGTGAAACAGTCGTGCACTTCGAGCAGGTCGAGATCGTCTAGCGCGAGCCCGCTGTCGTCGAAGGCCTGTTGCCAGACCAGCTCGGCGCCCTCGAACCTCGTCGGGTCGCGCCGGCTCATCGGCAGGAACTCGTTCACATGCCGCGCGGCGCGGAAAACGACCGCCTTGTCGTGGGCCAGCGCGGTATCGAGGTCCGTCAGCACCACCGCCGCCGCGCCGTCCGTCACCGGCGAGCAGTCGGTTCGCTTCAGCGGACCCGCGACGATGGGGTTCTTGTCGGACGGGGTACGGCAGAATTCGAAGTCGAGTTTCTTCTGGAAATGGGCGAGCGGATTCACCGCGCCGTTGGCGTGGTTCTTGGCGGCGATCCTGGCGAGCGCGTCGGTCTTGTCGCCGTATTTCTGGAAGTAGCTTTCGGCGATGCGTCCGAAGATCGCCGCGAAGCTTCCGTTCTCCCCGCCTTCCTCCTTGACGTAGCTCGCCTTGACCAGCACTTCGCCGATCGCGGCCCCGGCGAGCTCCGTCATCTTCTCGACGCCGACCACCAGCACCCGGCGCGCCTTGCGGGCGGCGATCGCGTTCAGCCCCTGGTGGATCGCGGCGGACCCGGTGGCGCAGGCGTTCTCCACCCGGGTCGCGGGCTTGAACCGCAGATCGTCATCGGCCTGGAGCACCAGCGAGGACGGGAACTCCTGGCGCACGAAGCCGCCGTTGCAGTGGCCGATATAGATTTCGTCGATGTCGCCGGGGGCGACTCCGGCATCCGTCAGGGCGCCGACGGCGACCTCGGCGATAAGGGACTCGATGTCCCGGTCTTCGTGCTTGCCGAACTTCGTGTGGGACCAGCCTACGATGCATGCGGTCATGAGTAATTCCCGGGTTGGAAGGCGCCCGCCTCGCGGGCCTGTCGCGCGCCCGTTATGATCGATTTCGGACGGGAAATAATCAAGCGGGGAGGGGACCGATGGTGGACAACGCCTTCGCCGCGGTGTTGACGGCGCCGCGCAAGTTCGACTACCGCGAGGTCGCGATACCCGATATCGGCGCGGACGACGGGGTTCTCCGGATGGAGGCGGCGGGGCTCTGCGGCACCGATTACGAGCAGTACGACGGGCGGCTCGGCGCTTCCGGCCGCGGCATCTTTCCTATCGTCCCGGGCCACGAGATCTTCGGCTGGATCGACCGCGCCGGCGCCGACGCGCTCGAGCGCTGGGGCGTCAGGGAAGGGGACCGGGTGATCGTCGAGACCTCGATCGGCTGCGGCGAGTGCCGGTACTGCAAGGACGATCGCACCGTCCTCTGCGACAACAACATGGGCTACGGGCTGCGCATGGGATTCGACGTCCCGCCGCATCTCTGGGGCGGCTACGCCTCCCACCTCTACCTCCACCCCCGCACGCGGCTCCACAGGGCGCCCGACGACATCCCGACGGACGTTCTGAGCCTGTTCAACCCGCTGTCCAACGCGGTTCGCTGGGCGGGCGAAAGGCCGCAAACGCGCGCCGGCGACACGGTGGTCATAACCGGTCCCGGCCAGCGCGGGCTGCTCTCGGTCGTGGTCGCGCGCGAGATCGGCGCGGAGCAGGTGATCGTCACCGGCACGGGCGCCGACAGGAGGCGGCTGGAACTCGCCCGGGAACTCGGGGCCGACGTGACGATCGACGTCGACGCGGAAGACCCGGTGGAGCGGGTGCTCGCGCTGACCGGAGGCCATGGCGCCGACGTGGTGGTCGACGTATCGGCGCACGCGACCGAGCCGCTGCTTCAGGCCGTGGACATGGTGCGCAAGGGCGGGAACGTCGTCGTCGCCGGCCTCAAGACCGACAACGCGCTCAACGAGCTCTATACCGACAAGCTGATCTTTCGCGAGATCTCCCTGCTCGGCGTGCTGTCGTCGGACTGGGTCGACACGGTGAAGGCGATCGACATCCTGAAATCCCGCTGGCGCGACCTCGCCGTCCTGTGCACCCACGACTATCCCATCGCGGAGGCGGAAAAGGCGGTCCGCGTGCTGGGGCGAGAAGTGGAGGACGGGCCGGAGCCGGTCCACATCCACATCGATACCGCCGAGGCGCCCTGAACGGCGCGGGAGCGCGCTTATGTCGAGTCCCGGAATGCAACCGCCCGGAAACGGGGCCGCGAAGGGCGGCGGGACCGCGAAAATCGTCTATGTCCTCTATCTGGGCGGCGTCATCGTCGGATTGCTGGCCGTCGTCGGCGTCATCGTGGCGTATGTGAACCGGAACGACGCCAGCGCATGGGTCGCCAAGCACTACCGTTTCCAGATCAGGACGTTCTGGATCGGCCTGCTCCTCGGCGCGGTCGGTGTGCTGACCTCGTTTGTCGTGATCGGCTGGGCCGTATTGATGATCGTCGTCGTGTGGTGGATCGTGCGCTGCGTCAAGGGCCTCAACTACATGTCGAGGTCGGAACCCTATCCCAACGTCACCACCTGGGTGTGGTGAGGTAGGCCAGCACTGAGCGGGCGGTCCCAGGCTTATCCCGAACGCCGCCGCGCCGGAGACCGTCCGGTCGAAGTCGTCCTTGGCGCGAGGGCCTAAGCACGATGAAGATCATCTCTTGGAACATGGCTCACAAGCACGAGTCATGGCGATACCTGCTCGACCTGGATGTCGACCTCGCGCTGCTTCAGGAAGCCGGCAGGCCCCCTCCGGATGTCGCGGAGCGAATCCAAGCCGACCCCGCAATCGAGATCGATGCGGCGCCATGGGAGACCACGATCGTTGGCGGCAGGGCCGGATTCAGAACGGCAATAGTGAAACTCTCAAACCGCATCGAGGTTGACTGGATCGAGTCGAAGTCGATCAATGCGGCAGAGTCCGGGGACCTGGTGGTCTTCTCGCCTGGCACACTTGCAGCTGCCTCAGTTACACCACCCACCGGCGGTCCCCTGGTCGTCGTTTCGATGTATGCGCAGTGGGTCAGCACTCACGTTCGGGCGGGATACAGGCCTTTCATCTTTTCGGATGGCTCGGCTCACCGCATCGTTTCCGACCTGTCTGCTTTCATCGCGGATGTGGACGGGCATCGCGTTGTGGCGGCCGGCGACCTCAACATTCTGCGCGGCTACGGGGAATACGGTGACGAGTACTGGGCCGCTCGCTACCAGACCGTGTTCGACCGAATGGAGGTCATGGGGCTGCCCTGCGTCGGACCGGAATACCCGAACGGCAGACGAGCCGATCCCTGGCCGGACGAATTGCCACGGGACAGCAGGAATGTCCCCACCTTTCACTCCGTTAAGCAATCGCCCGAAACGGCGGCGCGCCAACTGGACTATGTCTTCGCCTCGACCGAACTCGCCGACTCCCTGAGAGTGCGTGCCCTCAACGCGTCGGAGGAGTGGGGGCCGAGCGACCATTGCAGAGTCGAGATCGAACTTGCGGACGGGGCTTGATGCCGCCGGGAAAAGCGGCGGCCCGCGCAAAGCCGCGCGATCCGGGCCTACGGGTAAACGCCCTCGCGGCCTTCCCGGTAGTCGCCGACAACCCAGATGAAGCTCTGGATGTCGATGTGGTCGAGTGGGCGGTCGCGCGGGGCGAGGTTCAACAGTTCGTTCGCGGTCTCGTCGACGAGATCGAGAAGGGATGAATAGATGTCGAACTTGAGTTGCGCCTCGTAGAGGGATGCGAGCGGGTGACCGACCCGCGTCGCGAAATCCTTCGTCGCTTCGGGCTTCAGATACATGTGCGCCTCGGGACGCCACAGGAATGGCAGATAGGTCGCCACGGTCCACTTGGCGCAGCCGTGGGGCTTGAGGACGGCCGCAAGCTCACGCAACGAGGCCTCGGTCGGGCGATCTGTGAAACCGGCGGCGGCTCCGACGAAGTCATCGGCGTCCCCGCCGCGCACCATGTTCGCGACCCAGGTTTTCTCGAACGGAGAGAGCATGTTCGTTGCCCGGAACACCGAAAGGACCGCTTCTCCGAATCCCCTGCCGTTCATGGCCTCGGCAAGGGGTGCCGTGGCGTCCAGTTTTTCTTTGGCTTCCAGCTTGTAGTCCCGCTCCCGAGATGAAAAGCCGTCCGAGTGGAAACCGTTAGGGAAGAATTTCAGGAACCGGTTCCGGGCACCGTCATAGCCAAAATATTTCGGGTCCGCCTTTCCCGCATCCTTGCGAAGCCGCCGCCAGACATCATCGGCGTCCGGCCCCTCTACACATTTTCGGCGATCGACGAGCCCGTAAAACCGGTCGCCCATCTGGACGAGGCTCAGCTTGAGTTTGCCCAGCCTGTCCTGCCGCACCGTTCGAGCTTTAGCGGCCATGTCTCGTCCTCGTCGTCATGGAGTGTTCACGGGTTCGAGGGGCAGAAATTGTCCGCGGTATATCGGGCGATCCGATATCGCCCTCGGCGGCTCTCCTTCCGGCGCGATGACGAGGACGATGCCAGCGATCCGGCGGGCAAGCTCGACGTCCAGCGGGATAGCGGTTTCGCCGGACGACCCGACCGTGCCGAGCGATCGCGGCACGCCATCGCCCGAAATCATCCACAGCTCGTATGATTGCCCGCCCGTGTTCAATGCTCCTACGGGTCGGACAATAAACACGCCCTCCGCGATGTTCGCCGTGACCAGCCAAGCGGGGCGGTCGTCGTCTGGCGTGAGCACGGCGACGTATCCCGGCGCAGCGGGCGTGTGCAGAACGGCCACGGCCAGAAGGGCGATCGCGGCCAGACTCGCGCCGACCGCCCATTGCCGCCAGAAGGACAGGTTGTTCCAGAGGGCGAAGCGCCGGCGGAAATCGAGGACCGGGCTTCCGTCGTCGAGCGGGTCGTGGTCGGGCCGGTCAGTCCTCGACATAGGGAATGTCGTTCACGAAATTCACGACGTCGGGGACGATGGGGTTGGACTGCTCCTCCAGCACATGCGCGACGAGTCCCGCGGCCCGGCCGACGACCGAGCAGGCGCGCATGACCTCGACCGGGAAGGCGATCTCGCTCAACACCGCGCCGAGGGCGCCGGTGACGTTGAGGGTCAGATGCCGGCCCGCGGCCTTGTCCACCTCCTCGCCCAGCATCTTGACCAGCGCGATGTAGTCGCCCGTGGCGCCATTGGCCTCGGCGATCTCGAACAGGCGCGCCGCGCGCGGGTCCTCCGGCTTGTAGTAGGGATGGCCGAACCCGGGGATGAAACGCCGCTGGGCACGGAACGAGGCGACCTTGTCGGCCAGCCACGCGCGCTTGTCGCCGTCCTGCGCCATGCACTCCTGCAGGATCTGGCCGCAGCCCGCCATCGTCCCGGCGAACTTGTTGCCCACCATGAGCAGGCCCGAGGCGACCGGCACCTGAAGGTCGGTCGGCACCGCGTCGTGGACCAGCCGGGAAACCAGCGCCTGCGGCGTGATGCCGTGATCCATCAGGACGATCACGCAGGCATCGAATATCCGGCCTTCCTCCTTGGTCAGCTCGCGGCCGGTGACGATGAAGTAGAACGCCTCGGTGAAGCTCATTTCGCCGACGATGTCGGAGAGTACGTCCTTGCCGCGCATCCGGAATCGCGAGGTATCGGAGGTGGCGGTGCCGATGCGCGTGGTCGGGCTGCTCATTTGAACGCTGTCTCCCTGTTTTGGTTTCGCCGGCAATCGTGGCAGCGCGGCGGGTCCTTGTCATGTCGGGCCGGCCTTGTCCCGCGCTGGACGGGTTGATTAAATGTCCCCGCCGGCACCTTCGGCGCGCGTCGTCTCACCGGCCGGCGATCGAAAGGGAGAATCCCGACATGAATCGAATGTGGACTTCGCTGCTCGCCGGAGCGGCGCTCGCGGTGGCCGCCGTCGGCACCGTCCAGGCCGCGAACCTCAAGCTGCTGACCAGCTGGAACAAGAACAACTGGCCGACCTACGCGGTTCTTCAGCAATATCTCGACAACGTGAAGGCTATCGGCGGAGACACCGTCAAGATCAGCGTGCAGGGACCCGAGGTCGTGCCGCCGTTCGAGCAGCTCCAGCCGGTTGCCTCCGGCGTGTTCGACATGCTGTTCACCCACGGCGTCTATCACGCGGGCTCGAAAGGTATCGCGCTGGTCGCCGACACGATCGACGTGGACCCGCTCAAGCGGCGCGAGGCGGGCATCTGGGATTTCATCGACAAGTACTACCAGAAGCACAACAACCTGAAGATGGTCACCCTGCCGGCGGCGAGCTTCGACGGCTACCACATGTTCCTCAAGGAGCCGCTGAGCCCCGAGGGCGACGTGAAGGGGCGCAAGATCCGCGGCACCCTGTCGTATCACGGCGTGATCCGCGCGCTCGGCGGCTCGCCGGTCGTGCTGCCGGGATCGCAGATCTACAGCGCGCTCGAGAAGGGCGTGGTCGACGGGGCGTGCTGGCCGGCCGCCGGGATGCTGTCGATGAAGCATTTCGAGGTCGCCAAGTACCGCGTCCGCCCGACCTTCGGGTCGTCCAACGTGCCGGTCCTGGTCAACCTCGACGCGTGGAACAAGCTCAACGACAAGGAGAAGGGCGTGCTCCTCGCGGCCGGTCGCAGGACCGAGCTCGAGATGCCCTGGGTCGGCAGTCAGATCCTCGCCGAGGAGACCCGCGAGCTCGACAAGCACGGCGTCAAGACGCTCCATCTGCCGCCGGCGAACGCGGCGCTGGTCAAGAAGGCCTGGAGCCAGAGTCTGTGGGAGGTCACGCGCAAATGCTGCGGCGACGGGGCGGACGGTCTCTACAAGCTGGCCAAGACCGCCGGCATGACCGACTGACCCGGACCTGACGGGATGCCGGGGACGGGCCATGGGTGAGGCGCTGGGTATGCTCGCGCGGCTGCACGACGGAGTCACGCGGGTCGGATTCCATCTCTCCAAGCTCTGCCTCGGCATCATCGTCTTTGCCTATTGCTACGAGGTCTTCGCGCGCTATTTCTTTGCCGCGCCGACCTGGTGGTCGAGCGAGGCGGTTCAGTATTCGCTTTGCATCGGCGCCTTCCTGATGATGCCCCATGTCACGAAGGAAAAGGGACATGTCGCGGTGACCGTCATCCTCGACATGCTCGCCCAGGAAAAGACGCGGATTCTGTACTGGTTCATCTATCTCGCCGGGTTTCTGGCCTGCGCCGCCGCGACCTGGATCAGCCTCGACGAGAACATCCGCCAGATCGTCAAGGACGTACATCTGATGAAGGTGAAGCCGATCCCGAAGATCTATATCTCGGCCTGGATCACCTACGGCTTCGCGTCGTCGGCGATCTATTTCCTCCGCATGCTCGACCCGAGGACCCTCGGGGTCGAGAAACCGGCGAGCGGGATGCACGGCTGACCATGGTCTGGTGGGGCACATTGTCGGGCGGTCTCGCGGTCCTTCTGGCCGCGTTCATGACCGGCGCGCCCATCTTCATCGCGTTCCTGGTGATCAACATCGCGGGCGTGCTGATCGTCCTCGGCCAGCCCGGCTTCGGCATGGTCGCCAACTCGATCTTCGAGACGACCAACATCGCCGCGCTGTCGGCAATTCCGCTGTTCATCCTGATGGGCGAATTGCTGTTCCGCTCGGGCTCGATCGACATCCTGTTCGACTCGGTCGACAAGCTGGTCGGCAAGGTGCGTGGGCGGCAGTACGTGCTGTGCATCGTGCTCTCGACCATTTTCGGCGCGTTGTCCGGGGCGGCGATGGGCGTCGCGGCGATGATGGCGCGGACGCTCTATCCCGGCATGATCGAGCGCAAATACGATTCGCGCCTGTCGACCGGGGCGATCCTGGCGGGCGCCAGTCTCGCGCCCATCATCCCGCCCAGCGTTCTGGTCATCATTATCGGAACGCTCGCCGACGTCTCGATCGCCGGGCTGCTGATCGCGGGCATCGTCCCGGGGCTGCTCCTGTCCGGGATGTTCCTCACCTACATCTTCGCCCGCGTGCGGGCCAACCCGGAACTCGCGCCCTACGGGGACATGGACACCGCGCCCGAAGTGACCGTGTGGGAGATGGTGGTCGCGGTGCTCCGCGTGCTGCCGTTCGCGGTCATCATCTTCTGCGTCATGGGGTTCATCCTGCTCGGCATCGCGACCCCGTCCGAGTCGGCGGCGACCGGCGTGCTCGGCGCGCTGCTGACCGCCATTTATTACCGCAAGCTGAGCTGGCGGATGATCTCCGATTCCGTGACCTCGGCCGCGTTTATCACCAGCATGATCCTTGTGATCATGGCGAGCTCGAAGATGTTCAGCCAGCTGCTCGCCTTCACCGGCTCGACCCGGGAGCTCACGACGCTGATCGTGACGCTCAATTTCGAGCCGTACGTGATGCTGTTCATCATGATGCTGATCCCTTTTATCCTCTGCATGTTCATCGACCAGATCGCGCTCATGCTGGTGGTCATCCCGATCTATCAGCCGCTTCTCGGAACCCTCGGATTCGACCCGATCTGGTTCTGGCTGATCATGCTGCTCAACGTGACCGTGGGAGGGATCACGCCTCCGTTCGGCTACACGATGTTCGCCTTCAAGGGATCGGCGCCGGATGTGCCGTTGAGCGACATCTTCAACGCCACCTGGCCGTTCGTCGGCATTTTCCTGGTCGGCATGGTGGTGATCGCGGCGTTTCCGCCCCTTGCAACATGGCTTCCGGGGCTGCTCTAATCCCGAAACCCCGAAACCCGAGCCCGAGCGAGGGGATGTAGATGGAACTCCCGACCGGCAACGAACAGTTTTTCCGGATGAGCGTCGATTCGTTCGACACCGACAAGGTGTTGGCGAACGCGGCGAAGCAGCGCGACCGGCGCAACCTGCAGGACGTTCTGATCGTCGATGTCGATTCGCATCACTACGAGAGCGAATCGATGGCCGAGATCATGGAATACATGGAGGATCCCGTCCTCCAGCAGCTCGCGCGGTCGGGCGGGCAGGTCGCCCAGCGCGGCGGGGGCATGTTCGCCCTCGGGCGCGTCGGCTACCAGGATATCGGCGGCAGGGTAACGCGCTACCCGCTCCGGCGCATGGAACAGACCCCGGCCGACGGCGTGCACCGCGATATCCATCTCGGCCACCGCTGGATGGACGCGATGGGGGTCGATTACACCTGCATGTTCCCGACGCCGATGCTGGGGCTCGCGATGCATCCGCAACCCGAGGTCGAGAACCATCTCGCCCGGGCGTACAACCGCTGGCTGGTGGAGCGCGTGCTGCCCGGCTCGTCGCGCATCAAGTCGATGCTCTACCTCCCCTTCAACGACCACAACGCGGCGATGAAGATGGTCGAGGATTTCGCCGACTGTCCCGGCGTGATCGGCTTCATGGTCACGTCGGTCCGCCACAAGCCGGTGCACGACAACGACTATATGAAGATCTACCGCGCGGTCGAGGAGCGCGGCCTCCCGCTCGGCTTCCACTCCGGGTTCAACTGGGACGACCCGATGTTCCGGACGTCGAACCGGTTCATCGCCGTCCACGCGCTCGGCTTCACCTGGTACAACGTCGTCCACTGCACCAACTGGGTGGTCAACGGCCTCCCCGAGCGGTTCCCCAACCTCAAGACCATCTGGATCGAATCGGGGATCGCATGGGTGCCGTGGCTGATGATGCGGCTCGACAACGAGTACCGGATGCGGAGCTCGGAATGCCCGTCGCTCAAGCGGCTGCCGAGCGAGTACATGAAGGAGATGTACTACACCACCCAGCCGATGGAGCGGCCCAACGAGGACTGGCTGCTGGAAGCCACTTTCAAGGCGATGGACGCCGAAAATTCGCTCCTGTTCGCCACCGACTATCCGCACTGGGACATGGACCTGCCGGGCGTGATCTGGGATCTGCCGTTCCTCGACGAGAAAGCGAAGCGCAAGATCCTCGGCGAAAACGCGCAGAAGGTCTTCAAGCTCGACGTCGGCGACCGGTTCCCGCAGCGCGTCGCGACGGAATAGCCGATAGCGGCCCTAAGGGGCCGCGAAGTACCTCAACGGTAATCGGAGACAGGGAAGCTCATGGAAGCCGACATGTTCGGCATGGCCATCAAGGCCGCGACGATCATGGCCGATCCGGAGCGGATCGGCTTTCTCGCGCTCGGCGTGCTGATCGGGCTGGTCCTCGGCGTCATCCCGGGGCTGGGCGGGCTGGTCGGCCTGTCCCTGCTGCTGCCGTTCACTTTCGACATGGACCCCTATACCGCGCTCGCCTTCCTGATGGGCCTGCAGGCGGTGGTGGTGACCTCGGACACCATACCGGCGGTGCTGTTCGGGGTGCCGGGGACCGTGGGATCGGCGGCGACGATTCTCGACGGCTACCCGATGGCCCGGAAGGGCGAGGCGGGACGCGCCTTCGGAGCGGCATTCTCGGCCTCGGTGATCGGCGGCATCTACGGCGCGTTCCTGCTCGCGATCAGCGTACCGATACTGCGCCCGGTGATGCTCCATATCGGCTCGCCGGAACTCCTGTCGTTCTGCGTCTTCGGGCTCTCCCTGGTCGCGGTGTTGAGCGGCGGCACGCCGCTCAAGGGCCTGGCCGCTGCCTGTATCGGGCTGATGGTGGCGACCGCGGGCGACGATCCGCAGACCGGGACGCTCCGCTGGACCTTCGATTCGCTCTATCTCTGGGACGGGCTGCCGGTGGTGCCGCTTGCCCTCGGTCTGTTTGCGATTCCGGAAATCGCCGACATGGCGATCACCCGGCAAAGAATCGCCGCGGAGGGCCAGGTCAAGTCCGAAATGAGCCAGATCGCGGGCATCCGGGACGTCTTCCGCAACTGGTTCCTGCTGCTTCGCTGCGCGACCATCGGGTCCAGCCTCGGCGCGGTGCCGGGGATCGGTGCGTCGGTGATCGACTGGATCGCCTACGGCCATGCGCTGCGGAGCGAGAAGGATACGGCCACCACGTTCGGCAAGGGCGACGTGCGCGGGGTCATCGCGTCCGAGAGCTCGAACAACGCCAAGGAAGGCGGCGCGCTGGTGCCGACCATCGCCTTCGGTGTGCCGGGCAGCGCCTCCATGGCGCTGATTCTGGGCGCGTTCCTGATCCACGGGCTGACGCCCGGCCCGGAGATGCTGACCAAGCATCTCGACGTCACCTACACGCTGGTCTGGTCGGTCGCGTTCGCCAACGTGATCGGCGCGGGTATCTGCTTTCTGTTCGCGAACCAGCTCGCCAAGGTGGCGCTCATCCGTATCGGAATTCTGGCGCCGGTGGTGCTCGCGGTGGTCTTCGTCGGTGCCTTCCAGGGGTCCCGGCAGTGGGGCGACATCTACGCGCTGCTGATTTTCGGATTCTTCGGTTGGGTGATGAAGCGGATGAAATGGCCGCGCCCGCCGCTGATCCTGGGTTTCGTGCTCGGCGGTCTGGTCGAGCGCTATCTGTTCATATCGGTCGAGCGTTACGGCGCCGAGTGGCTGACCTTCCCGGTCGTGCTGATCGTCTTCGCCATCACGCTCTACGGCATCCTGCGTCCGATCCTGAAGGGCTACTTTGCAAGGCCGCGAAACGGGGAGGCGAGGGGCGCGGCGTTCGGATTCCGGCGCGAAAGCCTCAATCCCGATCTGGCCTTCTCGTTCCTGGTGCTGGCGTTATTCGCGACCTGCCTCGCGATCTCCTCGCAGTGGGAGTTCGGCGCCCAGCTGGTACCGCAGGTCGTCGGATGGTCGGGCCTGCTCTTCACGGTGTGGCTGATCCTGGCGGCGATGTTCGTGCGTCCGGCGCAGGTCCAGGCCAAGGGTCTCCTGGCCGGCGGTCCCCCCGGCGAGGGCGCGCAACCGGCCGCGGAGGATGTGCATTTCGACATACAGGCCGACTACGGCGATCTCTCGGTGCGCACGATTTTTCTCCGCGCGGGGGTCTATTTCGGCTGGCTGCTGTTCTTCTTCGGCGCGGCGGCGCTGGTCGGAATTCTGCCGGGCATGTTCCTGTTCCTCGTGGGCTACATGCGTTACGAGGGCAAGGAGAGCTGGACGACGACGCTCGCCATCGCGGTGCCGATGGGGATTTTCTGCTACTGGCTGTTCCACAAGATCCTGATCGTGCCGTGGCCGCAGACCGTCTTCGGCGATCTGTTTCCGGAACTCCGCTCCAGCGTCTGGCTCAACCTGTTCTAGCCGGCTATCCGCTCTCGTTGGAACCGGTTTGCTTCCGTCCCCCACCGTCATGGTCGGCGAAGGCCGACCATCCACGAGTTTTTTTGTCGGCGGAGACAGGGAAAACTACAACGAAAACAAAGCGTGGATGGTCGGCCTTCGCCGACCATGACGGGGTAAGGCAAGAGCTGGAGCGCTTTCACCAATAACGGACAGGCTTTAACCGGCTACCCGCCCAGCCAGGGCAGCCAGACCGCCAGGGGCGGGAAGACCACGATCAGCAGGGTGAGCAGCAGCGCGCAGCCCATGAAGGGGAGCGCGGCCAGGCAGATTTCGCCGAAACGGGTGCCGGGCGGCGCGACGCCCTGCATGACGAACAGCAACAGGCCGAACGGCGGCGTGGTGAAGCTGATCTCCATCGCCAGCAGCATGATCACGGCGAACCAGATCAGCTTCATGTCCATCGCCAGGCCGAAATCGAGGCCCTGCACGATCGGGAAGAAGATCGGCACGGTCAGCAGCATCATGGCGAGCTGGTCCATGAACATGCCGAGTAGCAGGAGGATGCCGAACATCATCAGCAGCATGACGTAGGGCGAGACCTCGAAGCCCGCGACCCATCGGATCAGCGCCGCGCTGGAGCCGGAAGCGGCCAGCACGTTGGAAAAGAGCGACGAGCCGAACAGGATCATCAGCGCGATCACCGTGACCCGACCGGCGCCCCAGAGAGACTTCCACATCGCCGTTGCGAAGAACGGCCCGAACGCCCAGGCCTCGCGGAAATCGCCGCGCAGCAGCGGCGCGGCGAACAGGTAGCCCACCGCCAGCAGGATTACGCCCACCGAGCCGTAGGCGGCCGCCTCCGACGGCGTCGCTACCCCGCCCATGATCAGGGCGATCACGAAGACGATGATCGAGATCATCGGCAGGACATCGGAAAGGAACAGCAGGATGCGTCGGCCGAGGGGTACCGTCTCGACCTCGTATGGCGGCGCGGCCGAGGGGTCGAGGGTCGCGCGTATGAAGATCAGGATGGCGTAGAGGACCGCCAGCAGCAGCCCGGGGACGACGCCCGCGATCAGCAGCTTGCCGATGTCGATCTCCGCCAGGGTGCCGAGGAGCACGGCGAGCGCGGACGGTGGGATCAGCATGGCAAGGCCGCCGGTGCCGAGGATCGGCCCGATCGACATGCTCTTCTTGTAACCCCGCGCCGCCATCTCCGGGACCATCAGGGTGCCCAGGAGAGCCGTCGATCCCATCGAGGAGCCCGATAGCGTGGCGAACGCCGTGCCGCCGGCGACGGTGACGTAGGACAGCCGCGCCGGAACCCGGCCCATCAGCTTCTCGACCGCGTCGAACATCCGATTGGCGAGACCGGTGTGAAAGAACAGCTCGCCCATCAGAAGAAACATGGGAATCGGCACGATCGCGAAGATCGTCATGTTGCCGAATGCGTTGTCGACATGCTGGCCGATGGCCGACTGGACCCGGGTGTCGAAATCGCCGAACCGGCCGAAAATGAAGAAGGCGGCGACCGTGTTGACCGCGATGAAGGCGATGCCGACCGGAAGGCCGGCGAACATCAGCAGCAGGATCGAGCCGAACAGCGCCAGGAGGATCCAGTACCACTCCATTCAGCGCGTTTCCGTCAGTCTGCGCCTGGTTTCCTCGAGCTCGATCCGTTCGTTGCCGACCCCGGCCTCGCCGCTGTGCATGGTCCGAGGCCCGAAGACGAAGCGCAGGAACTCGACCGCCATGAAAAGGAAGCCCACGGGATAGACGATCGTGGTCGTCCAGAGGCGCATGCCCCGGTCGTCGCGGAGCTCGTCGAAGGCGAGCGTGTCTTCCAGATGTTCCAGGAAGATGCCCCACGTGTACCAGACCCAGATCAGGCAGATCGCGGCGCAGAGCGCGGCGATGGCGCGCGACAGCACCGCGCGGCTGCGCTCGGGAACGGCGGCGGTCAGCAGCTCGATATAGACATGCCCCCTGGTTCGCACGAGCCAGGGCGATCCGAGGAACAGGATGTAAAGGAAGCCGTATTCGATGAGCGTGAAGACGAACTGGTTATAAGCCCAACCCGCGCTGCGGAAGATCGTCACGTAGACGATCGCCACCATGATGAAGCCCACATACGCCGCGGCGAGCGCCATCATCGCCCACAGGAGCCCGGCCCAGCCCCTGTCGACGGCGCGTAGAACGGTCATCTGCCGCCGGCCCTACCCGCCGCGACGGCTTCCCCGGGACCGGGAAGCCGGGATCGCGAAGATCCTATTGCTGCTGCCAGAGCTCGCGCAGCTTGGCGACGTGGTCGGTCGGGCGCTTTGCCTTCGTCAGCCGATCGGTCATGCGGGCATAAGCCGAATCGACGGCGAGCTTCGAATAGACCGCTGCCGCCGGCACGGTGTGGAACTTCATGCCTTCCTTGGCGAGGGTTGCCCGCTCCTTCTTGGACTCTTCGAGAAGGACCTCGCGCACCGCCTTCTCGTTCTCGATCACCATCTCCTGAACGAGCTTGCGGAGCCCCGCGTCGAGGCTGTTCCACTTCTTGAGGTTTATGAACCAGCCGATATCGGTGTGATAGAACTCCGGCTCCACCGCGTGGCGCAGGAACTTGTCCCATTTCAGGCCCTTCAGGCCGATGGTGGCCCACGCGGCGGCGTTCACCACACCCTTTTCGAGCGCCGAGTAGACCTGGGTCGCCGGGAGGGGATGGGTGGTCGCGTTCATGGCGCGGAAAAAGGCGCCGTAGATCGGGTTGTCGCGCAGCTTGACCCCGGCAAGGTCGAGCATGCCCTTGTCGTTGAATTTCGGCGCCTTCTCCATGTAGATGCGGAAGCGGCCGCCCGACGACGTCCAGCCGAGATTCTTCACGCCGAACTGCTTCTGCTGGATTTCGTCCAGCATCGCCATGCCGCCATTCGCGCGCACGGTCTCCGGGTTGGAGGACGATGTCGACACCGCCTCGTTCTCCGGCACCGCCCGGGCAAAGAAGGCGTAGGGCGTGCACATCATGTCGACCCTGCCTTTGCGGACGGCGGGCGGCTGCTGGAACATCTTGATCGAGTTGAAGGGCAGCACCTCGATCGACAGCTTGCCCTTGGCGGCCTCGGTGATGTCCGCGGCGAGCTGCTTGCACTGCTTGGTGTAGATCAGGAAATCCGGGAACGGATAGACCAGGTTGAGCTTCACTTCGGCGGACGCCCTTGGGGCGCCGGCCAGCAGCACCGCCGCCATTCCTGCGGCTGCCAGGATCGCTCCGACAGGCTTGTATCTGGGCATCGTGGATCTCCTCCCTTTCCCGGACTCCCGAGGATAGTCCCACAAGGGAGCGGTGCGGAACAAGGACGGCTGGCGCCACTCCCGGCGGGACGAGCGGCCCGCCGGGAGCGGCTTCGATCCCCCTACTTGAAGCCGAATGCGGCCTTCATCTTGGCGACCAGGTCGGGCGAGACGTTCAGCCCGTCATTGACGAGCTTGACCAGCTTCTCGCCGGAAATCGGGGCCACCGGCGCGCGCCGCTTCTTGGCGTCGGCCAGGAAGGCCGGATCGTTCATCGTCGCCATGAACGAGGTGCGGAGCGCCGCCACCCGGTCCTTAGGCACCTCGGGCGCCACCCAGAAGCCCATGCCGATCAGCTCGCAGACCTCGATGAACTTGATCATCTTCTTGCCGTCTTCCGACTTCACGAGGTCCCCGATGCTGGGCACGTCGGGAAGCTCCGGGATACGCGGGCCGTACTGGATCAGGTGCTTGAGCTTGCCGGTCTTGAGCCAGTCGTTCTTGATCGTGGTCCAGCCGGTCCAGTAGTTCATCCGCCCGTGGACCTCGCCCTGCGCCATCGCCTTGTTGATCGAGGCGCCGCCCTTGTACCCCTTGACGATCTTGAACTTGGTGCCGAGCAGGTGGTTCATCAGCTTGGGCATCAGATAGGTCTCGGAGCCGAAACCGGTCGAGCCCATGATGACCTCGGTTTTCTTCACCCCGTCCAGCGTCGTGGCGGGCGCGTTGTGGAACACCGAGACCACGCTCGGGCGCTGGGTGATCGAGCCGAGCCACTGGAACTTGGTGGCGTCGAACTTCACGTTGCGGAGGATCGGCGCGAGCACCGAGGGCGCCAGCACCTCGGCGACCGTGGTGCCGTCCTTGGGTGCCGCGTTGTAGACATAGGCCGCGCCCTTGGTGCCGCCGCCGCCCGGGCGCGACTGCACGATCACGGTCGGATTGCCCGGAATGTGCTTGCCCCAGTGCTCCGCCAGCAGGCGGCCGTAGAGCCCCAGCGAAGCGCCGAGGCCCGCCGGCACCACGATGGTCACGGTCCTGTCCTTGTAGAAGCCCGCGACGTCGGCCGAAGCCGGCCCGGTCGCGCCGATTGCGAGCGCGCCGGCAAAGGCTGCCAGCGCCGTGGTTGCACGTTTGAACGACATCTGCTGCTCCTTGTTCGTCCTTGCCGCCGAATCGTCTCGAATTGCGGCCCAAGAATACGCCCGGGACCGCCGCCGCGCAAAACCCGATGGCCGGTTGTCACGGTCGGGGCGGGGGCATAGATTGCCGACCGCTCGGCCATCCACCCGAAGGTTTCCGCCTCTCCGGCCGGGGAGGCGAAAGGAGTTCATCGTCCATGTCCAGGCCTACGCGGGGCTACCGCGATCTCCACGAACATATCGCGGCGCTGCGCGAAGCCGGTCTGCTGATCGAGGTCGATCGGCGGATCAACAAGGACACCGAAATGCACCCGCTGGTGCGCTGGCAGTTCCGCGGCGGGGTCGACGCCGAGGACCGCAAGGCATTCCTGTTCACCAACGTCACCGATTCCAAGGGGCGGGAGTTCGACATCCCGGTGCTGGTGTGCGGGCTCGCCGCCAACAGCCGGGTCTACGAGATGGGGATGGGCGTCCCGCTCGCCGAGATCAAGGAGAACTGGATCCGGGCGATGAACGCGCCGGTCGAGCCCAACGTCCTCGAAGACGCACCGTGCCACGAGATCGTCTACCGGGACAACGAACTGCTGAACGGCAACGGGCTCGACGCGCTGCCGGTGCCGATTTCCTCGCCCGGCTGGGACAACGCGCCTTACACCACGTCTTCCCATTTCATCACGAAGGACCCCGAGACCGGCGTCCAGAACATGGGCAACTACCGGGGGATGCTGAAGGCGCCCAACCGGATCGGCATGAACCCCTCGATCGAGCTCCGGACGGGCGGCTACATGCACTGGGAGGGGTGGAAGAAGCGCGGCGAGCCGATGCCGTGCGCCATCGTTCTCGGCTGCCCGCCGGTCGTCTCGTTCACCGCCGTGCAGAAGATGCCTGAGAAGCTGGACGAGCTCTGGGTGTCGGGCGGGCTGGTCGGCAAGCCGCTCAACGTCGTGAAGGCGAAGACGGTCGACCTGCTGGTCCCGGCGGAGGCCGAGGTGGTCATCGAGGGCTATGTCTCGACCGAGCTTCTGGAGCCCGAGGCGCCGTTCGGCGAGAGCCACGGCCACGTCAACCTGCAGGAATACAACGGCTATGTCGACGTGACCGCCATCACCCGGCGCCGCGACGCGGTCATAACGTCGTGGGTGAGCCAGGTGACGCCGTCCGAATCGAGCGCCATCAAGCGGCCGGCCTACGAGGCGGCCCAGATCGAGCATCTGCGCGACCATCTGGGCATCAAGGGAGTCAGGCATGTCGCAACGCACGAGCCGCTTACCTCGCTCCACAAGCTGATCGTCGTCGTCGTCGAGCGCGAGATGCCGCGCACCGAGATCTGGCGCGCGCTTTACGGCGTGGCCTCGCTCCGCCGCGCCGAAGGCAAGTGGGTGATCGCGGTCAACGAGGATATCGACCCGGACGACACCAACGCTGTCTTCTGGGCGATGTCCTACCGATCCAAGCCGCACCGGGACGTGGAGATCCTCAAGCACAAGGACGAAGGGCACGGCCCGCGCAGCCTGATCGACTCGGAGGACGGCGCGGTCCTGGTCGACGCGACGCTGAAGGAGACGTTTCCGCCGGTCTCGCTGCCCAAGCGTCAATACATGGAGGCGGCGGCCGAAATCTGGAACGAGCTCGGCCTGCCGAAGCTGAAGCCGGAGCGCCCCTGGTTCGGCTACGATCTCGGCGAGTGGAACGAGGACCTGGAGATGATGGCGCGCCGCGCCGTGCGCAGCGAATACTGGGAGACCGGGCGGATTATCGCCCAGCGCCGCCGGGGCGACGTTTCGATGAACACCGAGGTCCGCACCCTCGACGAGGGAAATCCCGGGGCGAGCGGTTCGGGAAGCGAGGAGGGAGAGCTCACATGGGACGGCTTGACGGACGCGTCGCGATAATCACCGGCGCGGCGCAGGGAATCGGCGCCGCCTTCGCCCGCGCCATGGCGGCGGAGGGGGCCAGGATCGCCATCGCCGATCTCGATTCGGGAGCCGGAGTCGTCGAGGAGCTGAAGTCGGGCGGCGCCGAAGCCATCGACGTGCCGACCGACGTTGCCGACGAGGATTCCTGCAAGGCGATGGTCGCGAAGACCGTGGAAGCGTTCGGCGGGCTCGACATCGTCGTCAACAACGCCGCCGTCTTCACCGCGGTGGAGCGCAAGCCCTTCGACGAAATCCCGGTCGAGGAATGGGACAAGGTGCTCGCCGTCAACGCCAAGGGCGTCTGGCTCTGCTGCAAGGCGGCCGTGCCGGAAATGCGCAAGAAGAAATACGGCAAGGTGATCTCGATCTGCACCGGACGCATCTTCAAGGGCTCGCCGTTCTTCCTCCATTACGACGCATCCAAGGCCGCCGTTCTCGGGATCACCCGTTCGCTCGCCCGAGAGCTCGGCGACGACAATATTTGCGTCAACGCGATCGCGCCGGGCTCGACGATGTCGGAGAACGTCGTCAAGCGGACCAACTGGATGGGGGGAGGACCCGAGCGCACGCGGGCAACGCGCGCGATCAAGGCGGACGAGACGCCCGAGGATCTGGTCGGCGCCTGCATCTATCTCGCCTCGGCCGACAGCGACTTCGTGACGGGCCAGACCATCGTCGTCGATGGCGGCTCGGCCATGTGGTAGATGGCCGCTTCCCGCCTGAAGCCCGAGGCGAGCCGCGCGTATCCGGATTTCCGCGACCATCTCGACGCGCTCGACCGGGCGGGACTCCTGTTCCGCGTCGACGAGCCGATCGACAAGGATGCCGAGATGCATCCGCTCGTGCGCTGGCAATTCCGGGGCGGGCTCAAGGAGGACCGGCGCAAGGCCTTTCTTTTCACCGACGTCACCGACGCGAAGGGCCGGGGCTACGCCATGCCGGTGGCGATCGGGGCGCTTGCCGCCAACGCCGCGATCTACAGCATCGGCATGGGGGTTCCGGTCGAGGAAATCGGCGACCGGTGGAACGAGGCCATCGCGAATCCCATCCCGCCCACGGAGGTCAGCGGCGCACCCTGCCAGGAGGTCGCGATCGAGGGCGACGCGCTGCTGGGCGAGGGCAGGGGGCTGGATGCGCTTCCCGTCCCGATCTCGACGCCGGGATTCGACGCGGCCCCCTATCTCACCGCCACCGGCTGCGTCACCCGGAACCCGGAGACCGGGGTGCAGAACATGGGGACCTACCGGGCGGGGCTGAAGGCGCCCGACCGGCTGGCGGTCCGCATGGCGACGCGCTCCGGCGGCGCGGAAGGCTACCGGCACTGGCTGCAATACAAGGAGCGCGGCGAGCCCATGCCCTGCGCGATCGCGCTCGGCCCGCCGCCCGCGGTCGCCTATTGCGCGCCGCAGAAGCTGCGGATGGGGGTGGACGAGGTCGCGGTCGCGGGCGGGATCGTCGGCGCGCCCATCGAGGTGGTCCGCTGCCGAACCGTGGATCTGACCGTGCCGGCCGATTCGGAGATCGTGATCGAGGGGCTGATCGACACGGAACTCGTCGAACCGGAAGCGCCCTTCGGGGAGAGCCACGGCCACATCGCTCTCGAAGACTACAACATGATCATGCGGCTGACGGCGATCACCCACCGCCGGGGCGCCATCCTGCCTTCGATCATCAGCCAGGTGACGCCCTCGGAATCGAGCGTCATCAAGCGGGTCGCCTACGAGCCGCTGTTCCTCGCCCATCTCACCGACCGGCTGGGCATCGAGGGCGTCAAGCGGGTGGTCATGCACGAGCCGCTGACCAACATTCGCCGGGTGATCTTCGTCCAGTTCGAGCGCGGCGTGCCGAGGACCGAAGTCTGGCGCGCGCTCTACGGCGCGTCGTCGCTGCAATCGGCCTGCGGAAAATACGTCGTCGCGGTGTCCGACGACATCGATCCCGATAACGCGGATGCCGTCTGGTGGTCGATCGCCTACCGCGCCAATCCGCGCGAGGACTCGGCCGTGCTCGACCATCGCCACCGCGGCCACGGCCCCAAGACCGAAGACCCCGGTTTCGAGGACTCGACGCTGCTGATCGACGCCACCCTCAAGGGCGACATGCCGCCGGTCGCGCTGCCCAGGGAGGCGTATATGGAGCGCGCGAGAAAGATCTGGGAGCGCCTCGACCTGCCGCCGCTTACCCCGCAGAGCCCGTGGGCGGGATATTCCCTGGGCGACTGGAACGACCGGTGGGAGGCGGCGGCCCGCCGCGCCGTGGCGGGCGACTATCTGGAAAACGGACGGATGACGGCGCAGCGCCAGAGAAGCGCCGTCGACCCGGAAACGCCGGTTCGCTGGGTCGAGGACGATGACTGATCCCGCCCGCGGCTATCCCGACCTCCACGATCACATCGCCACGCTGGACGAAGCCGGGCTCCTGGTCCGCGTCGACCGGGAGATCAACAAGGACACGGAGATGCATCCGCTGGTCCGCTGGCAGTTCCGCGGCGGCATCCCGGAGCACGAGCGGAAGGCGTTCCTGTTCGCCAACGTGGTCGACTCCAAGGGCCGACGCTACGACATACCGGTGATCGTGGGCGGGCTGGCGGCGAGCCGGGAAATCTACCGCCGGGGCATCGGCTGCGAGCTCGACCGGATCGAGGAGCGCTGGGCGGAGGCGATCGCCAACCCGATCCCGCCGCGCGAGGTGGAGGGCGCGCCGTGCCACGAGCTGGTGTTCGCGGACGAGGCGCTGAATGCCGAGGGAAACGCGCTCGACGGCATCCCGGTGCCCATCTCGACGCCCGGCTGGGACAACGCGCCCTATACGACCCTGTCGCAATACATCACCCGGGACCCCGACACCGGCGTCCAGAACATGGGCAATTATCGCGGCCAGGTGAAGGCGCCGCGCCGCCTCGGCATGAATCCCTCGCTCGAGCTCCGCCCCGGTATCTACGGCCACTGGCAGAAATACCGGGCGCGCGGCGAGCCCATGCCGGCGGCGGTCGTCCTCGGCGCGCCGCCCTGCGTGACCTTCACGTCGACGCTCAAGCTGCCGGAGACGGTCAGCGAGTTCGACATCGCCGGCGGGCTGGTCGGCCACCCGCTCAACGTGGTCAGGGCGAAGACCGTGGATCTGCTCGTCCCGGCGGAGGCCGAAATCGTCGTCGAGGGTTTCATCGACACCGAGTATCTGGAGCCCGAAGCGCCGTTCGGCGAGAGCCACGGGCACGTCAACCTGCAGGAATTCAACGCCTTCATGGACGTGACCGCCGTTACCCGGCGGAAGAACGCGGTGCTGACTTCCATCATCAGCCAGGTCACGCCGAGCGAATCGAGCACCATCAAGCGGGTCGGGATGGAGCCGCTGTTCCTCTCTCATCTCAGGGACCGCCTCGGCATCAAGGGCGTGATCCGTGTCGGCATGCACGAGCCGCTGACCAACATCAGGAAGGTGATCGTCGTCCAGGTCGAGCGCGACATGCCGCGTACCGAGATCTGGCGGGCGCTCTATGGCGCCGCTTCGCTGCACCGGGCGGCGGGCAAGTATGTGATCGCGGTCAACGAGGACATCGATCCGGACAATGCCGACGCGCTGTTCTGGGCCATGGCCTACCGCGCGAACCCGGCTCTCGACCTGGAGGTGCTCGGCCACCGCGACCAGGGCCACGGACCGCGCAGCCTCCGCAATGACGGCGAGGACGCGAGCGTGCTGATCGACGCGACGCTCAAGGAGGACTTTCCGCCGATCTCGCTGCCGAAGCGGGAGTTCATGGAGAACGCGCGGGAAATCTGGGAAGAGCTCGGTCTGCCGCCGCTCAAGCCCGAGACGCCGTGGCACGGTTACAGCCTCGGCGAATGGTCGGACGAGTTCGACCGCGCGGCGGCGCTTGCGACCGAGGGCGACTATTTCGAGACCGGCCGGATCGTCGCCCAGCGGCGGCGCAAGGACGTCGAAATGAACACCGAGGTTCGCCGGATCGACGAGGGCGGCGAGACCGGGAGCTAGGGCCATTTCAGGATCTCCCTCCCCCAACCCCTCCCGCAAGCGGGAGGGGAGAAGGCAAGGAGGAGGCGGCGAACGAGTCTCCCTCTCCCCACCGGGGAGAGGGCGGGGGTGAGGGGGCTTTCGGACGACCGCCGACCGCGATCGTGCCCGGTCGAAAAATGCTATAGACCCTGCGTGACACCTCCCGGGGAGAAACGAGTGGCTGACTTCGCGACATTGCATGAGATCGTGGCCGCCGCGCGCGGCAACCTTTCGGACGGCGCCTGGGACTATCTGACCGGCGGGACCGAGACGGAGACCTCGCTGCTGCGCAACCGGCTGGGCCTCGATTCGATCGCGTTCCGCCCGCGCGTGCTCAACGACGTGAGCAGCATCGACCTGTCCGGGACGATCGCCGGGCATGCGACGCGGCTGCCGGTGTCGCTGGCGCCGATGGGTTCGCTGGAACTCCTGCACCCGGACGGCTCGATGGCGGTCGCAAAGGCGGCGGAATCGTTCGGTACGGTGTCTTACCTGAGTTCGGTCACGCATCCCGGGATGGAGGCGGTCGCCGAAGGCACCGGCCATCCCAAGGTGTATCAGCTCTACGTCCGCGGCGGCCGCGACACGGTGGCCGAGGTGGCGCGGCGCGCGATTTCGACCGGGTACACCGCATTCTGCCTCACCGTCGACGTGGCGCTCTATTCGCGGCGCGAACGCGATTTGATCAAGCGCTACGTGCCCACCGCGCGCCGTTCCGCCGCGGGGGAGGGCATGGAATATCAGGCCAGGCTCGACTGGGATCTGGTCAAGTGGTTCAAGGACACGTTCGACATTCCGCTCCAGATCAAGGGAATCGCGACTGCGGAGGATGCCGCGCTTTGCGTCGAGCACGGGGTGGACACGGTCTTCGTCTCCAATCACGGCGGGCGCCAGCTCGATCACGGCAGGGCGACCATCGACGTGCTGCCCGAGGTGGTGGAGGCAGTCGACGGCAAGGCGGAGATCGTCATCGACGGCGGCTTCATGCGCGGCACCGACATCGTCAAGGCGATCGCGCGCGGCGCCGACTCGGTCGCCATCGGCAAGGTACAGGGCTTCGGGCTCGCCGCCGACGGCATGGCGGGAATCGTCCGCGTCCTGGAGCTGCTCGAAGACGAGATGCGGATCGCGATGGGGCTGATGGGCCTGACCCGGCTGGACCGGCTCGACGAAACCTTCTTGCATGACGCGGCGCCGGTGCGCGAACCCTCGGTGCTGTCGGCCTTCCCCTTTCTCAAACTCAGGTCACCGGAGTACTGAGCGATGAACATGCTGCAGAATTTCGACCGCCCCGCGCTGGGCGGCAACCGCCAGATGGAATGGACCAGCGACGTCGCGGCCGAGATGCTGCGCCGCCTCGGGATCAAATACGTCTCGCTGAACCCGGGCGCCAGCTATCGCGGGTTCCACGATTCGATCGTCAACTATCTCGGCAACGAAGACCCGCAGATGCTGCTGTGCCTGCACGAGGACCATGCGGTCTCGATCGCCCATGGCTATGCCAAGGTGACCGACGAGCCGATGGGCGCGATCGTCCATTCGAACGTCGGTTTGATGCACGGCCTGATGGGCATGTTCAACGCCTGGTGCGACCGCGCGCCGGTCTATGTCATGGGCGCGACCGGGCCGGTCGACGCGCCGCTGCGCCGGCCGTGGATCGACTGGATCCACACCGCCAAGGACCAGGGCATGATGCTGCGGAACTTCGTCAAGTGGGACGATGAGCCGCGCTCGGCGGAAGCGATCGTCGAGACGATGCTTCGCGGCGGGATCATGGCGCGGACGCCGCCCCAGGGTCCGGTCTATATCTGTCTCGACGCGGGCCTCCAGGAGACGCGGCTCGACGGCGAGGTGACGATCCCCGATGCCGCCCGGTTCTCGGCTCCGGAGACCCCGCACGCCTCGGCCGACGCGGTGGCGGCGGCGGCGGACACGCTGATCGCCGCCGAACGGCCGGTGATGATGATCGGCCGGGTTTCGCGCGGCCAGGACGGATGGGACCGGCGCGTGCGTCTTGCCGAGATGCTGGGCGCGCGCACGGTCACCGACCTCAAGACATCCGCCTCCTTTCCGACCGGCCATCCGCTCCATGCCGGGCCGCCTTCCAACTGGGTACGCGGACCCGGCGAGGATCTGGTGCGCAACGCCGACGCGCTCCTGGTGCTCGACTGGATCGACCTCGCCGGCACGTTCAAGGCGCTCGGTCTCGGCTACGGCGTTCCGGCGACGGTGATCGACGTGACCCTCGATTCCTACGTCCACAACGGTTGGTCGATGGACCATTTCGGGCTCGCGGTGGGCGATCGACGCCTGCTCGCGGACCCGGACGCGTTCGTGGCCCAGCTGCTCGCGGAGGTCGAGGAGAAGCTTGGCGGCAAGCCGAAATTCGCCGGCGGCGATCCGGTGCCGCTCGCCGAGCCGGAGGCCAAGGACGCCTCCTCGCCGATCGCGCCGCGCGACATCGCCGGCGCGCTCAACGCAGTCAAGGGAGAGAGGAAGATCACGCTTACCCGCGTGCCGCTGGGCTGGGCGGGCGATTCGTACCATTTCGCCGAGCCGCTGGATTACCTCGGCAACGACGGCGGCGGCGGGCTCGGCTCGGGCGCGGGCAATGCCATCGGGGCCGGGCTGGCGCTGATGGGATCGGGGCGGGTGCCCATCGCGATTCTCGGCGACGGCGATTTCATGCAGGGCGGATCGGCGCTCTGGACCGCTGCGCACTACAACATTCCGGTGCTCTTCGTGGTCTCCAACAACCGGTCGAACTTCAACGACGAGGTTCACCAGGAGGCGATGGCGAAGGAGCGCAACCGCCCGGTCGAGAATCGTTGGATCGGCCAGCGCATCGACGATCCTGCAATCGACCTGGCCGGCTACGCGCGGTCGCAAGGCGTCGACGCGGCGGGCCCGGTCGAGACCGCCGGCGAGTTGCCGGAAGCGCTGGACGCCGCCATCGCGGCAGTGGAGAGCGGCAAGCCCTTCCTGCTCGACGTGGTGGTCCAGCCGGGCTACAGCGCGCCGATGGTGACAAGGGCGAGCGGCGAGGCGTCCACCGGCACGGCGAGCTGAACAAAGTCCCGCGCGCCGCCGCCCTTCGAAAGGGGCTTATCCCGATTACTTGACGGGTGGGAGATCGACCGGCGTTCCGGGAAGTGCTGCCGGGGCGTATCCGGTTCGAACGGAACCGTTTCCTCGCGTCATGGTCGGTCTTCGCCGACCATGACGGAAGGGCGGGCCGAGTGCGCGCCCGCCGGGATGGGGCGACGGTCCGGTCGCCGGTCCGCGCCACGCAAACCGACCGCTGTCAAGCAATCGGGATAAGCCCCCTTCGATACGCCGCCTGCGGCGGCTACTCAGGGTGAGGAGTCCTTGAAGTGCCTCATCCCGAGTAGGCGCGAAGCGCCGTATCGAGGGACGCCTGGCGGCCGTTACCTCGCCGGATTTGCTAGCGGGACCGGTTTCGATCTGCCGACCGCGAAGGCGAGGATGAGGGTGTCAGGATACGGCGCTGGCGTCCCATTCGACGCCGGTCGAGAGGATGTCGTCCCGGACTTCCGCCTTGTGGCACAGGCTCCCGAGAAGATCGATCGCACTCGATATAAAACAGCGATCTGGCGACGAAATAGCGCCTCAAAGCCGGATTTCTTCACCCAGCAGCGGGAAGGCGCCGAGCTCGGTCGCCTCGGTCACCGCCGGGGCCTCCGTGACGTAGCTCGGGTCCAGACGGTCGAGGCTCGTGATTCCGATCAGGCCCATCGCGTTGTGGATCTCGGCCTCGAGGATTTCGAGCGCGCGGATCAGGGTCGCGGTGCCGCCCACGGCGAGCGCCCAGGCCTGGAGGCGGCCGATGGCGACCGCGTCGGCTCCGAGCGCGAGCGCCTTGATGACGTCGGTGCCCCTGACGATCCCGGAATCGAGGACGATCTCGGCGCGGCCGTCCACCGCCTCCACCACCTCGCGCAGGATGTCGAGCGTCCCCTGGCCGTGGTCGAGTTGTCGTCCGCCGTGGTTGGAGACGTAGACCGCGTCGATGCCGTGCTCGACCGCGAGTTCGGCGTCCTCGGCGGTCTGGATCCCCTTGAGGATGAAGGGGAGCCCGCCATGTTCCTTCATCATCGCCATGGTTTCCCAGGTGATCCTGGTCTGCCATTCCCGTCCCGTCTGGGTACGGACGCTCGGTGGCAGCCAGCGGGTCAGGAGCTGGCGCTCGCGGCGGCCGTAATGCGCGGAGTCCACGGTAAGCGCCAGGGCGGCATAACCGGCACCCCTAGCCCGCGCGACGAGGTCCCGGATCCAGTCGTCGTCGCCCCGGATGTAGATCTGGAAGATCTTCGGGTGGTCCACCGAGGCGGCGATCTCTTCGAGGCTCGGCTGGGTCACCGTAGAGACCATCTGCAGGGTGCCGAACGCGGCCGCCGCCCTGGCGACGGCGATGCCGCCCTCCGGGGCGATCGTCTGGAGCGATCCGATCGGGGCCAGCAGGACCGGAATACGAAGCTTGTGACCTAGCAGCGATCCCGAAGTGTCGATTTCGGAGACATCGCGAAGCACCCGCGGGCGAAAGGCGATACGGTCGAGCGCATGCCGGTTTCGCCGCATCGTCGTTTCGGTCTCGGCGGCGCCGGTGATGTAATTCCACACGGGCTGGCTCACGTTCGCGCGGGCCGCCCGGATGATTTCCTGCGTGGTCTCGAATCGCTCGGTCATGGGGTACTCCCGTGATCTGGTCCGGGTTTCCGATGGGTCGGGGCGCCGTTGACAGCGCCGGCGCGGGGACCAAACATGATCCCACGCCGGAGCGGCGCGGAGAACCATGGCCAGCATTCTTGAGATTTCCGAGGTCTCGAAGACCTACGACGTGGATGGCGAGAACCCCGTCCAGGCGCTCGACCGGGTGACGCTCGACGTTGCCGAGGGCGAGTTCGTGTCGGTGATCGGCCCGAGCGGCTGCGGCAAGTCGACCCTTTTCAATATCGTCGGCGGCCTGATCGCGCAGTACGAGGGCAGCGTTCGAATCGACGGGCACGCGGTCGACGGCGCGCACAGCGATGTCGGCGTCGTGTTCCAGGAGGAATCGACCTTTCCCTGGCGAACCACGCTCGACAACGTCGCCTTCCCGCTTGAGGTCCAGGGGTTGGCCAAGGCCGACCGCGAGGAGCGGGCGCGGAAATTCGTGAGCCTGGTCGGCCTCGAAGGGTTCGAGAACCACTACCCGGCGCAGCTTTCGGGCGGGATGAAACAACGGACGGCGGTGGCGCGGACGCTCGCCTACGAGCCCCGCATCATGCTGCTCGACGAGCCGTTCGGCGCGCTCGACGAGCAGACGCGCATGCTGCTCGGCGACAAGATGCTGGAGATCTGGTCCGCGCTGAACCAGACCATGCTGCTGATCACCCACAACATCACCGAGGCGGTCCAGCTGTCCGACCGGGTGGTGGTGATGTCCTTCCGGCCCGGAAAGATCAAGGAGGTGATCGAAATAGACCTGCCGCGCCCGCGTTCGTCGGAGGTGATCTCCACGCCGAAATTCGGCGAATATGTGGGCCGGCTCTGGACGCTGCTTCGCGAGGAAGCGTCGCGCGGGATGGTCGAGGCGGAAGCCGAGCTCGCCGCGCGGTAGAAGAGTCGTTTCGCAGTCCTCGCAGGGCTACACTGCGGCGGCCGATCACCGAGAAGAGAGGAAACGATGGCTGGATATCTGAAGACGGCGGCGCTGGCCGCCATCGCGGCGGCTGTCGCCGCGTCGCCCGCGGCGGCGCTCGACAAGATCCGCATGGTCAACAGCACCAAGGTGGTGTTCGAGACCGAGCATCCCTATGCCGCGAAGGAGAACGGGATATTCGAGAAGTACGGGCTCGATGTCTCGATCATCCACGGCTCGGGCGGCGCGGCATCGCTGCAGGCGGTGATCACCGGAAGCCAGGACGTGGTGTGGGGCAACGGCGTGCTCGGCGTGGTGTCCGCCTATTCCAAGGGCGCTCCGATCCGCGTGCTCGGCAGCAACATCCGGGGCGTGCCGGACCTTTACTGGTATGTGAAGACCGACAGCCCGATCAAGAGCTTCAAGGACCTCAAGGCGGAGCACGAGTTCGCCTATTCGCGTCCCGGCTCGACCACCAACCTCGCGGTCCTGTTCATCAAGGAAGCGCTCGGCATTCCGGCCAAGGCGGTCTCTGTCGGCGGACCGTCGGGTTCGCGCACGCAACTCATGTCCGGCCAGGTGGCGACCGGTTGGTCGGTCTTCCCGCTCAACAAGAACCTGTTGCGCGAAAAGAAGATCCGCATCATCGGCACGGGGGCCGCGGCCGCCGCGCTGACCGGCACCACCATCCGGGTGATCGCGGCGAACGTGAACTGGCTGGAGAAGAACCGCGATGCGGCCAGGCGCCTGATGAACGCGCTGACGGAGGGCCAGGCGCGCACCTACACGAGCGACGATCAGTTGAAAGCCTATGCCAAGCGCTGGAAGCTCAACTACGAGGACATAAAGTCGGCGCCGATGGATACGCCGCTCAATTCCTCGACCTTCCTGCCGGTCGCGGGGCTGGAGAAGATCAACAAGATCGCGCTCGAGAACAAGAAGATCAAGAAGCTGCTCACCAAGGAACAGCTCCACGAGCTGGTGCATCCGATGGGCAACAAGCCGATCTAGAGCGTAACGCGCGGACGGCGCGGGATGACGGGGTCGTTCAAGCTTTCGAAGTCGCCCGTTCTGGTCGGCGGTATCGGGGTCGCGGTTTTTCTCTGCGTCCTTGAGATCGCGGTCGAGACCGGGATGGTGATGGAGCTTGTCGTCCCGCGTCCGTCCGACACGTTTCTCGCGTTCCCGCCGGTCCAGGAGGACATGGACCTGGTGGGCAATTTTTTCGTCACCCTCGGCATGACAGCGGCCTCGACGGGGATCGCGCTCGCGATCGGGGTGCCGTTCGGATATTTCCTCTATCGCAACCGGCGCTACGGCGTCGCCTACGAGGGCTGGCTCGCGGCCGCCTTCGCGGCGCCGACGGTGCTGCTTTACCCGTTGTTCCTGGTGATCTTCGGGCGGACCTATCTGACCCTGATCATGATGGGTTTCATCCCGGGCGCGATTCCGATCGTCATCCAGACGCGTCAGGGCCTGCTCGGCGTGTCGCAGACGCTGCTCAATGTCGGGCGGAGCTTCAACGTCTCCGAGCGCGAGATGTTCTGGAAGATCCAGCTTCCGAGCGCCGTGCCCACCATCTTCACGGGCATCCGCATCGGGGTGATGTATACTCTCGTCAATATCGTCGCGATCGAGTACCTGATCGATTTCGGCGGGCTGGGGCGGATCGTCTCGGAGATGTATTTCCGTTTCGACACGCCCGGCACCTATGCGAGCATCGTCGCGGTGATCCTGGTCAGCGTGTTCTTCTACTGGGGCTTCGGGAGGATCGAGAAGTGGCTCAGGCCGGTGTAATCGCCGCGGCGCCCGCCGCGGTTCCTCACCGCGAGGCGACGGTCTTCCGGATCCGCCTGGTCACCGTCATTTGCCTGCTGGTGGCGTGGGAGGGGCTGGCGGCGCTCGGCAGCCTGGAGATACTCTACGGCGACGTGATTCCGTCCTCGTGGAAGATCGTCTTCGCCATCTGGAACGAGATCACCGCGGCGGACTTCTATCGCGATCTCGGGATCACCTTCGCCGAGCATATCGTCGGCTTCATCGTGGGCTCGGCGATCGGGCTCGCGCTCGGTATCGCCATGGGCGTCAATCCTCTGCTCCGCAAGGCGATCGAACCCTATCTCAACGCCATCGGCTCGACGCCGAAGATCATCTTCCTGCCGATCCTGTTCCTGATTTTCGGCACCGGGATCGATTCCAAGATGGCCAAGGGCGCGCTGTCGGCATTCTTCCCCGTGGTGTTCTCGACGGCGCTCGGCATGATTTTGATCAATCCGGTGCTTCTGCGGGTCGGGAAGTCGTTTAATCTCAACCAGTGGCAGACGGTGATCAAAATCTACATCCCCGCGATGGTCAACCCGGTGATCACCGGGCTGCGGCTGGGCATGGCGATCACCGTCATCGGGGTGCTGGTGGCCGAGCTCAAGTTCGCCGACGGGGGGCTCGGCTATCGGCTCGGAAACTACTACGAGCAGTTCAGGATCGCCGAGATGTACGCGATCATATTGATCATTTTCGCGCTCGCCGCGCTCGCGAATATGGGCATGACGCGCCTGCAGACATACGCCAACCGGCATCAGGGCGGGAGCGCGGCCCACAGTCTCTCGGTCGCCACCAACTGAGGCGCCGGGACCCGTCGAACAACAGGAGACGTGCGAATGGCAAGGGAGATCTTTGTCGCCAAATCCGACGACCTTTCCGACGGCGAGCGCAAGATCGTTCCCAACGGCAATTCCGAGATCGGCGTCTATCGGGTGAAGGGACGGCTCTATGCCTACCAGAACCTCTGCGCCCACCAGGGCGGGCCGGCCTGCGAAGGGCTGCTGATGGCCAAGGTCGAGGAGGTCATCGCCGAGGACAAGACGTACCAGGGGATGCGCTTCAATCACGACGAGATGCACATCGTCTGTCCCTGGCATGGCTGGGAATACGATCTCGAGACCGGCGTGATGGTCGCAGACAGGACCTTTCGCCTGAGGAAATACGACGTCGTCGAGAAGGAGGACGGCATCTATGTCCTCGCCTGAGCAGCCGGAGGACGAATTCGGCGACCTCCTCGCCGATGTCGGGGAGGAAACCGCCAAGCTCCAGGCGTTCGCCGAGAAGATGCTCGCCCTCGAGAAGGGCAGGGAGCCTCCGGACGAGTTGATTCAGGAGGGACTCACCGCGCTCACCAGGCTCTATACGGTCAAGTTCCAGGTCGGCGAGCGCTGGTCGCCGTTCATCGACGACCGCGCGATGCCGGCGACGGCCGTGATGATCATGTGCACCGCCATGCTGCGGGCCGTAAATGTCGAGCTGTTCGAGCTCGGCATGTGGCAAGCCTGGTCGGGCGCCTGACGGAGACGAAGAATGGACATTCCGACAAGCGACATCCACAAGATGAGCGTCGAGGAGTTCGACACCAAGAAGCTCCTCATCAACGCGGCGCGGCAGCGCGACCGGCGCAAGCTGGAGGACGTGCTGATCGTCGACGTCGACTGCCACCACTACGAGAACGAGTCGCTGCGCGACATCATCCAGTACATCGAGGACCCGGTGATCAAGCAGACCGGGCTGGTCTATTCGGGCAGCGGCACCGGCGCGCAATCGCCCCTGATTCCGGGCGTCGTCGGCTACCAGGACATTTCCGGAAGGGTGATGCGCTACCCGCTGCGCAAGCTGGAGCAGACCCCCGCGGACGGAACCCACCGCGACATCCATTTGTCGCTCAAGTGGATGGATGCGATGGGGGTCGACTATGTCTCGATGTTCCCGACGCCCATGCTGCTGCTCGGCCTGCATCCCCAGCCCGAGATCGAGGTCGCGATGTCGCGCGCCTACAACCGCTGGCTGGTCGAGCAGATCCTGCCGCAGAACGAGCGCATCACCTCGATGCTCTATCTGCCGTTCAACGACCCCGAAGCCAGCTACAAGATGGTGCGGGATTTCGGCGACAAGCCGGGCGTGGTCGGCTTCTCGGTGGTGTCCACGCGCTACAAGCCGGTCTACGACAACGCTTACATGAAGACCTACCGGCTGATGGAGGAGATGGGCAAGCCGCTCGCCTTCCATGCCTCATACAACTGGAACGACCCGCTCCTCGGGGCGACCAACCGTTTCCTGATCACGCACGCGATGGGCTTCACCATCTACAACGCCATGCACTGCGCGAACTGGGTGATCAACGGCCTTCCGGAACGCTTCCCCAAGCTCAAGGTGATCTGGATCGAATCGGGCCTCGCCTGGATTCCGTGGCTGATGCAGCGCCTCGACAACGACTACAAGATGCGGAGCTCGGAAGCGCCGTCCCTCACCAAGCTGCCCAGCGAGTACATGCAGGACATGTACTACTCCTCGCAGCCGATGGAGGTTCCCAACGACCTCGACGTGCTCGAGATGACCTTCAAGATGATCAAGGCGGAAACGCAGCTCTGCTGGTGCTCGGACTACCCGCACTGGGACATGGACCTGCCGAGCGTGATCTACGACCTGCCCTTCCTCGACGAGACGGCGAAGCGCAACATCCTCGGCGAGAACGCGCGCAAGCTGTTCGATCTCGACGTCTCCGGCCGCTTCCCCGACTACGCGCCGCCCGGCGGCGGTACCGCGTGAGCACCGCCGCCGCGCATGCGGCGGTCGAGTCCGCGGCCGCGGCGACGCTGACGGAAGGGCTCGTCGCGCTGATCCGGTCGAAACCGGTCCGCCGGGCGGACCTCGACGCGATGGCGCCGATCGTGCTCGACGGGATCGCCAACATGCTGGCCGGGCGGGTCACGGAACCCGGCAAGATCCTCTCCGGATGGGGCGCCGACAGGCGGGATCCCGGGCGTCGCGCGCTCGTCATGGGCGGCTGCATGCACATCCTGGAGGTCGACGACCTCCATCGCGGCTCCGTCACTCATCCGGGATGCGTCGTCATTCCGGCGGCGCTGGCGCTTGCCGAACGTTCCGGGGCGGACGGGGATACCTTTCTCCGCGCGGTGCTGCACGGCTTCGAGGCGGTCTGCCGGGTCGGCATGTCGGTCGGCCCGACGCACTACAGGGTCTGGCACAACACCGCGACCTGCGGTCCGTTCGGCGCCGCGATGGCGGCGTCGAGCCTGCTGGAGCTCGACGACGAGGCCGCCGTGCACGCGCTCGGCAACGCGGGAACCCAGTCGGCCGGACTCTGGGAGTTCCTCGACACCGGGGCGATGAGCAAGCATCTCCACGCCGGGCGCGCGGCGGAAGCCGGGGTCGTCGCGGCGGAACTCGCGGCGGGAGGGTTTACCGGTCCGCCGGCGATTCTCGAAGGACCGCGGGGGTTCTATGCCGGAGCCTGCCCCGACCCCGACCCCGGCGCGGTGCTGCGCCATCCCGATGCGCCCTGGCAGGTGCACGCGACCTCGATCAAGCCCTGGCCGTCCTGTCGTCATACCCATCCCGCGATCGACGCCGCGCTTGAAGTCTCGGCGAAGATCGATCCCGCGGCGGTGGCCGCCGTCGAGGCCTCGACCTACCGGGCCGCGGTCGACGTTTGCGACCGGCCGGTGCCGGCTTCGCCCTACGAGGCGAAATTCTCGCTGCAGCACTGCATCGCCGCCGCGCTCGCCGACGGCGCGGTCGGGTTCGACTCCTTCGAAGCCAAGGCGCGGGCGCGCCTGTCCGGGCTGCGCTCGCGGGTGAGCGTTGGCGCGGGCGAACCCTATGCATCCGACTACCCCGCCGCCTGGGGCGGCGAGGTGACGGCGGTGCTCGACGACGGCAGGCGGGTCAGCGCCGCGCGCCGGCAATGCAAGGGGGACCCGGAGGCCGCGCTCGACCGCGAAGAGATGGCGGAAAAGGCGCACGGGCTTCTCCGATTCGGCGGCGTCCCCGATCCCGAACGGACGATCGCGGACGCGCTCGGAATGGCCGAGGGCGGTCCCGTGCCCTCCTTCGATATCTGAGGCGAAAACCCATGGCGGATGCCCGACAGGTCGCGAAGGCCGAGACCTTCCAGGCGCTGCACGAAGGGCCCGGACCCCTGGTTCTGGTCAATGCGTCGGATGCGTCGATCGCCAGGATCGTCGTCGAGGCCGGCTACCCCGCGGTGGCCACGTCGAGCGCCGGCGTGGCCTGGCTGATGGGCTATGCCGACGGGGAGAACATCCCGCGCGAGGAAATGCTCTGGATGGTGCGCCGCATCGCCGAGTGCGTGGATGTGCCCGTGACCGCCGACATGGAGGCGGGTTACGGCATCGAGCCCGAAGCGGTCGCCGATACCGTCAAGGCGACCATCGAGGCCGGCGCCGTCGGGATGAACATCGAGGACGGCGCGATCGGCGCGCCCGGCCCGCTGCTCGATTTCGATCTCTCGGTGGCGCGCATCGCGGCCGGACGCAAGGCCGCCGACGAGACGGGGGTCCCTGCGGTGCTCAACGCGCGCTGCGATACCTTCCTGCGCGGCGGCAAGGGGCCGGAGGCGCTCGCCGAAACGATCCGGCGCTGCAACGCCTATCGCGAGGCCGGCGCGGACTGCCTGTTCGTTCCCTTCGCGCGCGATGCAGAAACCATCGGGGCGGTGGTCGAGGGCATCGACGGGCCGGTGAATGTGCTCGCGAGCGCCGTCTCCCCGCCGATCCCCGAGCTCAAGCGGCTCGGCGTCGCCCGGGTCAGCATCGGCGGCCTCCTCTCGCTCGCCTTCGCCACGCTGGCGCGCAACGCGGCGGGCGAGCTTGCCGGGTCGGGAACGTACGGGTTCGCGGAGGGCGTGATCCTGCACCCCGAAATGAACGCCCTGATGGCGGGGGAATAGGGCACGTCCGAAAACTGCTTCCGGCGGCCACACAGGACCATGACGTGAGGTAAACAACTGTTCAGGTCACGCCGAACCGGCCCACCCTCCCCCGGCCCCTCCCGCAAGCGGGAGGGGAGAAGGTAGCGGGGAGGCGCCAAGCGCGTCCCCTCTCCCCGCCGGGGAGAGGGTCAGGGTGAGGGGGTGTCGCGGCGCTCGGGTGCGACCGCGCCCAGGCTAACCGCTCGCCGCCCGTATCCCGCTGATAGTGGCGGTCGGCAGGATCGCTTCGGGGTCGATCCGGAGTTCGAGCAGGGCGGGGGCGTCCGCTGCCCGACCGCGCACGAAGGCATCGGCGAAATCCTCGGTGCGATCCACCGTTTCCCCATGCAGGCCGTAGGCTCTCGCCAGCATGGCGAAGTCCGGGTTTGCGAGATCGGTGGCGATCACCCGGCCCGGATAGTGCCGCTCCTGGTGCATGCGGATGGTGCCGTAGGTTCCGTTGTTGACCACGAGGACGGTCAGGTTGCGGAGACCCTGGGCCGCGGCGGTCGCGATTTCCTGGCCGTTCATCAGGAAATCGCCGTCGCCGCACCAGGCGACGACCTCGCGCCCGGGATTCAGAACGGCGGCGGCGACGCCCGCCGGAACCCCATACCCCATCGATCCGCTCTGCGGCGAGAGTTGCGTGCCGTACCCGCGGTAGCGGTGGAACCGGTGCAGCCACTGGGAAAAATTCCCGGCCCCGTTGGCCAGGATCGCGTCTTCCGGCAGCACGCCCTCCAGGTGGCGCACCACATGCGCGAGGTTGAGCCCTCCCGGCATCCCGGTCGGCTCCGTGAACTCCTCGTAGGCCGCGCGAATCGAGGCGCGGTGGCCGGCCCAGGGCGGGTTCCGGATCGGGTCCAGCGCGGCGAGCGCTGCGGCGAAACCCGGCATGCCGCTCGCGATCCCGAGGTCCGGCTGATAAATCTTGCCGATCTCGTCGATCCCCGGATGGGCGTGAACCAGCCGTTGCCGCGGTTTGGGCAGGGAGAGGAGCGTATAGCCCTGGGTGACGATCTCGCCGAGCTGGGCTCCCACGACCAGCAACAGATCCGAATCCCGGATCGCGGCGGCGAGGGCCGGGTTTGCGCCGAGCCCGACGACCCCGACATAGCCCGGATGGCGGTTGTCCAGCAGGTCCTGCCGGCGGAACCCGACGGCGACCGGAAGATCGTTGGTCTCGGCGAACATCCGGAGGTCGTCGCAAGCCCGTTCGGTCCAGCCGCCGCCGCCGGCAAGCACGACCGGGCGTTCCGCCTCCGCCAGAATGTCGCGCAGCCGCGCCATGTCATCCGATGACGGGCTCGCCTGCACCTCCGCGTAGGCCGCGCCGTCCTCGATTTCGGCGCGGTCGGTCTGCATGTCCTCCGGCAGCGCCAGAACCACCGGTCCCGCGCGTCCCGAGGTCGCCGTGCGGAAGGCGCGGTTGACGTACTCGGGCACCCGCGCCGGGTCGTCTATCTGGGCCGTCCACTTGGTGAGCTCGCCCATCATCCGGCGGAAATCGATCTCCTGGAAAGCCTCGCGCTCCGCCATGCCACGCGCGACCTGGCCGACGAAGACGATCATCGGCGTGGAATCCTGCCGCGCGGTGTGGATACCGACGCTGGCGTTGGTCGCGCCGGGTCCGCGGGTGACGAAGCAGATGCCGGGCCGCCCGGTCAGCTTGCCGTAGGCTTCCGCCATGTAGGCGGCGCCGCCTTCCTGGCGGCAGGTGACGACGCGGATACGGTCGCGCACGTCGAACAGCGCGTCCAGCGTCGCGATATAGCTCTCGCCGGGGACGCAGAAGATCGTGTCCACGCCATGGGTCAGCAGCGCGTCCGCCAGGATCTGGCCGCCCGTCCTCAGATTGCTGGTCATGTCTCGATAAACTCGTCCAGGAAGATGGTGTATCGCTGCAGCTTGGGCTTGTCGGCGTCTTCCGGGTCGACGTAGCGGATGGAGCTCTCCCCCTTGAGCCGGCGGGGCAGGATCATCACCCGCGAAAAATGCCCCGGCGCGTCGTCGGGCGCCCAGGCATAGACCGGGTCGGGTCCGGCCTCGAACCAGGCGTCGTACTCTCCGATCTCGGTCGTCCGGTCGTGCACCCGGACGTTGAACCCGCCCTTGAGCAGGCACCGTATGCCGCCGCCCTGGTGGGTGTGGGTATAGGCGATCCCGCCCGGCGGCAACTCCACCTTGTCGCAGCGAAGCAGGTAGCCGCCGGGATCGTCGAGCCCGAGCGAAGCTTCCAGCATGCGCTCCGAGCGGACGCCCGCGCCCCCGGGGTCGGCCTCGCCGGGGTCGAGCTCGTAGCGGAGAAGGCGCGCGCCCTCCGCGCCGGCTGCGATGGATACCGGACCGGTGTCGAAAAACGCCGAATTGGCGGCAAGAGCGGCCGTCGTGCCGCCGGCGGAAATCGAAGCCATCCCTTCCGCGACGTAAATCGCCCGGATCGCCGGGGGCAGCGGATCGTCGAGGAAAGCCCTCGCCGCGAAATCGTCCTTGGACAGTCGGAGAAGTCGATCCGGCATTCATAGCCTCCGTAGGCGAGAGGATCGGGCTACCTAATCACACCGTCCGGGAGCCCACAACACGCTGCCGAACGCGATTTGACCGGGTCCCGGTCCGGGGTATGATCGCTCATGCGGAAAGCTGGGAAGGAACAGACATCTCGATGATAAATCATACAGTTAAGGTCTATCCTTCGAAAGAAGCCTTAGCAAGGCAAGACCAGCTCGCATGGAAAATCGCGGCCGTCGCAACCGATCCCGTAGCGGTCGAGTCCGCGGTGGTCGACATGGTCGTCAACCGGATTGTCGACAACGCCGCCGTCGCCGTGGCGGCGCTCAACCGGTCTCCCGTAGCCGCTGCCCGCGCGCAGGCGCTCGCTCATCCCCGCGACGGCGGCGCGGCGGTGTTCGGTATCGCGTCGGAACGGCGGTTCGCCGCCGAATGGACCGCATGGGCGAACGGAACGGCGGTGCGCGAGCTCGATTTCCACGACACCTTCCTCGCCGCCGACTATTCCCACCCCGGCGATAACATCCCGGCGATCCTCGCGGTGGCGCAGCAGACCCGGCGGGGCGGGGCGGACCTCGTGCGCGGCATCGCGACCGCCTACGAGATCCAGATCGATCTGGTCAAGGGCATCTGCCTGCACGCCCACAAGATCGATCACATCGCACATCTCGGGCCCTCGGCGGCGGCGGGGCTGGGCACGCTGCTCGGGCTCCCGACCGAGACGGTCTACCAGGCGGTGCAGCAGGCGCTGCACACTTCGGTGAGCACGCGCCAGTCGCGCAAGGGCGAGATTTCGAGCTGGAAGGCGTTCGCGCCGGCGCACGCGGGCAAGCTCGCGATCGAAGCGGTGGACCGCACGATGCGGGGCGAGGGCGCGCCGTCCCCGATCTACGAAGGGGAGGACAGCGTGATCGCCCGCGTGCTCGACGGGCCGGATGCCGAATACACGGTGCCGTTGCCCGCGCCGGGCGAGGCCAAGCGCGCGATCCTCGAATCCTACACCAAGGAGCATTCGGCCGAATATCAGAGCCAGGCCATCATCGATCTCGCATTCCGCATGCGCGGCCGGATCGCGGACTTCGAGCGGATCGACCGCATCGTCCTCCACACCAGCCATCACACCCACTACGTGATCGGAACCGGCGCCGGGGATCCGCAGAAGATGGACCCCAAGGCGAGTCGCGAGACGCTCGATCACAGCATCATGTACATCCTGGCGGTCGCCCTCCAGGACGGCGAATGGCACCACATCCGATCCTACGCGCCGGAACGGGCCGGACGTCCGGACACGGTCCGGCTGTGGCACAAGATATCCACGGTCGAGGACGCCGAGTGGACCGCGCGCTACCACGAACCCGACCCCAACAAACGGGCCTTCGGCGGGCGGCTCGAGATCGTGCTCGACTCCGGCGAGACGGTCGTCGACGAGCTCGCGGTCGCCAACGCCCATTCCGCCGGGGCGCGCCCGTTCGCCCGGGCGGACTATATCCGCAAGTTCGAGACGCTGGCCGACGGTATCGCCGCGCCCGAGGAGCAGCGCCGCTTCCTCGACCTGGTCCAGCGCCTGCCCGACCTCGGACCCGAAGACCTGGGCGGCCTCAACGTGGCGGTCGATCCCGCGAGCCTGGTCAACGCGGAGCGCGACGACAGGGGGATTTTCTGATGCTGTTCGCGAAGAAGACGGCGGCGGAGAAACGCGCCGCGTTCCGCGCCGCGCTCGACTCCGGCGCGTTGCTGCAGATGCCGGGCGCGTTCTCGCCCCTGGTGGCGGTGACGGTCCAGGAAAAGGGTTTCGACGGTATCTACATCTCGGGCGCCGCGCTGTCGGCCGACCTCGCGCTTCCCGATATCGGGCTGACGACGCTGCCCGAGGTGACGGCGCGGGGCCACCAGATCGCGCGCGCGACCGACCTGCCCGCGCTGATCGACCTCGACACCGGGTTCGGCGAGCCGATGAACGCGGCGCGCTCGATCCAGGAGATCGAGGATGCCGGGCTCGCGGGATGCCATCTGGAGGATCAGCTCAGCCCCAAGCGCTGCGGTCATCTCGACAACAAGGTGCTGATCCCGGCCGCCGACATGGCGCAGAAGATCCGCGCCGCGGCCGATGCAAAACGCGATCCGAACTTTCTCCTGATGGCTCGGACCGACGCCAAGGCTTCCGAGGGGATGGAGGCGGCGATCGACCGCGCCAGGGCCTATGTCGACGCGGGCGCGGACGCGATCTTTCCCGAGGCTCTCGCCGCGATCCCCGAATACGAGGCCTTCCGCGCGGCGATCGACGTGCCCCTTCTGGCCAATCTGACCGAGTTCGGAAAGACGCCGCTGCTCACGCGCGACCGGCTGGTCGAGCTCGGCTACAACATCGCGATCTACCCGGTAACGACGCTTCGCCTCGCGATGTTCGGGGTCGAGGAAGGGCTCGACATCCTGAAGGAGAGGGGCAGCCAGGAGGACGCCGTCCCCCGGATGCAGACCCGCAAGCGGCTCTATGAGCTGGTTCGCTACGAGGATTACAATCGCTTCGACCGGAGCCTCTTCAATTTCAGGATCTGAATGCCCGAGGGGCGGGACGGAAAGGGAGGAACGGATGGCGGAACCGGAAATCCAGAAGGGCCTCGCCGGGGTGACGGTGGACACCACCGCGATCTCCAAGGTGATGCCGGAGACCAACTCTCTCACTTATCGCGGCTATGCGGTGCAGGACCTCTGCGCGCGCGCCTCCTTCGAGGAAGTCGCCTGGCTGATGTGGAACGGCGATTTGCCGACGGCCGCCCAGCTCGACGAGCTCAGGGCGGAGGAAGCCCGGCGGCGCGAAATCTCGCAGGACCATGTCGCCGTCATCCGGCGGTTTCCGCGCGACGCGCACCCGATGGACACGCTGAGGACGGCGGTCAGCTATCTCGGCACGACGGAAACCGCCTGGGGCGGGGAGCCGGAAGAGGCCGACCGCAGCCGGTCGCTCGACCTCTTCGCCAAGATCCCGACCATGATCGCGACCGACTACCGGTTCCGGAAGGGCGAGGAGCGCATCGCGCCCCGGGACGATCTCCCCATGGTCGAGAACTTCTTCAACATGTGCTTCGGCGAGGTGCCGCCGCGGGAGGTGATCGACGCCTTCGATACCTCGATGATCCTCTACGCCGAGCACAGCTTCAACGCGTCCACCTTCACCGTACGCACCATCGCCTCCAGCCGGTCGGACATCTATTCGGCGGTCACCGGCGGCATCGGCTCGCTCAAGGGCCCGCTCCACGGCGGCGCCAACGAGGCGGTGATGCACATGTTCCTCGAAATCGGCGACCCGGACATCGCCGAGCAATGGATGAAGGACGCCATCGCTCAAAAGAGGCTGGTGATGGGGTTCGGCCACCGGGTCTACAAGTCGGGAGATTCCCGGGTGCCGACGATGCGCCGCTGCCTGGAGGACCTCGCCGCCTGGAAAGACGACGACACGTGGATCCGCATGTCCGACGGGCTCCAGAAGGTGATGATCGGGGAGAAGGGGATCCACCCCAATCTCGATTTCCCGGCCGGCCCCGCCTATTACATGATGGGCTTCGACATCGAGATGTTCACGCCGCTCTTCGTGATGAGCCGGATCACCGGATGGACCGCGCATTACCTGGAGCAGAACGCGGACAACAGGCTGATCCGCCCGCTCAGCGCCTATAGCGGCGTGGCCCAGCGCGAGGTCCTGCCGATCGGCCGGCGCTGAGACGCCGCCCGTCGATTTCCGACCTGACCGGATCACGGCGGTCCGTACCGAGCGGCCCACCCTCCCCCGGCCCCTCCCGCAAGCGGGAGGGGAGACGGTAGAGCGGGGTCGGTGCCGCAAGTCTCCCTCTCCCTCGGGAGAGGGTCGGGGTGAGGGGCCGGTGCGGATAGCGACAAAGTGTCCTCATCCCGAGCGGGCGCGCCAGCGCCGTATCGAGGGATGCGACGTCCCGTCAGTGCCAGTCGTCGATGCCGAGCGCGGCGCGCTCCTCGACGGTCCGTTCCAGCTTGAAGTTTTCGACCGGAATCCCCGTCGCATCGGCGATCCGCACCACAGCGTTGAAGGAAGCGACGACGCCCGCGGCATCGACGAAGCCTTCCTCGCCGACGGCCGCGATCAGGGCCTCCCGCGCGCGGCGGAGTTGGATCTCGGTGCCGCCGATCGCCGCTTGGGCGAAATCGAGCAGCTGCCGGCCGTGCGGCACTCCGCCGTCGCCATCCCCGGTAACGCCGTCGAGGGTATAGGTTTCTCCGTAATGCTCGCCGCTCTCACGGAGCAGCATCACATGTCCGGCGGTTCAGTATCGGCACCGGTTGATCAGCGAGACCCGGGCGGCGACGAGCTCCATCTGGGCGTGGTCGATCGCGCGGTATTCGTTGGCGAAATCCTTGAGCGCGAATTGCGGCAGGTAGATAACGTCGTCGAGCTCGAAGAACGCCGCGACCTCGGCCGGCACGACGCTCATCCCGCGGTGGATGTTGGCGACGAGATCGGGCGTCTTGTCGCCATAGGGGTTGGGATGGTCGTCCGCGACGTCCTCGGGCTCGAGCGTGGCGACCCAGGCAAGCGTCCGCCTGGCATTCGCCGGGCGATGGCGCGAAGGGCTGCCCGGCAGCGGCTCGGGAAGCGGCCGCGGCGGGATGCCGAGCGCCTTCGCCAGAGTGTCGAGGGCGGTCGCGACGGAAACCACGCCCACGATCTCCACATATTCCGTCTCGGAAAGCCCGCCGTCGATCGCGCGGCGGAACCAGGATTCGGTCAGCCGCCCCGAATCGGTCCGGATCCGGTGGACGACCTCCACGATATTGTCCGGCAGACCGCTGGTCGAATCGTGGACTCCCTCCACCGCAAAAGGAGAGAGCGAAGCCGCCCGTTCCCGGCAGAGCGCGCAATCGGGCGCTTCGCGGCAGGCCCGGACCATGGCGAGCCTGTGCGCGCCGTCCCACCATGTTCCCGGGCTGGCGAGATGTTTCCAGGCGCGCTCGTAAGCCCGGTCGAGGTCGGCGCGAATTGCAAACGGCGCGAGGTCGGACAGCTTTTCGCCGCTCATCCCTGGGTCTCCCCGCGCTGCCGCCGCCGCTCGATGGCGTCGCGTCGCGTCATGAACAGGAGCGCCGCGATTATCACAGCCGTTCCCCCGGCCGACCAGATGTCGGGGATTTCGGAAAAAACGACGAAGCCGAAGAACGCCGCGAGCGGCATTCGCAGGAAATCGAGCGGGGCGACGATCGTCACTTCGCCCGCGTCGTAGGCGCGCGCGAGGAAATTCTGCCCGACCCCGCCGAGGACTCCCGCCGCGATCAGCCAGCCGAACTGCTCCAGGGTCGGCGTTTCCCAGGTAAGGAGCGCGGGCGGCAGCAGGAACAGCGTGCCGAAGAGGAAAAAGTAGAACACGATGCGGGCGGGCGGTTCGGTCGAGGACAGGCTCTTCAGCGAGATGATCGCGCCGCTGGTGAGCACCGCGCTCCCCAGCGCGATCAGCATCGCGTGGTCGACCTCGCCGTGCGGCTTGACGATCATCACCACCCCGACGAACCCGGCAATGGTGGCGAACGTCCGGTCGCGGCGGATCGTTTCGCCGAGGATCAGGCCCGAGAGCAGGATCGACCAGAACGGCGACGTGAACGAAAGCACCATCGTGTCCGACAGCATCAGCCGCCCGACCGCGTAGACGATCGCCGCGAAGGAAGCGATTCCGAAGAAGGCCCGCAGGAAATGGGTCTTCAGGCGGCGGGTCGCGATCCCCGGCCGGCCCACGCGGATCAGCCAGGGAACGAACATGACAAGCGCCGTAGTGGTCCGCATCAGCGCGACGACGAAGAACGGGAGCTCCGTCGCCATCTGCTTGATGATCGCGAACATCGCGGTGAGCAGCGTGACGGCGAGCAGCATCCAGAGGATGCCGCGCAGATTGTCGAGTTTCGGGCGGTAGGCGGCCGGACCCCGCGCCGGCTTGTCGTTCACCGCTCTACCGGAGTTCCGCGCGGGCGACTCGTTCGAGCCATCGGACGATTTCGGTGTGGTCGCGCCCGGGCTCGAGATTTTGCTGCGCCTGGGCCCAGATCTGCCGGCTGAGCGCGGCGAACGGCACCGCCGTCCCGGTATCCCGCGCGAGATCGAGCGCGATGTCGAGGTCCTTGACCATCAGGTCCAGGGCAAATCCCGAATCGAAGCCGCGCGAAAAGACGAACTGGGCAAATTTGTTGCGCGTCGAATGGTTCATGCCGGTGGACGAATTGACGACTTCGGCCATCGTCTCCGGTTCCAGGCCGAACCGTTTGCCGACCAGAAACGCCTCGATCGCGATCAGAAAGCCGGCGGCGCCGATCGTGTTGTTGAGCGCCTTGAGCGCGTGGCCCGAGCCGACGGGGCCGGTATGAACGACGCGCTTCCCCATGGTCTCGAGCATGGGCCGGCATCGCTCGACAAGTGCCGCGTCGCCGCCCGCCATGATGGTGAGCGTGCCCTCCACCGCGCCCTTGCGTCCGCCGGAAACGGGCGCGTCGATCGTTCCGATCCCGCGCTCCGCGAGCGCCGCGGCGAGCTCCACCGTGCCGGACGGTTCCGACGAGCTCATGTCGACCAGAATGCCGCCGTCGGCAAACCCGTCGGCAATTCCGCCTTCCCCGAGCGCGGCGCGGGCGACATCCGCGCCGGTCGGCAGCATGGTGATGACGACATCGCTGGCCGCGGCAACGCCGGCGGGACCGTTCGCGACCCGGCCGCCGGTCGATCTGGCGATTTCCTCGGCGCGTCCGGGTTCGATGTCGTGCAGCCTCAGCGAATAGCCGGCCCTGGCGACATGTTCCGCCATCGGACGGCCCATCGCTCCGAGGCCGATAATGCCGACCCTGCGCAACTCCATCGCGCACGCCTTCCTGCCGGGTTTCGCGGATTGCGCATTTTATCGCGTCGCACCGGGCCGCGAAATGCCGCCTGGTGGACCGAAATGCCGCCCGGTGGACAATCGTGGACGATCAGGCGGCGAGCGCCTTCCGCGCCGGGACGTGATCCCTGTTCTGCGCCTCCGCGACCGCGCCATGGGTCAGCCGCCCGCGGTGGACGTTGAGCCCGTTCAGAAGATGCGGGTCGCCGAGAAGCGCATCCCGCCAGCCGTCCCGGGCGAGCCTGCAGATGAAGGGGAGGGTGGCGGCGTTGAGCGCCAGCGTCGAGGTTCTCGCCACCGCGCCCGGCATGTTCGCGACGCAGTAATGCACGACCTCGTCCACCGTGAAACTCGGGTCGGAATGGGTCGTCGGGCGGCTGGTCTCGCAGCACCCGCCCTGATCGATGGCGACGTCGACGATCACCGAACCCCGCTTCATCGCCCTCACCATGTCGCGGGTGACCAGCTTGGGCGCGGCAGCGCCTGGGACCAGCACCGCGCCGATCACCAGGTCCGCCTCCACGACCTCCTGCTCGATCGTGTCCCCCCTCGATTGCCGCGTGGCGATCAGGCTCCGGAACTGCAGGTCGAGCTCGGCGAGGCGGCGGTGCGAGGTGTCGAGCACGGTGACGGCCGCGCCGAACCCGTTGGCGACGAGCACCGCGTTGGTCCCCACCACGCCGCCGCCGATGACGACGACCTTGCCCGGACGGACGCCGGGCACGCCGCCGAGAAGGATGCCCCGGCCCCCGTGCTCCGTTTCCAGGCAATGGGCGCCGGCCTGGACCGCCATGCGGCCGGCGACCTCGCTCATCGGCGCAAGCAGGGGCAGCCCGCCGAAATCGTCGGTCACCGTCTCGTAGGCGATGGCGATGCAGCCCGATTCGATCAGCCCCTGCGTCTGGACCGGGTCCGGCGCCAGATGCAGGTAGGTGAAGAGGATCTGGTCCTCGCGCAGCATGGCGATCTCGGAGGGCTGCGGCTCCTTCACCTTCACGATCATGTCCGCCTTCGCGAACACCTCCGCCGCGTCGGCCGCGATCCGCGCCCCGGCCTGCTCGTAGTCCTCGTCGTCAATGCCGATCCGGCGCGCCGCGCCGGTCTCGACGATGACCTCCTGGCCGCCGCGGACCAGCTCGCGCACCGAGCCGAGCGTCATGCCCACCCGGTTTTCTTCGGTCTTAATCTCCCGCGGCACGCCGACTAACATGGGGTTCTCCCTCTCGGTTCCCGCCGGTCGGTCGAGATTGCCCCGGCGCACTTCGGAACCCGTTTGCCAAACATGGGTCGGACCCGGATCGACCACAAGGAGTTTCAGCATGCGCGCCATCGTCGCCCACGCGATCGGATCCCCGGAAGAGTTGAAAATCGAGGACATGCCGGACCCGGCGCCCGGCCGGGGCGAGGTGCTGGTCGACATGAAGGCAACGGCGGTCAATTTTCCCGACCTGCTGGTGATCGAGGGCAAGTACCAGATCATCCCTCCGCACCCCTTCGTGCCGGGGAAGGAGGGCGCCGGCACGGTCGCGGCGGTCGGGGAAGGCGTGGAAGGGCTGTCGGTCGGCGACCGGGTGATGGTCCAGGCCGAATGGGGGACCTACGCGGAGAAGCTGGTCCTGCCGGCCGATCACTGCTTTCCGATGCCCGACGACATGAGCTTCGAGGAAGCCGCGGCGATCGGAATCGCCTATCAGACCGCGCATTTCGCGCTCGTGGCCAGGGCCGGCGTGAAGAAGGGAGACCGGGTGCTGGTCACCGCCGCGACCGGCAGCGTCGGTATCGCCGCGATGCAGCTCGCCAAGGCGTTCGGCTGCACGGTGCTCGCCGGGGTCACGACGATGTCCAAGGCGGGCGTGGCGCTCGACAACGGCGCCGACCACGTCGTGGACCTGACGGTCGAAGACCTGCGCGGTTCGATCCGGGACCAGGTGAAGGAGGCGTGCGGGGCCGTCGACGTGGTCGTCGAAAGCGTCGGCGGAGAGGTGTTCGACGGCGCCATCCGCGCGCTCGATTTCGACGGAAGGGCCGTTATCGTCGGCTTCACCAGCGGCGAAATCGCGTCGTTCCGGACCAACTACGCGCTGTTGAAGGTCATTTCGGTGACCGGCGTGAACTGGGCGGCCTACCGCGACCGCGATCCCGGATGGGTGCAGCGCGTCCAGAACGAACTGTTCGATCTCCATGGCGAGGGCAAGATCGCCGTTCCCGTCCAGGAGGTCTTCCCCATGACGGACTACGTGAAGGCGTTCGACGTGATTCGCGGCCGCCAGGTCCGCGGCAAGGTGATCCTGCGGCTGGACTGACCTCCGCGCGCCCGGTTCGCACGGGGCGGCTTCAGGGCGCCCCCCACCCCCCCCCCCCCCGCGGGGGGGGGGGGGGGGGCGGGGCCGCCCCCCCCGGGCCGGAAAACCCCCCCCCCGCC